>NZ_CP025938.1:1958571-2285000 GCF_002893765.1 Tamlana carrageenivorans | reverse complement strand
CACGGAGTTAGCCGATCCTTATTCTTACAGTACCGTCAGAACGCTACACGTAGCGTGGTTTCTTCCTGTATAAAAGCAGTTTACAACCCATAGGGCAGTCATCCTGCACGCGGCATGGCTGGATCAGAGTTGCCTCCATTGTCCAATATTCCTCACTGCTGCCTCCCGTAGGAGTCTGGTCCGTGTCTCAGTACCAGTGTGGGGGATCCCCCTCTCAGGGCCCCTACCTATCGTTGCCTTGGTATGCCGTTACCACACCAACTAGCTAATAGGACGCATAGTCATCTTTTGCCGTAACCTTTAATCATAAATACCATGCAGTAATATGATACTATACTGTATTAATCCAAATTTCTCTGGGCTATCCAGTAGCAAAAGGTAGATTCTATACGCGTTACGCACCCGTGCGCCGGTCGTCATCAAAAAAGCAAGCTTTTCTATGTTACCCCTCGACTTGCATGTGTTAGGCCTGCCGCTAGCGTTCATCCTGAGCCAGGATCAAACTCTTCATCGTTAAATTTTTATGCGCTACCTATAAGGTAACAGCTTTAACAACTAATTAGAATCTCTAGTACTCAAAATGGTCTATTCTCTTTGTTGAATTAAATCGTTTCCAATTCAATTCTTACGCTGTCAATTCAATATGTTTATGAACTTGTTTCTCTTTTCTTTAGCTCGTTTCCTTGCTAAGCGGGTGCAAATGTAAAACCCTTTTTTTAAACTCACAATGTTTTTTTGATATTTTTTTTAAAGTTTTTTTCGCTTTAAATCTTAACAACCAAAACTGCTTTATGAACTCCTCACCTCCAACAGACCTGCTGTTTTTAGCGGCTGCAAACATACAACCTTTTATTAAACCCACAATGCTTTTTTTTTGATTATTTTTTAAAAGTTTTTTTAACCTTATTTTAATACCAAAACAACTCAATGAACTACCGCTTTATAAGACTGACGCCTTCGTTAGCGGGGTGCAAATATACAAACCTTTCCTTCTCCCAAACAAACTTTTTATCGCTTTTTTTTAAAGTTTTTTTGATGATGGAATTAACTCTCAGTAAACGTGTTATTTACATTGTAAACTTTTGACTATTGACTATTGACTATTGAAAATTGAAAATTGAAAATTGAAAATTATCAACCCAACAATTACCAACCAAATTCTACATTTAACTTTTAATATCTAAACTCTACCCTTATTTGCCCTTCGACAAGCTTAGGGTGACAACCGTTAGTAGGCTTCAGCTGGAAACCAAACTAAAAAAAACATGCACTCCCCTCATATTATAAATATGAAATACCAATGATGAAACTTAACGCGAATACTTCCGCCGAAAGGCTAATTAAGATCGTTATGCTTATTTTCTCCTAAAAAAGAAAGGTTATATAAAGATTAAGCATCCTTATATAACCTTATATTTTTGAATATCACTTTACCTAATATATAGGTTAATGACAAAGTTGCGCGCCTCTCCCCTCTAATGGCTGTTTAAGATACAGTGATTCTTTAAAATTCTACATTTAAAAGTTCACCACTAATTTGTAGCATTTCTAATTCGGCAATTTTAGCCAGGTACTTGGCTTTGTTTCTATTGAGTTCTGCATTTAACAAGTTGAGTTGCGCCTGACGAAACTCGATAGAATTAACTTGCCCGAGTTTGAATTTCTCTTGTGTTCGATCGAAGTTGTTTTGAGAGGTTCGAATGTTATCTTCTTCCAGTCTAAAAATATTTAAACGGTTGTGATAATTATCCCAGGCATTATTAAAGTCGCGTTCTAAAGTTACAAGTAACTGTTCCTTTTGAATTTTCTGAGCTTCTAAATTAATTTTGGCATTTTTAACACGGGTGATCGTACTACCGCCATCAAAGAGATCCCACCTTAGGTTAACGCCTCCCGAAAGTCCGTAGCTGGTAGAAGTTGACACGAAAGATGCCGCATTATTATCATTTTGATTCCATCCATAGCTTCCTACCAAGCCAACAGTTGGCAAGAAAGCCGATTTCTCGGAATTAATACCGAGCATACTAATGTCGATATTTTTATTGGCTTGTAATATACTAACGTTGTTTGCTATGGCTTTTTGTTTAAGCGCTTCCTTATCATAAATGGTATTAAAACCGATATTGGTATCGACATCAAATTCATTTGGAACGGTATTTCCTAAAACCAAGTTTAAGTCTCGTTTAAAATTTCTAAGTTGTTGCCTTGTATTTAAAAGTGTGATACTATCATTATTGATATCCACTTCGGCATTAAGGACATCTAATTTTGTGTTTTGACCGTACTCAAATTGATACTGCGATCTTTTTAATCGGTCTTTAGAAATCTCGAAGGTTTGAGAGATCGCATTATAGTTATCGGCAATCTCGGCTACATTATAATATATGGTAAACAATTGCATAACCGTATTTTCTATGGTTGCACGGGCTTGAAGTTCGGTTAGTGCTTTCGTTTCTTTTAAGCGTTTGTAATTATATGAACGGCCTAGGCCATCGAACAACACATAATTTAAATCTACAGAAGCATTATATCGTGAACTCTCGGCGCCTTTAAGTTCGGTAACCCTGCCATCTGAAAACTCGGCCTCTGTATTATCCTTATTAATGGTAGCACCAGCACTTCCTGTTAACGTAGGTAGATAGCCCGAATTTAATATATCGGCATTGTTTGTAGCTATTTCTACATCCTTACCAACCAATTTAATACCATAGTTATTTCCTAAGGCCAAGCTTACTGCTTTTTCCTGGGTAAGGACTTCTTGAGCTACTAGCGATGCGTGTGTAAATAATAAAATCGTAGCAACAAAGGTTTTAATGTGCATTTTCTTCATTTTGCTCTTTTATCGCGCGTTCAACTTCTTCTTTTGTAACTTTTTCACCTGTTACTAACCATTTGATATGTCTTTTAATATCGTTACTAAATGACAAAAACAAAGGGAGTACTAATAAGGTTAAAATGGTAGCGTATGCAATTCCGAAAGAAATAGAAATGGCCATTGGTTTTAAAAACTGGGCTTGCCTACTTTTTTCTAGCAACAATGGTGCTAATCCTGCTACGGTAGTTAATGAGGTTAAGAATATGGCTCTAAACCTTGATTTTCCAGCTTCGGAAAGGGCGTCATCAAAAGTCATCCCTTCTCTCAAATTACTATTAAACTTTCCTATTAATACCAGGCCGTCGTTTACCATAATACCAATTAAAGCAATGATACCCAAAAGGGAGAGTACATTTACTGGAAACCCAAGTAACCAATGTCCCCAACCTACCGCTGTTAAACTAAACGGCACTAATAGAATTAGTAAAATAGGTTGACTATAACTTCTAAAGGTAAAGGCTATGGTAATATAAATAAGTAACAATATGGGAACACCTGCTTTTGTTAATGAAGATGATAATTTATTAGCTTCCCTTTTTTGACCTTCGAATGAGGCTGAAATTGTAGGGTATTGCGATTGAATTTCAGGAATTATACGGGCTTTAATATCGTCTAAAATATCTGTCGAACTTGTACTCGGGTCTTTTAAATCGGCCGACACCTGAATTTCACGTTGTCCTGACAAGTGATTAATGGCAACATCACCACGTTCGATGGTATAGGTTGCTATATCTTTTAAAGTAACACGGCTACCTGATGGCGTGACAATGCGCATATCATCCAAATTATTTATAGATTCTCGGTTGGAACGATCGTAACGCACCCAAACGCGGATTTCATCTTGACCACGTTGAAAGCGTTGTGCTTGTACACCAAAAAAACCAGCACGCACTTGTTCCATAACGCTTCTTAAATTCAAATTTAATAAATAGGCACTTTCTTTTAGTTCTAAACGAATTTCTTTAATACCTGCAGGATCGTTATCTTCAACATCTTTTAATAAGGGGTTTTCCTGAAGGACTTTTTTCAAGGCTACTTTAGCACCTTTTAAGTCATTAATATTATTACTTAACAGTGACACCGAAACAGGACTACCACCAAAATTACCTCCTGAACCAAAAATTAAACGCTCGGTACCTATTACGGGCCCCACCAATTCCCGTAATCGGTTGGCGACCAAACTAGCACTAATGGCATCCGGACGCTCTTCACCAGGAAGCATGTTTAATTGCAAGGTAGCACTAGAGGAACTGTTTAGTTTTAATATGGTGTTTTCAAACAATTCTTTATCGGTACCTTTTAAATAGGTTTCGGTAAACTCTTTATTTACAATAAAAGCCTTTTGCTCAATCATAGAAATTATAGAATCTGTGATTTTCACATTGGTACCATTAGGCATATCGAGTTGCACACTTACACGATCGCTTGCAATGGAAGGAAATATAGTCATCCCGATAATTCCACCACCAATGGCGCCAAAGGTTAAAACTAATATGGCCACAAAAATTCCGAGTGATAACATCTTAAATTCTAAAACAAAATCAAAAACAGGACTATAAATCTTGTCTCTAAGGAAAGTCATAATCTTATCCCCTAGTTTATTGATACCTCTCATTTTAGCAAAAAACAATTTGATTTTTGAAGGGTTTTCTTCTTCAACAGGTTTCATTAAGGCTTTGGAATGCGCCAAGTGCGCCGGAAGAATAATGAGAGCTTCTACTAATGAAACTACTAAGGTTAGAATAACGATGACTGAAACTTCACTGAAAAATTCTCCGATTCTACTATCTAAAAAAAGAAATAACGAAAATGCTAAAAGCGTGGTAATAATGGCTGATACCACTGGAGGGATCACTTCCATAGTACCATCGATGGCTGCTTGAATAGGCGATTTTCCTTTTTCGTAATGCTGATAAATATTTTCGGCAATTACAATACCATCATCAACTAAAATTCCAATGACGATAATCATACCGAAAAGAGACAACACATTAATGGTGACATCAAACTGCCCTGCAAAAATAAACATCCCCAAGAAAGACACGGGTAATCCAAAAGCGACCCAAAAAGCCAGTCGGGTATTTAAAAACAAAGACAAAAACGTTAAAACCAATAGCATTCCTACAATAGCATTCTCGGTTAATAATTGCGTACGTTGTTTTAGGGTGATCGATCGGTCTTGAACAACATTAAGCCTCACGTTAATATGGCTTTGATTATACCCTTCTATATAAGCTTTAACTTTATCGGCTGAAGAAATTAAATCTTCTGAATTTGTACTTGTTACGGTAACATTTACTGCTAAATCTTCATTAAAAAATGTGGCGTTTGGCGTTTCCGAAAATCGATCGCGAATAATAGCGACATCTTTAAGTCTAACTGTTTTTCCGTCATTAGTAGCCTTAACCACAATATTGGATAACTCGTCACCATAATAGGCCCGGTTGTTTGCACGAATTAAATATTCTTCGGCATCTGTTTTAATATTCCCACCAGTAACCAGAATATTAGAGCCACTAATAGCCTGTGATACATCGGAAAAACTAATATTATAAGCCAATAAACTACTTTCGTTTACGGCTATTTCTATTTCTTCTTCTGGGTAACCGGTCACTTCAATTTGTGAAATGCCTGGTATGGCTCTTAAATCGTTTTCTACTTGCATCCCAATTTGCTTTAGCGTGGCAAGCGGCACATTTTTTCCGCTTAAAGCGAAAGAAATCGTTTCGCGAACCTCCTCGCGCTTGGCTACAATTAAAGGTTCCATTCCTGTTGGAAAGGACGGTACACGATCTACGGCATTTTTAACTTCCAAAAGCATGAAATCTATATTTTCACCCTTTTCAATTTCTACTGTAATGGTACCACTATTTTCCCTAGAAACCGAAGTTACACGATCGATACCTCGAAGACCTTTAAGGTTGTCTTCTATTTTTAAAACCACACCCTCTTCAATTTCTTGTGGAGAAGCCCCTGGATAAGCAATACTAATATTAATAATTTTAGAATCTACTAAAGGGAAAAAAGACGATTTAAGTGAAAACAAACCAATAACACCAAATACAAAAAACGCTAAAAGAAACACGTTAACAGCAACGTGATACTTAATAAAATAGGCTATTAATTTCCTCATTACTTAGCGTCTTTTTTAGATATTACTTCTTTAAATGGTTTTACTAGCATTCCTGCATATGCTCCTGGAACATTTTTTTCTAGTATCACGGTTCCGTCTGGAATATTTTTTAAAACAACACTGGTTTCCGAAAAATGAACAGGTTTTACGGGCATGGTATCTAAAATACTATCACGCACCACAAAAACTTGATCGTTTTCCAATAATAAGTTCCTATCAATTTCAATAGCATTTTCTTCCTCTTTAGCATTAATTTCTGCTTCTAAATACATGCCTTCTTTTAAGGTTTCATTTTCAACATCAATATAAGCGGTAATAGTTTGCGTGGTGGCATCGATACTTCCATTTACTCGAGAAACGAGCCCTTTATAGGTTTCGGTATCATCTAAACTATTTAAAATAACTGGCTCACCAACTTTTAACAAACTGGCATAATTTTCACTTAATGCCACTTCCATCTCATAAACCGACGGATCGATAAATTCTCCTAATTTTTGACCACTTCGAACTAAAGAGCCTTGTGTTACCAATGCTTGAGTAAGTACTCCCGTAAAAGGTGCAGAAATTCGATATTTTGCCAAGCGTTGTTCCAAATTTTTAACTTTGTAATAGCTAGAAACAATACCACGACCCGTGATGAAATAATTTTCCTTATCGGAGGACATTTTCGGCAATGCAGGCGTGCTTTTATTTATGTTATAGCCATTAAGATAGTTTTGCCACTTTTGATAAACTTCAGGGAAATCGAGTCGTAAATCGGGCATGATTGCAGACAAGCTGTTGTAAAGATTACTTTTTTCGGCCTGCACGCTAGCGTAATATTCATTAGCATCAATATGTATTAATGTTTGCCCTTTCGTATAGGTTTGGCCAGGCTTAAAAAGTTTATGCGAAGGTTTAAAAACGCCTTGTACTTCGGCATATAATTCTACGCGACGCTTGGCTACTAAACTTCCTGTTGCAGGAATAACAATTTTTATGGTGGTATTCTTTACTGTATCGGTAAATACCGTTTTAATAATCTTTTCCTTTACAGGCCTTGGCTTGTTTTTACTGGCAATCAATTTTTGAGCTCCGATGAAGGAAAAGATAATAAGCAAAACGCCTATTACAGAAAGTATAATTTTTCGCATGGTCAATATTTTAGCGGTGTAGTCGCCAAAATTACCCAATACTTTTCCTCAAAAAGTTAAAAAAACCTTAAATATCTATAACTCAAAAGCATCTATTTCCATGTGAATAGCTTCCCACTTCTCTACAAGCGCTTCCAAATCCGTTTTCTTTTTCTGGTAGTTATCAAAAAAATTAGGTTGCGATGTGGTTTCTTCGTAATTCACTTCAAGTTCGAGATCAATGGCTTTAATATCTCGTTCTAACTGATTGATTTTAGACTCTACATTACTCAGCTTATTATTTAAAGACTTGAGTTTCTTTTGATCTTCGTAAGAATGCTGTTTTTTCTCCTTTGGCACTTCTGTTTTAACCACGGTGCGCTTTTCAACTTCTCTTAAACTTTCTACTTGTCGCTGCTCTAGGTAAAAATCAATATCACCCAAATACTCCTTAAGTTTATGATCTTTAAACTCGTAAACCACATTTGTTAAGCCTTGCAAGAAATCACGATCGTGAGATACTAAAATTAAAGTCCCTTCAAAACGTTTTAAAGCATCCTTCAGTACATTTTTAGATTTAATATCCAGGTGGTTGGTAGGCTCATCCATAATCAAAACATTGAATGGTTGCAGCATTAATTTGGCTAAAGCTAAACGATTTCGCTCACCACCAGAAAGCACACGCACATACTTATCGGCTTCTTCACCACGAAATAAAAAGGATCCTAAAATATCACGTACCTTACTTCTATTGGTTTCATTAGCTGCATCAACCATGGTATCGTAAACGGTTTTATTTCCGTCTAGGTACTCGGCTTGATTTTGGGCGAAATATCCAATTTGAACATTATGCCCCAGCTTTAAATGTCCGTTATATTTCACATCACCAACCATAATTTTGGCTAGTGTTGACTTTCCTTGTCCGTTTTGACCAACAAAAGCAGTTTTACTATCGCGTTCAATCAATAAGTCAATATTCTTTAAAACCTGATTATCACCATAGCTTTTAGAAACACCTTCAGCCTCAACAACCACTTTCCCTGGCGTAATAGATACCGGGAAATTAAGCGTCATAACACTATTATCATCCTCATCAACTTCAATTCTATCAATTTTATCCAGCTTTTTAATTAAGGATTGTGCCATAGTGGCTTTAGAAGCTTTAGCACGAAACTTTTCAATTAACTTTTCAGTTTGCTCAATTTGCTTTTGCTGATTTTTCTGCGAAGCCAGTTGTTGGGTTCTCAGTTCTTCACGTAATACCAAAAATTGCGAATAAGGTTTTGGATAATCGTAAATACGTCCTAATGAAATTTCGATGGTTCGGTTTGTAACGTTATCTAAAAACATTTTATCGTGCGACACAATAGCCACGGCACCCGAATAATTTCTTAAAAACCCTTCCAACCAAATAATAGATTCAATATCGAGGTGGTTGGTAGGCTCATCCAGAAGTAATATATCGTTATTCTGAAGTAATAATTTCGCCAATTCAATACGCATACGCCATCCACCCGAAAAAGTATCGGTTAACTTATCGAAGTCTTCACGCTTAAAACCTAAACCTTGAAGTATTTTTTCGGTATCGCCTTGGTAGTTATAGCCTCCTAATATCTCATATTGGTGTTGAAGCTCATTGATATCGACCATTAATTGATGATAACCTTCACTTTCATAATCGGTACGCTCTGCCATTTCATTATTTACGGCAGCCATTTTAGCTTCAACTTCTTTAATCTCGGTAAAAGCCTCATAGGATTCTTCTAGAACAGTTCTACCTAAAATAAAATCGATGTCCTGCTTTAAAAATCCAATTTTAAGATCTTTATCGGCCGCAATTTGTCCGGTATTAGGCTCCATTTCTTTCGATAAGATTTTAAGCATTGTCGATTTACCGGCACCATTTTTCCCTATTAACCCTATACGATCACCATGACCCAGTTTGAATGTAATATCTTCAAACAGGTATTCCCCTTGAAATGAAATCGATAAATTATGAATGTTCATCATAGAAATGTAACTTTTATCACAAGTGTTATATGTTTAATATGCTATTTTTGTCTTGCGATTGAAGCCGCAAAAATACATTAAATTATATGTTTAAAAAAGGATCTAAATTATATAGTATTTTCACAGGAGCCTGTCCGAAATGTCATGAAGAATCTATGTTTAAAAACAAAAATCCTTACATCCTCTCGGAAGCCTTAGATATGCATGAAAAATGCTCGCATTGTCATACTAAATACAAAATCGAACCTTCTTTTTTCTACGGTTCCATGTATGTAAGCTACGCTGTAGGTATTGCTTTTGCTGTGGCCGCATTTGTTATCGCTTTTTTTGTATTTAACGCTGGAGTAAACGCTATTTTTATATCCATAGTCATCACGTTAATTGTATGTATGCCCATTATTTTAAGGCTTTCCCGAAACATATGGATTAATATTTTTATGCACTACGATAAAACGATTACCAAGGAAAATTAAGGTTTTGGCGTTACTACAAGGGTCGGGCTTTATTCACTGTTTTCTATATTAAATTAAAGAGCTCATGAATATAAATATTTCGGCAGTCGCTTTTTTTTTTGAGAAAAACAAAAAAAGAGCTTCAACAAATGCCTCAATCCCTAACGCAAGCATCGATTAACTTGTACCAACACCTTTTTATTTAAGTCATCAAACCCTGAAATCTTTTGATATCTATGTCGTCTTCTAAAGGCGTCTGATGTTCAATATAGTCATACAACTGCTTTGCTACATAAGGACCTATCATCACGCCTCGGGTGCCTAGTCCGTTTAAAACATAAAGATTTTTAAATTCAGGATGTTGTCCCACCAAAGGACGACGGTCTTTCACGGTAGGTCGAACCCCTGCAACTTGAATAACGACTTCAAACGGACAATCAATCAGTTTTTTTAATTTTGATAAAAGTTCTGTTCGAGCCTTATCTGACGTTTTATTTATTAAATCCTTCCACTCATAAGTGGCCCCTACAATGTATTGATCGTTATCTAATGGAATTAGGAAGACTCCAGCTTTTAGTACATAGTTAATTTTAAGTTCAGGTGCATGAATAATAAGCAACTCCCCTTTTGCAGGAACTAATGGTAAGTAATTAAAAAAGGGGTTTTGTTTAATACCAAAGCCTTCCGAGAAAACAATGTGTTTCGCTTGAATAGCCTTATACTGTATCGAATCAGGTTTATTTATGAGCAAATCATAGTCAAAACCTTCTTCAATAAACAAATCTCCCTCTTTTAACCTTTGTTGGTAAGTATCTACAAGCGTCTTAACATCGATTCGTCCGGTATCCAATACTTCACCAAAACCAAAAGGCGCATCAATAGCCGCATTTGAATTTTTAATGACTTTGGGAGAAAGCCATTTAGAAAGTAAAGGTTTATCACAGGCCGAGAACCAATTGTTTTGTTCTTCCAATGAAGCAAACTTACGGTACACAGGAATTTTATAATCCAATTTAACGACTAGTTTTTCTTCTAACTGCTGATAAAAAGGCAAAGCTAAGGCTAATTGTACATCGCTTTTCCAAACCGAGGTAAAGCGTTTTAAAACAACTGGATTGTATAATCCACCTGCAACTGCAGATGACTTTTGTGAGCCATTGTCTAACACAACGAAGCTTTTCCCTTGAGCACTTAACAACTCACAGAAACAAATGCCTGCAATACCAGTACCTACAACTATATAATCTACTTTCATACTTACAAAATTACGCATCTTAAAAAGATATATCTAATGAAGTAATAAGTTAAATTAAAACTGAAATAAAAACGAAAATCTCATACCAAAACCTGAGATTAACATATTACCTATAGACAGGGTAAAACAAAAAACGCCTACTTAAAAAAGTAGGCGTTTTTTATTATTAACTGAATTCAGATTAGTATGTCCACATATCTAACTCAAAATCTCTAATTTTATCTTTAATTCGTTGCGATTCTAACAATTGCATTAAAGCGTTATCGGAAACGTATTCTGAAATGGCTCTATCACCCTGTACATTTTCCTCTCTATAAATATAGCCATGGAAGCGGCGTGCATTTAAAACGTGATCGAATGAAAATGGTATAGAACTATTTTCATTGTTAAAGGATTTCGCTTCGTGCAAAACCTCTCTAGCATCTGGGAAGAAAATCCAAAATAATTCTACGAGATCAGGTTGATCTGTATCAATAAAGTTAACATCTGGAGCCACTGCAGCAATACCTAATAGGCGGTATTTCATTTCAGCTTGACGCTTATCAAAATACCATAATCCTTTTATATGATACTCTTTAATATCAGCAGCTGTAATGTCTCTTCTATTAATATACTCAGCCGATAATTCTTCACCTGCATTAATTTGCTCGATACCTAGCTCGGTCGTATCAACCATAGCTAAAGAAGCTTCAATATCTTTAAGTGTTCTTTTTGTTGTAAAATAAGAATCACTGTAAATATTTTCAATATCTCCATTTTGAATACTCTTCATAAGCACGTCGTACATCGAACGTCTATCATGACCGATATTATTCGTATCAATTGGGTAATACAAAGGAAAATTGGCGCGTTCATCAAGCACAATCTTTTCCCAAACCATTTTTGAAAATAAGATATCTCTATCATCAACATAGCCATATTCCAAAGGTTTATCGTTATCTACAGCTTTTTGTCTTTCTGTTCTAACACCAATTTCATCAGGGCTTTTTGCATTTAATATATTCGCCTGAGCAAATATATTAGAGGCTGTAAAAACAGCTACAAGGGTTAATAAAAAATTTCTTAATTTCATCTGCTTATATTTATTATTTCTAATGGTATTATAAAACATCCGTATGGTTTCAGTTGCAAGCAACATCGCTTTTACGGATGTTATATATTTTATATTTACCTTAAACACTTAAAGAATTAAACGTTAAGACTACTGTAATATTTTACGACTTTTAATTTGTAAGCTCAATAAATACTGGAGATACTTTCTTAAGTATCACACTTACTCCTGTAGCCTTAGCTTCAATGTCAAATATTTGAACACCAGATCCACGTTTAGCACGTGCTAAAGCTTGTTGTGCTCTACTATCCAACTTATTACCATTAACATTAATGGTTGGTTGTCCTGGCACTTTAAATTTAAATCCAATAACACGCAAAGGTAATTCGAAATCGAAATCGTCAAACTTAGCACCAATAGTGGAAATTTTCAAACTATTACGTTGCATTTTAATTGATCCATCTTCACCTCTAACTGTTCCTGTTGGTTTTGGTAAATCTTTAATTCTAAATTTAGCTTTGTCTCCAACTTTAGTTCCATCAGGCAACGTTCCTGTAACATTAATCGTTACTTCTCTACCTTTAATACGAGTCGCATCCATCACGTAAGAACTTCCAGATTTTCTAGATAGACCAGATGCACTAGCATTTACTTTATTATCTGGGATACCTGCGAATGAAATAGTCATAGGATTTTTAACACCTCTATAAACCACATTCATTTTATCGGCAGAAATAGTTGCTGCATTGGGTTTAGAAACTGTTGCAAAAGATGAATTAACAGGGACTTCAACCTCTTCACCATCTTGAGCGAAAATTAATTTACCTTCAATTTTATGTTCTCCTACATTACCTGTTCCAACTTTTAACTTGACTTTACCTTCTTCAATAACATATTGCTTTTCAGTAAGTGGTCTTCCATCCAAAGTTAATTCGACACGCGATGGTTTTGTTGAAGCATCTTTACGTCCTAAAACAATTTGTCCATCAAATTCTTCTCCATTAAAGTAAGCCGATTTAGTTGTTTCCATTAAGGTCGTATAGTTTGTCATAGACACTTCGCTAGATAAAGTACCTTGTAACATCGTAGATAAAACTTCAGACTCTGTAGTTTTAATATCTGCTTGAAGTTGTGTCATTTTAGTTAATGAAGCCACTAAAGGAAAGCCTTTATAATGGTATTCTAACCAGTTTACTTCTATACCGTCTCTGTTAGTCTCAGGATCGGTACTAAACTCGTCTTGCACATCTCTAATAACAGATTCCATACCTTTTTCATCTTTTAAAAGGTTTACTACACCATCTCTAAAAGTTGCAATTTGGCTTAAGAACTCTTGACCATCTGCTTTGATTTTATCGCCTTGAAAGAAGTTTTCATCAAGGTAATCGCCTTTATCCATAATCTCATAATCGGTAGGATTATCAATTTTAGCGGTCATTTTACCCTTTAATTCTTCTAAATAAGCATCGAAGTTTTTAGCTAAGGCATCAATTTTTACCGCTTTAGCCTTTAATGGCTCATATTTTTCTGGTTGATCTGTAGCTTTCTGCTCTAAATTTGCCATGAAACTGTTATTTTGAACAGTACTTGACACATTAGATTTTGTAAGCTTCTCATTCATTAATCCGAAGGCTGAAAGCACTTCTTTTGACATATTTAAAGCTAGCATTGCTATAAATATTAAATACATCAGATTAATCATTTTCTGTCTAGGTGATAAATTTCCTCCTGCCATGTTTATTAATTAGGTCTTAATTAGTTATTTAAATTTGAGATTAACTCCCCTAATTATTTACTCATTGCAGATAACATCCCACCATAAACTCCATTTAAAGAAGATAAGTTAGATGCTAATGCTTGCATTTGCTCTTTTAACTTAGCTGCATTTTCAATAGACTCTTGATTGATACTAGCTTGTTTGTTAACACTTTCTAATTGTACCTTGTATAAGCTATTTAAAGATTCCATTTGAGCAGCTGCTAATGACATCTCTTCTCCGTACTTTTTAGTGGCTTGAATAGAATCGACTGTTGGGCTGATGTTTTTAGCAGCACCTTCGAAATTCTTAATGCTATTACCTAGGCTAGCAATTAATTCGCCATCAATTTTAGCTTCTTTTAATAAGTCATCTAATTTTTTAGATAATAATCCCTGTGCGTCTTGTTTTGCTTCAGCTTTATCTGCTTTAGCTCCACCTGCTAATTCTGGGTATACTAAAGCCCAATCTAAATCTTCATCAACTGGTTCGAATGCTGATAATGCGAAAATAATTGCTTCAGTTACAAGACCAATTGTTAACATCACGTTACCAGTTAATGGTCCGATTTCGAAGTGAATAATTTTGAATAATGCTCCAACGATTACGATTGCGGCCCCTAATCCGTATGCCATATTCATAAATTTCTTGCTTGCTTTTGACTTTGCCATAATGTTCAGTTTTAAATTTTTAGTAGGTTAATTTTAATTATTTTAAAAAAATTGGAATATTACTTTTGACCGTTCGCTGTTACTTGTGTCCCCATATAATCTTGAACGGATCTAAAGCCTATATAACTTCTTGCTGAATCTGCGTATTCGTAATCTCTTGAACTTACTTGTAAGAAGTAAGCAACATCTTTCCAAGACCCCCCTCTAACGATTTTACGCTGGTTATTGGCATCGTTAACACTTGGGTTTATTGTAGATGTGTATTCGTAAGCAGAAGGATCGTAAGAGGCGTTTACCCATTCTGAAACGTTCCCTGCCATATTATATAAATTATAATCGTTAGGGTCGTAAGATTTAGCTTCAACAGTATATAAAGCTTGATCGGCTGCATAATCCCCTCTTACAGGTTTAAAGTTTGCCATAAAACACCCTCTATCAGATTTAGTATAAGGCCCACCCCAAGGATACGTTGCTGCTTGCAACCCACCTCTCGCAGCGTATTCCCACTCTGCTTCAGAAGGTAATCTGAATGTGTTTACAGGAGAAGATCCTGGTTTAGATTTTTGGTAAGAATTTTTCCAAAGTGTTCTCCACTCACAAAAAGCTTTGGCTTGTTTCCAAGTCACACCTACTACAGGATACTCACTAAAGGCATCATGCCAGAAGTAATCGTTATGCATTGGCTCGTTATACGAGTAAGCAAAATCTCTAATCCACACAGTGGTATCTGGATAAATCTCAATTTCTTCTTTCAAGATAACATCTTTACGCTTCACACCTCTATTTCTAGCGGCTTCTTGAATATCCATGTGGTTATATTGAAATTTAAATTTCGTTACATCCCAAGTACGTTGCCCATTAAAAGACTCTTCTAAAGGCAAGTACATCGTATCCATAACTTCGGTATAATACTCATCTGGATACTCTGCCGTATCGAAAATCAAATCAACATCTTTATTAATCTTTCTTCCTTCATAACCTGTTGGCCCTAATCCTGTATAGTTTTCAAACATATACTTTTCATAAACAGACATATTGGTTGTATCTACATCTTTAAATGCATACTCTCCAATACCTCCATCTTCAGGCGTTAAACCAACCTCATCAGCTAAAACAGCTAATTTCATTCTTAAAATTGAATCTCTTACCCAGTTTACAAACTGACGGTATTCGCTATTAGTAATTTCTGTTTCGTCCATATAAAAAGAACGTACAGTAACCGTTTTCGCAGGTGCATCATGTACGCCAGCCAGATCATCATCAGCCTTACCCATGATAAATGCGCCACCAGGAATAAGCTGCATCCCATAAGGCTTTTCTGGATGCCATTTTTTTCCTTTAACACCAACTAGCTCGCCCCTATCTTTAGAGCCACAACTGGCAAGAACAGCTAGCACTGTGGTTAATAATAATAACTTCTTCATATCCATAGTAAACTCGAGGTTAATTTATTTAGCTTTTCGATTCCGAGAGCGTAAACATATTTATATATTTTTTAAAAAACAACTATTTATCTAAAAAAATAACGTTTCATCGTGAAAAAATAACACTTCAACGGTAGTATGTCTGGTTAACGCATCTACGCTTGCTATACACAATTTTTCTGAAACGCTTTATACCAACGTTCGGGAATTATATTATTGCAAGCATCTTTATAATCTTGGTGCGTGCATGGTAATAACGTATGTCTCTTCAATTTATTATTAACCTCCGATAAAAAAGGTATTTCTATCCACCAACGACCAGTTTTATTGCTTTTATAGAAGACTAAGTCCTCCTCTTCGATAAGCGTTGTGAACTTTTGATAATTATTTTCATCCGAAAAATCATCATCTAACACTCTGTAATTCACACCTTCTATAAAATACCATAGCATTTGAGCTATGAGTAAGGAAGTCATATCATCATCTTTTGAAGGCTTATATTCATAAATCCCAAAAGAACTCACCTTATTGCTAATCCCTGCATAACGGGCAATGGCGCAGATTTCTTTGCCGTCCAATCCGTTTGGGGAATACCTTTGATTAAGCCCCAATTCGGACCCTTTAATGACGTTAAGATCGATACTCACGATATTGGCATCTCTTAAGGCGGGTTCTACCGAAGTTATATCATGCGATACCTCGCCAAGTCGGTAAGACTCAAAATATAGGCTATCCATAAGGTCCAATTCCTCCCGAGCATTAAAGTAAGTTTGATAACCAATGGTAGCGTAATTAAAAAGATTATAAGGTTCGTCGAGAATAATTTTACCTACAAAACTGTTGTTTTTTATAGGTTTTGTTGAATCTCCTAAGTTAAATTGCGCATCTACATTTACAATATTAACCATTGGGATTAAGTCGTCGTAAGCACGATAATTCGCATAGGTCAAATCCTGAGACCCTCCTAGAATAACAGGTATGATTTTCTTTTGCACCAAAACACTAATAGCCTCTTTTACAGCAAAATAAGTATCTTCTACCGTTTCTCCTTTATGAATATCACCCAAATCGGCAACGGTAGTATTCCAACTACCAGGAAACAAACTATAGAAGGCTTTACGAATTTCATTTAACTGAAATTCCTCGCCAATATAATTGATATCATTTCTATTTTCTAAAACACCAATAATGGCAATATTAACATCTTTTAGATCTGGAATCCCGAGTTGGGCAGAATGTATTTTAAGTTTTCTTCCTAGAGCTTGTGTTGATAATAATTCGCTATGAGCTAATACTAAATCTGAAACTGGAGAAAGGAAATTAAAATTCATCTAATACTATTTCTTTTTAGCAGCAGGCTTCTTCTTAGCTGCTGGTTTTCTTTTGGTTGTTTTTTTCTTTGGTGTGTTGGCTTCAATAATGCCTTGAGCTTCTTCTAAAGTCATGTCGGTAACATCAACCGTTTTAGGTAATTCTACTTTAATTTTACCTTTTAACACGTTATGTCTTCCCCATCGGGCCTTCTCTACACGAATACCTTCATCTTCCCAATTATGAATAACCTTATCGATTTCCTTTTGAATTTTCGTTTCAATTAATTCAACAATATCCTCATCTGATAGGTTATCCCAATCGTATTTTTTATTCACATTAATGAACATGTTGTTCCATTTAATAAATGGTCCGAAACGCCCTTTACCTTTTTGAACAGGTAAATCCTTATACATATAAATAGGCGCATCTGCTTTTTGTTTTTCTTTAATTAAAACAATAGCATCATCCAGTTCAACGCTTAAAGGGTCAACACCTTTAGGTAGCGATACAAACGCATCACCAAACTTCACATAAGGTCCGAAACGTCCATTATTCACCAACACCTCTTCACCTTGAAAATCCCCTAAAGTTTTAGGAAGCTGGAATAAATCCATAGCCTCTTCATAAGTGATTGTTGTTAATTGCTGATCTGGCCCTAAACTCGCGAATTGCGGTTTTTCTTCATCGTCAACCGTTCCAATTTGCACCATAGGTCCGAAACGTCCTAAACGCACGCTAACCTGCTTGCCTGTTTTTGGATCTTTACCCAAAATACGTTCACCAGATTCACGATCGGCATTCTCTTTCACATCTTCTACTACAGGATGAAAATCTTTATAGAAGTTTTTCATCATCTTGGTCCAGTCTTCATTCCCTTCAGCAATTTCATCAAAATCTGCTTCTACTTTTGCAGTAAAATTGTAATCTAAAATCGCATCAAAATGATTCACAAGAAAATCGGTAACAATCATACCGATATCGGTAGGCACTAATTTCCCTTTATCTGAACCTACTTTTTCAGTAAGGGTTTTATCTTTTACTTGTCCGTTACTTAGTGTAAGTTGCGTATAGTCACGTTCTACGCCATCTACGGTACCTTTTTCGATATAATTTCTATTTTGAATGGTAGAAATCGTAGGCGCATAAGTTGATGGACGACCAATACCAAGTTCTTCCAACTTCTTAACCAATGAAGCCTCTGTATATCGTGCTGGAGGACGTGTATAACGCTCGGTAGCTGTGATATAATTATTAAGTAGTGTTTCATTAACCCGTAAAGCAGGTAACATTCCTTCATGTTCTACATCTTCATCATCTGTTCCTTCTAAATATACTTTTAAGAAACCATCGAAGGTGATCACTTCGCCGTTAGCTGTGAATGTTTCTTTATGCGTTGACGCATTAATTTTCACATTAGTACGTTCCAATTCAGCCTCACTCATTTGCGATGCAATGGCACGTTTCCAAATTAAATCGTATAAACGAGCTTGATCTCTATCGATGTCTACCGAATGGGTTGCAAAACTCGTTGGACGAATCGCTTCGTGAGCCTCTTGCGCCCCTTTGGACTTTCCTTTATAATTTCTTGGCTTGCTATATTCTGCTCCGTAGGCATTTTTGATTTCAGCTTCGGCACCTTGACGGGCTTCATCTGATAAATTTACACTATCGGTTCTCATATAAGTAATTAAACCCGCTTCATACAGGCGCTGCGCCATAGTCATGGTTTTACTTACTGAAAAATACAGTTTACGAGAAGCTTCTTGTTGAAGTGTTGATGTTGTAAATGGTGCTGCTGGCGATTTTTTAGCAGGTTTCTTTTGAAGATCTGCAACTTTAAAATCGGCTGTAGCATTTTGTTCTAAAAACTTTTGAGCCTCTTCTTTGGTTGAAAAGTTTTTAGGAAGTTTTGCTTTAAAGGTTTGTCCGTCTTCATTTGAAAATTCGGCATCGATTCGATAAGAAGCCACGGGGGTAAAACCTTCAATTTCGCGTTCTTTTTCAACAATCAAACGCACAGAAACCGACTGTACACGCCCTGCTGACAGGCCTCCTTTAATTTTTCTCCAAAGTACCGGTGACAACTCATAACCTACAATACGATCTAGGACACGACGGGCTTGCTGGGCATCAACCAAATCGTAATCGATACCTCTAGGGTTTTCAATGGCTTTTTGAATAGCTGATTTAGTAATCTCATGAAAAACAATACGTTTTGTTTTTTCTTTATCTAATTTTAGCGTTCCGGCTAAATGCCATGCAATAGCCTCTCCTTCACGATCCTCATCACTTGCCAACCAAACCATTTCGGCCTTTTTCGCTAAGTCTTTCAGTTTTTTTACAACTGCTTTTTTATCTTTTGATACTTCGTATTTTGGTTTAAAGTCACCTTCAACATCAACGCCTAATTCCTTGGATGGTAAATCGGAAATGTGTCCGAAACTCGATTCAACTTTAAAATCTTTACCTAGAAATTTTTCAATGGTTTTTGCCTTTGCAGGTGACTCTACGATCACTAAATTCTTCGCCATACTTCACTTTTTGAGGCTACAAATGTATATGAAAAAAACGTTATCTGTAACATTTTGGTCATTATCTGTTAATTAATTAAATAAAAAACGGTCTTTTTTCAGATTTGAGAATTGTCAATTTTAAAAAACAAGGCCTATTAAAAAGTAGAACCAATTTCGTCAATCGGACTTTTTTCTTCAAAACCAACGACCTCTTTATATATAAACAGCACCGGTAAATAAGCTATGGCTATGGTAAATATAACCCCTATTCCACAACCTAAAATGCCTAGCATCCCCATTAACGCACCAACAAACATGGTTCCGAAGGAAATTAACCACTTTTTATTTCCCAATTTAAAACTCGCTTTCACAATTTCAATTTCGGTTAAATCGGGATTGAAAGCAAAAATAACAGCGATATACGACAAGGGTACGTATACATATATTAATGGTATCAAAAACAATAACT
Organism: Tamlana carrageenivorans; assembly: GCF_002893765.1. Classification (NCBI taxonomy): domain Bacteria; kingdom Pseudomonadati; phylum Bacteroidota; class Flavobacteriia; order Flavobacteriales; family Flavobacteriaceae; genus Pseudotamlana; species Pseudotamlana carrageenivorans. The sequence continues at coordinate 2,264,965 of NZ_CP025938.1, read as the reverse complement.
GAGCGATGGTAGAAATTGTTGTGTAAATCATCCCTAAAGTTAAAAGCTTGGAAAAGTACCCGTTTTTAAAAAAGTAAAAATAATCCACTTGATAAGGTTTTTCAAATAACTCGAAGCTACACATTCTATAAAAGGCGGCTAAAAATGCCATAGTTAAAGTGCTTAATAAAATATTTTGCGGCACACTATATAAAGTATTCTTTGAATATGAGTTTACAACCCCTTCAATATCAAATTCTCCATTTACAAAAATCTCACCTGCAGGCGCAAGCCCTATCAAACTAAATAAAACAGCAACTATAGCACCGCAGGCCATCATTAACAAAAAAAGTACAGCACCTTTTTGCCATATCTTTTTATATAAGGTAATGGTATTATCTATAATAATTCCAAAATCTAATGCTTTTGCGTTTTCAATTTTATTAAATAGGCGATCTAATGTATTCATACAATATTGATGGTTCTTATTAATTTCCCCTAAAATTAATTTTTTTTAGCACAAACTAAAGCAATACTCCTAATATATGTAAAAACGTTCTTAATTCTCTCCTAAAATAAAACTGTCACTTTGTCACAAATCATTAATATATTGTATCTTTGCGTGCTTATTGACCGTTAAAGGTTTCAGTAAATTATGGAAAAGATTATAGACGAAAACAAACAAGGAAACACCTTAGTTTTAGAGCAAAAAACCGAAAATAAACGCAAACTTTTTATTGAAAGTTATGGGTGCTCAATGAATTTTAGTGACAGTGAAATCGTAGCTTCAATTATGGCCGACCAAGGCTTTAATACCACTCAAAAATTGGAAGAAGCCGATTTAGTTTTAGTAAACACCTGCTCCATTAGAGACAAAGCCGAACAAACCGTTCGCAAACGCCTTGAAAAATACAATGCTGTAAAACGCGATCAAAATCCGAAAATGAAAGTTGGGGTTTTAGGCTGTATGGCCGAACGACTAAAAACCAAATTTCTTGAAGAAGAAAAAATTGTTGACTTAGTTGTTGGTCCAGATGCTTACAAAGATTTACCAAACTTACTTGCTGAAGTGGATGAAGGCCGCGACGCCATTAATGTGATTCTTTCCAAGGAAGAAACTTATGGTGATGTTTCTCCAGTACGACTTAACACCAACGGCGTAACTGCTTTTGTTTCTATAACCCGTGGTTGCGACAACATGTGTACTTTTTGTGTGGTACCTTTTACCCGTGGACGTGAACGCAGTAGAGATCCTCAAAGTATTCTCGAAGAAGTAAACGACTTATGGCAAAGAGGTTATAAAGAAATCACTTTATTAGGACAAAATGTAGACAGTTACCTATGGTATGGTGGCGGACTGAAAAAAGATTTCGTTAAGGCTACCGACATGCAAAAGGCTACGGCTGTTGACTTTGCAAAACTATTACAGATTTGTGCTAAAGCGCAACCTAAAATGCGTATTCGTTTTTCTACCTCTAACCCTCAAGATTTAACCCTAGATGTGGTTGAAACTATGGCGAAATACGATAATATTTGTAAACACATTCATTTACCAGTACAAAGCGGAAGCAACCGTATTTTAAAGGCCATGAACCGCCTGCATACCCGTGAAGAGTATTTTGAATTAATCGATAATATTCGCCGCATCATTCCCGAATGTGCCATTAGTCAAGATATGATTGTTGGATTCCCAACAGAAACCGAGGAAGACTTTAAAGACACCGTGTCTTTAATGGAATACGTAAAATACAACTTTGGTTATATGTTTACCTATTCGGAACGCCCTGGAACGATGGCCGGAAGAAACATGGAAGATGATGTGCCTGAAGAAACTAAAAAACGTAGACTACAGGATATTGTAGACTTACAACGTATTCATAGCGAAATTAGAACCAGAGAGCACTTAAATACTATTGTGGAAGTATTGATAGAAAAAGAATCTAAAAAATCACCCGATCAATGGTCTGGCAGAACGTCTCAAAATATTGTTTGTGTGTTCCCTAAAGCCGATTATAAAATTGGTGATTTTGTAAATGTTAAAGTCACCGATTGTACCAGTGCAACACTTATAGGAGAGGGAATAAGCCCCTCCTAACCTCCTCTAAGGGGAGGAATTCTTACTCAAATGAATAAATATAAGTATGACTCAAAATAGAAAGAATCAAAATATTCACTTTTTAAATTCCCCTTTTGGGGGCTAGGGGCTAATTATGGAATCAGTTCAAGCTATAAAACAACGATTTGGTATTATTGGAAATACGCCTGCTTTAAATCGCGCTATTGAAAAAGCTATTCAAGTAGCACCAACAGACATTTCGGTTTTAGTTACTGGAGAGAGTGGCGTTGGTAAAGAAAGTATTCCTAAAATAATACACCAATTATCACATAGAAAACATAACAAATACATTGCTGTTAACTGTGGCGCCATTCCTGAAGGCACTATTGACAGTGAACTATTTGGACATGAAAAAGGTGCTTTTACAGGTGCCACCCAAACCAGAGCCGGTTATTTTGAAGTTGCCGATGGTGGAACCATTTTTTTGGATGAAGTTGGCGAGCTGCCTCTAACCACACAAGTACGTTTATTACGTGTGTTAGAAAATGGCGAATTTCTAAAAGTGGGTTCGAGTAAAGTTCAAAAAACCAATGTGCGTATTGTAGCGGCAACCAATGTTAATATGTTTGAAGCTATCGAGAAAGAAAAATTTCGCGAGGATTTATATTATCGTTTAAGTACGGTAGATATCAACCTACCGCCATTACGCGAGCGCCAAGGTGATATTCATTTGTTATTCAGGAAATTTGCCAGCGATTTTGCTTTAAAATACAAAATGCCTACCGTAAAACTTAGTGACAATGCGATAACCATGCTTACAAAGTTCCGATGGGGCGGTAATATTCGTCAGCTGCGAAACATTGCCGAGCAACTTTCTGTTTTGGAGCAAAACCGTACGATCACTTCAGAGATTCTACGTAGTTATTTGCCAGATTCAGCATCAACCAACCTACCTGCAGTTATAAAAACATCAAAATCTGAAAGCGATTTCAGTAGTGAACGTGAAATTCTGTATAAAGTCCTTTTTGATATGAAAAGTGATTTGAACGATTTGAAAAAACTCACTATGGAATTGATGAAAAACGGAAACACTAAAGATGTTGAAAAAAACAACGAAAGTTTAATTCAGAAAATTTATGGTGATACCGATGATGAAGACACAGATTATGAAGAATCGATAGACACCAATACAGAATTGATCTCCATTCCAGAACATACGGTGGAGGAGGATTTACAACCAGTACAAGACAAATATCATTTTGCTGAAGAGATTGAGGAAGAAGAAACCTTATCGCTACATCAAAAAGAGCTAGAGCTTATTAAAAAATCTCTAGAACGTCACCAAGGAAAACGTAAATTAGCAGCTCAAGAATTAGGCATTAGCGAGCGTACATTGTACCGAAAAATCAAACAATACGATCTTTAAATTTACACCCATACCCCTATCAATAAAACCAAGAGTTCTTAGAATGAGAAAATACATTATCCCCTTCACCCTTATCCTTATTAGTTTCACTTTTATAGGTTGTGGCATCTACTCTTTTACAGGCGCTTCCATACCGGCTGGTGTAACTTCATATCAAGTAAATCGTTTTGAAAACACCTCATTACTTATAGAACCAGGATTAGAGCGTGACTTCAAATTAGCGCTAGAAGACTTAATTCAAAATCAAACCAATTTAAATTTAGTACCTTCAGGAGGTGATTTGGTATATGAAGGTGAAATTACCGAATACAGAATTTCTCCAACAACAGCCACTTCCGATCAAATAGCTGCTCAAAACCGATTAACTATAAGTGTAAGTTTGCGATATTACAATAAGAAAAAACCAGATGACGACTTAGAACAGCGTTTTTCATTTTTCTATGACTATCCAGGAACCGATCAACTTGTTGGTTCTTTAAAAACAACAGCCCACGAAGAAATATTTGAGCGTATCACGCAAGATATCTTTAACGCCACATTAGCCAAATGGTAATAGGCCAGGCTTAAAATTTAAACCACAAATGACACAAGCAGATTTTATACACATCCTTCAAAAGCCTCAAGAGTTGACTCATGAGCAAACCGATGGATTAAAATCTATTCTTGAAAAACACCCCTACTTTCAAGCAGCCAGAGCTATTTACCTTAAAGGCTTAAAAGATCAAAGTAGTTTACAATACAACCAAGAACTTAAAATTACAGCCGCTTATACAACGGATAGAAGTATTTTGTTTGATTTTATTACTTCGGAAGTATTCTTTCAAAATGAAATTTCGGAGACCATAAAAAGCAACAGTAATTATTTAGGTGACCTTAATGTTGAAGCTGAAGATCTTTCCATCAATAAAAAAGTATCGATCGACGATGGTTTAAATCAGCAAATTAATGATACAGATGGTGTTTTAGACCCGGCGCTCTTTGAACCCAAAGAACCAAGACCGTTAAAAGAAACCCCTATAATTTCGCCCCCTTCGGAAAAGGATCAAGAAAAACAACCAGACTCCAGACCCGACCAAAAATCAGCCGAAGCCATTTTAGAGTTAGGGAAACCTCTACCTTTTAATAAAAAAGAATCACATTCTTTTAACGAATGGCTACAACTTACCAGGTTTCAACCTATTGAAAGAGAACCAGAAAAAGAAAAGCTGGATACAAAAAGCGATGAGCATTTACCAAAACCGACGCCTACAACCGATTTAGACAAGGAGAAAAAATTCAAACTTATTGATAAATTCATTGCTGAAAACCCTAAAATCAGTCCGAAAAAACCATTAATGCAAAAGGGAAATTTAGCGCAAGCCCAAATGATACAACCCGAAGCTTTAATGACAGAGACTTTAGCACGTATTTATGTCGAGCAGAAAAACTTTAAAAAGGCAATTCAATCTTATAAAATTTTAAGTTTGAAATATCCAGAAAAAAGTAGTTTCTTTGCAAACCAAATTAAAGCAGTAGAGCAATTACAAGAACAAAATAATAAATAACAATGAGTACGTTTACAATATTTTTAGTCCTTATAGTGGTGGTAGCGTTTTTACTAATCGTAGTAATCATGGTTCAAAACCCTAAAGGTGGCGGATTATCATCATCTTTCGGTGGTGGTGGCACACAACAATTAGGTGGTGTAAAAAAGACCACAGACTTTTTAGACAAAAGTACATGGTACTTAGCCACTTTACTTTTAGTATTAATTTTAGCGTCTAATGTAGCTATTAACAGAGGACCTGGTACAGCCGAATCTAAAGCATTAGATACTGAAGCTGCTCCAGCACCTGTAGCTTTACCTGAAACACCAGCTGCAACTAATAACGCAGCTCCTGTTAAAGAAGCAGAATAAGTATTCATTGTACAACCTATACAAGACAAAAAATGCCAACTTAAACAGTTGGCATTTTTTATTTCTGCAAGTTTGTCAGTTATATGCTATTGGCATATTTTTCGTTACCATGGAGTCTAGTAATTTAAACTTAATAATTAAAACATAAATTAAAATGGGATTAAACATTAAACCTTTAGCAGATCGTGTTCTTATAGAACCTGCTGCAGCAGAAACTAAAACCGCTTCAGGAATTATCATTCCAGATAATGCAAAAGAAAAGCCTCAAAAAGGGACTGTAGTAGCCGCTGGACCAGGAACAAAAGACGAGCCCATTACTGTAAAAGTTGGGGACACCGTTTTATATGGTAAATATGCTGGTACAGAGCTAAAACTAGAAGGTTCTGATTATTTAATCATGCGTGAAAGCGATATTTTGGCAATCGTTTAAATAACTTTTTCCGTTCCCGTGAAGACGGGAACCTCATAAAACACACTAAATTTTAATAATTAGATTCCCTTCTACAAGGGAATAAAAAAAATTAAACATAATCATGGCAAAAAGTATAAAATTTGATATTGAAGCACGCGACGGTTTAAAACGTGGTGTCGATGCATTAGCAAACGCTGTAAAAGTAACTTTAGGTCCTAAAGGACGTAATGTCATTATTTCAAAAAGTTTTGGAGCACCTTCTGTAACCAAAGATGGTGTATCGGTAGCTAAAGAAATCGAATTAGAAGACGAGCACGAAAACATGGGTGCTCAAATGGTAAAAGAAGTCGCTTCAAAAACCAACGATTTAGCTGGCGACGGAACAACAACTGCTACCGTTTTAGCTCAAGCTATCGTAAAAGAAGGATTAAAAAATGTAGCTTCTGGTGCAAATCCTATGGATTTAAAACGTGGTATCGACAAAGCTGTTGAAGCCATTGTTAAAGATCTTGAAGCTCAAGCTCAAAAAGTAGGAAACTCTTCAGAAAAAATAAAACAAGTAGCTGCTATTTCAGCAAATAACGAGGATACAATTGGCGAATTAATTGCTACTGCTTTCTCAAAAGTTGGAAAAGAAGGTGTGATTACTGTTGAAGAAGCTAAAGGAATGGATACTTATGTAGACGTTGTTGAAGGAATGCAATTTGATAGAGGCTATTTATCACCTTACTTTGTAACCGATTCTGATAAAATGGTTGCCGATTTAGAAAATCCATACATTTTATTATTCGATAAGAAAATTTCTAACTTACAAGAGATTCTTCCAATTTTAGAGCCTGTTGCACAATCTGGTCGTCCTTTATTAATTATTGCTGAAGATGTAGACGGACAAGCCTTAGCTACTTTAGTGGTTAATAAATTACGTGGCGGTTTAAAAATTGCTGCTGTTAAAGCTCCTGGTTTTGGTGACAGACGTAAAGCTATGTTGGAAGACATCGCTATTTTAACTGGTGGAACTGTGATTTCTGAAGAACGCGGATTTACTTTAGAAAACGCAGATTTAAGCATGTTGGGTACTGCTGAAACCGTAACTGTAGACAAAGACAATACAACTATTGTAAACGGTTCAGGTGATGGTGAAACGATTAAGGCTCGTGTTAACCAAATTAAAGCTCAAATTGAAACAACAACTTCAGATTACGATAAAGAAAAACTTCAAGAGCGTTTAGCGAAATTAGCTGGCGGTGTTGCTGTACTTTATGTTGGTGCGGCTAGTGAAGTGGAAATGAAAGAGAAGAAAGACCGTGTTGATGATGCTTTACATGCTACTCGTGCTGCCGTTGAAGAAGGTATTGTTGCTGGTGGTGGTGTTGCTTTAGTAAGAGCAAAAACTGTTTTAGCTAAAATTACTACCGAAAACTTAGATGAAACTACAGGTATTCAAATTGTAAACAAAGCGATTGAAGCCCCATTAAGAACTATTGTTGAAAATGCTGGAGGCGAAGGTTCTGTAGTTATCAATAAAGTATTAGAAGGCGAAAAAGACTTTGGTTACGATGCCAAATCTGAATCTTACGTAAACATGCTTAAAGCAGGAATTATCGATCCTAAAAAAGTAACTCGTATTGCTTTAGAAAACGCTGCTTCTGTAGCTGGAATGATCTTAACTACAGAGTGTGCTTTAATCGACATTAAAGAAGACGCTCCGGCAATGCCTCCAATGGGAGGTGGTATGCCAGGAATGATGTAACGGCACTGCCTTAAATAGATTATACAAAAACGCTTCAATCCAGACAATATAGGGTTGAAGCGTTTTTTTATGTCAAAATTAAAAGGGACTGTAAACTATTTTGTGTTTTTGCTGTTAGTTAGTTTAAAAATGATTTTGAAATTCATAGGCAAAAAATTTACTTTTAAATTTTTATTTTATGAACTCAGACTTAGAAAAACAATTAGACGCCTTGATCGGCAAAATCAGCAACAAGGAGGACTTTGACCAGGTCAAGGAACAGTTGCTTAAACGTGGTATTGAATCACTTTTAAAAGCAGAAATGACTGCCCACTTAGGGTTTCAAAAAGGAGGTTCTGTAATTGAGAACAACCAGCGCAATGGTTTCTCAGAGAAAACTATCAAGACTCATAACGGCGAACAACGCATCAAAATCCCCAGAGATCGTCAAGCGAGCTTTGAGCCTGTTATTGTCCCCAAACATCAATCGATTAGTCAAGAATTAGAAGATTGTATTCAACTGCTTTACGCCAAAGGTATGAGCAATAGCGATATTATTGATTTTATTGAAAGTACCTATGGAGTGCAGTATTCCACATCACAGGTATCCATTATCACCAATCAATTATTGGAAGACATCAAACAATGGCAGAATAGACCTTTAGAAGACGTATATCCCATTGTCTGGATAGATGCTATTCATTATAAAATACGTCAAGAAGGCAAGGTAATATCTAAAGCCTGTATGATAGTTTTAGGGGTGAATACCGAAGGGCAACAAGATATTTTGAGCATGAGTATTGTGGAGACAGAAAAGGCAGCTGCTTGGATGTCCATTTTAGACGATCTGCGCTCTAGAGGCGTAAAAGATATCTTCTTTCTGTGTTCGGATAACCTCTCTGGATTAGATAAAGCTGTAGAAGCTATTTTTCCAGGTAGTATACGTCAAATATGTATCGTACATCAAATTAGAAACTCTTTAAAATATGTGAGCTATAAGGACCGTAAATCAATAATGGTCGATATTAAAGCTATTTATCAAGCCGATAATGAGAAATTCGCTTTAGAGGCTTTCGAAGTCTTTAAACAAAATTGGGAAGATAAATACCTCTCTGCCGTACAGTCTTGGGAAAACAATTGGGATAATTTGACCGCGTTTTTAAACTACCCAAAAGAGATTAGAAAACTTATATATACTACCAATATCATTGAGAGTTTTAATGCCAGTTTAAGAAAATATACACGCAACAAAAAAGTCTTTCCTCATGATGATGCAGCACTGAAATCCATATATTTAGCAGCTCAAAGCATCAGCAAAAAATGGAAGAAAACACGATTTAAATGGGGCCAAATTTACAATCAATTGTATATTTGTTTTCCAAACAGGTTATAATCTATATTATTTTAACCTATGAATTTTGAAATTATTTTTCAAAAACACAAAATTTTGGATAAACTCAATTAAAACGATATAAATGCTATAAGTTCAACTACATGAAAAGCGAACTTAACACCAAATAAATTTTTTAAGATATCGACCTTTAAAGTAATAGTACACTTATCCTTTTTGAAGAAAACCGCGATGTAAAAACACTATGGTCTTGAAGCATATTGCAACAGTTCTTGCTCGATTTGGGTTGGAAATTTTAAAACACCTTGATACCAAAAATTATAGTCGGTCATTTCATCTACACCAAACTCATGCCTCTTAACAGCCTTAAAAAGTTTTAATTCCTTTGTACGCAGCTTTTTTAGTTGCCTTAAATATTTTGATTCTGAAATTTGCTTCGTGGAAAATAAATGTTTCTGTTTTTTAAAAGTACGTTGAATACCTTCAAAACGAGATTTCAAGGCTTCAGTAGTTGATCCAGCTTGATTAATATGAACAAGTTCAGCAACACTTAAACCGCTCAAATTCAAGGCTGTGTTTTCCGCCGCAAGGCAAATACTAAAAAACATCAAAAAGGTTACTAAAGCTATTTTGTAATTTCTCATACTTCAAAAATAGCGAAAGTACGACAACATAACTTTATTTAGCTTTTGAAACACTACAAAACACTAAACAACAACTTGAAAGAATATTCATAGAAGTTTGTTTAAAAAAACCTCTAAGACATGACATCTTAGAGGTTTTATAATAACTTAAAAAGATGAACTAATCCGCATCTTCACGATGATCGTCTTTTACAGCTTCGTCTCGATATTTACAGCATGGATGAACACTAGCATAAGCCTCATCGGTTGCTTTTTGATCTTTTGTATCATGCCCTACCTCAAGTACACTCGCTTTTATAGTTTCTAAATTTGTTTTTCTTTCATCATAAATCAAGCTAAGTTCATGGGTTTTCACATCCCATACTGCAGATTTTACACCTTTGGTTTTAAAGCAGGCTTTTTCAATACGGGTTTTACACATTAAACAAACACCATCAACTTCTATGGTTGCTCTAGCATTTTTGTTTTGGGCAAAGGACAAGGCCCCTATTAGACATATGATAAGACATATTGTTTTTTTCATTTTTTATTGTTTTTAAATGGTTACTGTAATTATAATTTTAAACGGAAACCTGCATAATACAAGCTTCCAAATATAGGTCCGTACACAAAAGTAGTATCAAAATTCGCTCCAAATGGGTCGTTTGCTGCCATAACCGGATTTGACTGCCTTAGATTGGTTATATTTTCCCCTCCAAAATAAACCTCAAATTTCGGAGAAAAAACGCGAGTCACCTGAGCATTTAAGGTTGTTACAGTAGGCGTATATTCCGGTAATTGATACGCTACAGGATTGCTTACTGTAGAAGAAAAGCGCTGTTCACCTAACCAATTAAAAGTGGTATCGAACTTCCAATGTTTGCCATTTTCACTAAGTTGTGTTTCATAAGATAGATTGGCAAACAAACGATGTTTAGGCACTAAAGGTTTATCTAGCAGTCCAGACTTATACGCTGTTTTAACTTCATAATATTTATAAGCTAACCTCATATCGAATTGTTCAAAAGCATTATAATTCAATTCAGCTTGAAAACTATTCGCATAACTTTTACCTTCTAAGTTATAAAAAGTAACTTCTAACGGATTTTCATAATCTACAACCACCTGATTTGTAAAATCCGTTTTATAATAGTCTAAAGTAATATCGGCTTTTCTCCCAAATAAATTAAAACCTTGTAAATAAGACACGCCGTAATTCCAAGCAATTTCAGGATCTAATCCGTAAATATTACCAGTGGAGTTCAAAATATTAAAGGCACGAGATGTAGCAAACATATTTTGATTTTCAGCAAAAATATTAGCGCTTCGCTTACCTCGACCAAAAGACATACGGAAGGCCGACTTTTCCCATGGCGTATATTTAGCATGAAACCTAGGCGTAATAAAAGTGCCTAACAAATTATGATGATCGATACGCACACCAGCCGTTAAGTTGAGTTTTTCCAAATTATCATAATTATACTCAAAAAATGCGCCTATAGCGTATTCTGTTCTTTCATAATTATTATCCAGGTTTAGGGCATTTACAAACTCATCATAATGATCGTAAGCATAACTCAATCCCGTTTTAATTTTATGTCTAGAATCGCTAATTATGGAATTATAAATAGCAGTGGTATACAGGCTATTCTGTGTAATATTATAGGTATTTAAACCAAAATAAGATTCCTGTTCATGACTACTAAAGGCAGCTTGAACACCGATACTTTGATAAGGAATATTAGGGTTGACGTACCCAATTTTTCCGGAAACTTCATAACGACGTGTATCAATCTCACTTCCCCAAGCATTGGTTGTCAGTTTATCGGTATTAGGATCAAAATTTAATTGTCCCGTTTGTTTTTCATCATTTAAAAACTTTAAATTAATAAAACTAACCAGACCCTTTTCTGGATTGGTGTATTGCCAGCGATTCATCACATTAATCTGATTATACTTAGGCATGTCTAGAAAACCATCGTGATTTACATCATGTTCAGCTTGATGCGAATTACCGTGTAAATACAATCCTGTATCCCAGCGTTCACTAACTTTTTTGTTAATATGGGTATTTAACTCCGTGCGTAAACTAGAAGCGCCGTAACCATTTACGTATACACGATCGTCGGTCGCTGGCTTAACTAACTCTGCGTTTATCTGCCCTGCAATACTTTCATATCCGTTAACCACACTTCCTGCGCCTTTTGTTATTTGGATACTCTCTACCCAAGTTCCCGGAATAAAACTCAAACCAAAGGCTTGTGACGCACCACGAATGGAAGGTATATTTTCGGTTGCAATTAAAATATACGGACTTGTTAGTCCCAACATTTTTATTTGTCGCGTTCCTGTAAGAGCATCTGCAAAGTTCACATCTATTGATGGGTTAGTTTCAAAACTTTCGGCAAGATTACAGCAGGCCGCTTTTAGCAACTCATCGCTACTCACGGTAAAAGTATTGGTTGCTTTCAAATATGATTTTGCAGTGGCTTGCTTACGAGATGTCACAGTAACTTCCTCCAAATTATCAGTTGGTTTCAACCAATGCTTTATATGTTTTGCACTGCTTACGGTAATGGTATCGGTTTGAAAACCGATGAAACTAATAACAAGTTTTTTATAATCGAGTTGATAAGGAATTTTAAACCTCCCATCAATATCTGTTACGGCTCCAACTGTTGTATTGAGCCAATAGACATTGGCTCCTGCTAGAACAAGATTTTTATTTTCTTTATCTGCTTCTAATATGACGCCTTCAATTTGCTCTTGCGAAAAGAGCCAGGCTGGCATGAGTAAAAGCATAAATATAATAGCTTTCATATTTAAGGATATATAATTTTTAATTCAACTAATTTTCGTGGTTACAAACCACTTTCCACGCTTAACAATTAAAGTATGCGTGTTCTTTTTAGAACATTGGATAATGAATTATAAATCAAATGATGAAAACCTGATCTAACACCTGAATATCGGAAACTATAAGGGGTGGTGAATAATTGGCGTGCGGAACCTTTTGTTTTGGTAAACTTTCAAAACCAAATATAAGGCTATAGGTGAAGGCGTAAAGAAATTGTTGCTGCTCTAAATCTAAATCATCTATAGATGACATACTCAGTTCATCTTGCCCTACAACAACATCAACTTCATCTTTACAACAGTTTTTCTTCTGAAGTGTCTCTAAAGCTTCCATTTCGCATTTTTCAGCTTCAACAAAAACCCCAACATCTACTAACACATCACCGCAAAAATGTTTTTCAACAGTAAATGAAACCGTTGAAAACAATACGATTAAGGCTAACAAACTTGTAAACACTTTATGTAACATTAACTTTATCACGCTACAAAACTACAAAAATGACTAACTAATAAATGTTTTTTTAAAATGTTTAACATTCTAAAAGACTTTCATTTTATCATTTTTTGGTAGTAAAATGCTGGCAAAAGCAATATTAAAATGATGGGTTGAATTAAAAACCGTCGTACATTAAAAAACATGTAATAATCCTCTTGTCTAGGATGCACTACAAAATATAAATAGATTAACATAAGAACGATAAAAGCTAATACATAAATAACTGCAGAAAACTTAACGATGTTTTTGTCCGTAAATATCACAGCTATGATAGCTAACGAAATTATACTATTTAAAAAATACCTCAAGGAAGTAAAACCAACGAGTTTAGCCAATTCCCTGCGTGGGCTATCGATATATAAATAATCATTTTTAAAAAAAGACAAATACGGATCGTAAAACAGGATGCCTTCAAAATATCGAATTAATATTAGCAATAGAAATAGAACAGAAAGCAGTATCATTTTATTAATTCGCGACATTACTCTTCTTTAGATTAGAAAACATATTAACCCAAATTACCCAAAGTAAAAATACCATTCCATAAATAATTCCTGGAAAAATGATATTGTGCAAGACCTCTTCATACTTTGGATAATGAAACATCCCTATCCCCAAAATGGTGATACGAAATAAATTTACGATATAAATAAAAACGCTTCCCGTTAGCACATAAATAAGGGTTGGTTTTAGTCTTGTTGAAAATGCTATAATAAAAGAAGCAAATAATATAATAACACTAAAGGCATTACAACCTTCGACAATACGCGCTAAATACTGCCCATTTACAATAAGTTTTAAAGAGGGCTCATTAGGATGCTTAACTACCTCACTAGAAAAACCAAAAAACTCTAATAATTCTACACATTGTAATCCTACCAAATGGGTTAAATAATCAGGATAAAAAACGCTGCCATCGGAAAGCTTCAAATAAAAACTATAAATAACCGATAAGGTAATATATACCACTAAAAAGGTGATTATAAATCTAATAACCGCCTTGTTTTTTTTAAAAGAGATGACACTGATTTTTCTTCAATTTTTATATTTTCGACTCCTTTGTCACAGAATTTCCGATTAAGAAATGTATTAATCTTATCTTAATGAAAGATCAAATTACGTCTTTTTAAATACTTTTACCAAAACTTTTAAAATTATGATTTTTGAAGCATTAAAACCACAAGTCGAAGCCATTATTTCAAATAAGATAAAAACGGTTGATGAACGCTTATTCAGTATTTGTGAATTACTTAAAAAAAACATTGCCTATTACAATTGGGTAGGCTTTTATTTTAGTCACCCTTCAAAAGAAGAACTTCACCTGGGTCCTTATGTAGGCGAACCTACAGATCATACAATTATTCCCTTCGGAAAAGGTATTTGCGGGCAAGTCGCTTTAAGTAACAAGAACTTTGTTGTGCCCGATGTAAAAGCTCAAGACAATTACATTGCTTGTAGTATTACGGTAAAAGCTGAAATAGTTGTACCTATTTTTGTAAGTGGTAAAAATATAGGGCAAATTGATATCGACTCCAATACGGCCGATCCTTTTACAGAACTAGACGAGCAGTTTTTAGAATTTGTTTGTGAAAAAGTAGCAACTATACTATAGTAAATTAAAAACATAACATAGCCTAGTTGTTTTCAACTTAAAATTCAGAAATTCATCTCTAAAACATTAATCCTAATCGTCTTTTTTTAACAATTCAAGGCTAGTTTTTTAGAAGAAATAAGTACTTTTGCACTTATTTTAGAAACCCAGTGCAACACACTGATAAACAACGTAAAGTTATTTTTAATAACGGACAATTAAAAACATAACACATTAGGAATGAGCAACGAGAAAACAATTAAGTCGGCCTTAATTTCAGTATTCAGTAAAGATGGTTTAGAACCCATAGTTAAAGAACTTAACAAACAAGGTGTTACCATTTACTCTACAGGTGGTACAGAAAAATTTATAAACGATTTAGGTATTAACGTTGTTCCTGTTGAAGATGTTACCTCGTACCCTTCTATTCTTGGTGGACGTGTTAAAACATTACACCCGAAAGTTTTTGGTGGTATTTTAAATAGACAAAATCATGAAGGTGACGTTGCTGAATTAGCAGAATACGACATTCCACAAATTGATGTAGTTATTGTTGACTTATATCCTTTTGAAAAAACCGTAGCTTCGGGAGCAAGTAACCAAGATATTATTGAGAAAATTGATATTGGTGGTATTTCTTTAATTCGTGCTGCGGCAAAAAATTATGCTGATGTGATTTGTGTATCTTCAGTTAACGATTATGCTGAGTTTTTAGAAATTATTTCTGAAAACAACGGAAGCATTTCTGAAGAAGACAGAAAACGTTTTGCTGGAAAAGCCTTTAACGTATCTTCACATTATGATACGGCCATCTTCAATTATTTCAACCAGAATAATGAAGAAACCGTTTTAAAAATTAGTGATCAAAACGGCAAAATGCTTCGCTATGGAGAAAATCCTCACCAAAAAGGTTTTTTCTTTGGAAACTTTGATGAATTATTCACAAAACTTAACGGTAAAGAATTAAGCTACAACAACTTATTAGACGTTGATGCTGCTGTTAACTTAATGAATGAATTTAAAAATGATGCACCTACTTTTGCCATATTAAAACACAACAACGCCTGTGGATTAGCACAGCGTGACACTCTACATCAAGCATATGTAGACGCTTTAGCTGGCGATCCTGTTTCAGCTTTTGGAGGTGTTTTAATTTGTAATACAGAAATTGATTTAGCTACAGCAGAAGAGATTCATAAATTATTCTGTGAAGTGGTTATAGCACCTTCTTTTTCAGCGGAAGCTTTAGAATTACTTCAAGGTAAAAAGAATCGCATTCTATTAGTAATTCACGATATTGAATTACCACAAACCAATGTTAGAAGCTGCCTAAATGGTGTTTTAGTTCAAGACAGAAACAACGTTACAGATAAAGCTGATGATCTTACAAACGTAACTAATTTAGCACCAACGCAAGCTCAAATTGACGATTTGTTGTTTGCTTCAAAAATTTGTAAGCATACCAAATCGAACACGATTGTACTTGTAAAAAACAATCAATTATGCGCTAGCGGTACTGGACAAACAAGTCGTGTAGATGCCTTACAACAAGCCATTCATAAAGCAGAATCCTTTAACTTCGATTTAAATGGAGCGGCTATGGCAAGTGATGCATTTTTCCCTTTCCCTGACTGTGTAGAAATTGCTAAAAATGCTGGAGTCACATCGGTTATCCAACCAGGCGGATCTATAAAAGACCAATTAAGTATTGATTATTGCAACGCGAATGATGTGGCTATGGTTATGACAGGAACCCGTCATTTCAAACACTAAATAATAAATAAAAAATGATCTCATCGGTTTTTAAATGTATTTTCCTAGCATCTAAAAACCGATGAGTGTCGTATAAGATTCAGAACATATATTTTAATCATAAAATGAAGTCGGTAAAAGGTGTATATTTATATACTTTTATTACATTTACGGAATTCGATTTTAAACTACTTTTAAACTATTATTAGCACATGGGCTTTTTTGACTTCCTTACCGAGGAAATAGCGATGGACTTAGGTACCGCGAATACTCTTATTATACACAACGACAAAGTCGTAGTTGATGCGCCTTCCATAGTTGCTCGAGATAGGATTTCAGGAAAAATTATAGCTGTTGGACAAGAAGCCAGCTTAATGCAAGGTAAAACTCATGAGAACATTAAAACCATTCGCCCGTTAAAAGATGGTGTGATTGCCGATTTTGATGCTTCCGAGCAAATGATGAGTATGTTTATTAAAAATATTCCAGCGTTAAAAAAGAAGTTCTTTACCCCTGCCTTGCGATTGGTAATCTGTATTCCTTCTGGAATTACAGAGGTTGAAATGCGCGCCGTAAAAGAAAGTGCAGAGCGTGTTAACGGAAAAGAAGTTTACCTAATTCACGAACCTATGGCTGCGGCTATTGGCATTGGAGTAGACATCATGCAACCTAAAGGAAATATGGTGGTCGATATAGGTGGTGGTACTACCGAAATTGCTGTTATTGCTCTTGGTGGTATTGTTTGCGACAAATCGGTTAAAATTGCAGGTGATGTATTTACTAGTGATATCGTGTATTACATGCGTACACAACACAATTTATATGTTGGTGAACGTACTGCTGAAAAGATAAAAATTCAAATTGGTGCCGCTACTGAAGACTTAGAATTGCCCCCAGAGGATATGAGTGTTCAAGGACGAGATTTGCTAACGGGAAAACCGAAACAAGTATCTATTTCTTATAGAGAAATTGCGAAGGCTCTGGATAAGTCAATTTTAAGAATTGAGGATGCCGTGATGGAAACTTTATCTCAAACCCCTCCTGAATTGGCTGCAGATATTTACAATACAGGAATTTACTTAGCCGGTGGAGGCTCTATGCTTCGTGGTTTAGATAAACGTTTGTCTCAAAAAACAGATTTACCAGTGTATATTGCCGAAGATCCTTTACGAGCTGTTGTTAGAGGCACAGGAATTACACTTAAAAATTTACCTAAATTTAAAAGCGTATTGATAAAATAAGATTCTTTATAAAACACCATGCAACAAATTATTAATTTTATAATTCGGTTTAAAAACTTTTTACTGTTTTTGTTGCTGTTTTGTATCGCGCTTACCTTTACTATTTTATCTCATTCCTACCATACCAGTAAGTTTATTAATTCTGCTAATTATTTCACAGGTGGTTTTTACGAATCTTTTCATCATATTAATAGGTACTTAGATTTAAACACGCATAACGACTTATTAGCCGAGGAAAACAAAAACCTTCGTGACGCTTTATACAACAAGGTCCTTACAACTGATTCTACTTTTATAGACACCGCCTCATATGAACGTAATTATAAAGTCTATACCGCAGAAGTTATAAAAAACAGCTATTCCATATCCAATAACATCATTACTTTAAACAAAGGGTATTCTGATAGCATCCAACAAGATTTTGGGGTTATTTCCTCAAAAGGAATTATTGGAATCATAGAAAATACAAGTGCTAACTATGCTAGCGTGCTCTCTATTTTAAACACGACTAGTAGGATTAGTGCTCAATTAAAAAAAACCAATCACTTTGGCACTCTATTTTGGGAAGGCGATTCGCCTGCTTTCATTAAGCTAATTGATATTCCTAAAATAGCTCCAGTACAAGCTGGCGATACCATTATTACATCAGGCCGTTCATTCATATTTCCTAAAGGGGTTCCTATTGGAACCATAAGCCATTTTAATTTAGATCGTTCTGAAAACTACTATGAAATTAGCGTCAAGTTATTTAATGACATGACCAATCTTGAACACGTTTATATTATTGAAAGTTTAGGCGCTGAAGAAATCAAAAACCTTTTAAACGACAATGCCGATGAATAGTATATTATCTGTCCATACCGTTCGTTTTATCGTTCTGATTATTTTTCAAGTATTAGTGCTAAATCACATCAATTTTTTAGGATATATAAACCCTTACCTATACATCCTTTTCATTGCCTTATTTCCTATAAAAAACAACCGTTTAATTATTATTATACTCAGTTTTTTATTAGGACTGATTTTAGATATTTTTCTAGATTCAGGTGGTATTCATGCTGGAGCATCGGTTTTTATCGCATATGTAAGGCCGGTATTTTTGAAATTTGCATTCGGTAGTATGTATGAACATCAAGTTATTAAATTTAATACTGTAGAGTTTGGTTCCAAGCTAACTTATTTCTCACTACTTACTGTAACGCATCATTTTATTCTATTTTTATTAGAGGTTTTTAGTTTTTCAAAAATAATTTTTATACTAGAAAAAACGTTATACTCAAGTATATTTACTATTTTATTAGGCGTTTTAATGACCATTATTTTTAGTCGAAAAATTAAATGAGACAATTTTTATTATTTATAACCATAATTGTAGTTGCCCTAATATTTATTTCTAGACTTTTTTACCTTCAAATTTATACCGCAGGTTCTCACAGTCTTTTTGAAGATAATGCTATTAGGAAAGTTTACGACTACCCAAAACGAGGCTTTGTTTACGACCGAAACGGCCAACTCCTTGTTGCCAACCAACCATCTTACGATGTGATGGTCATTCCTCGTGAAGTAGAACCTCTAGACACTTTAGAGTTCTGTTCATTATTAAAAATAGATAAAGAGCGCTTTCTAAAACAATTTAACAAAGCCAAACATTATTCTCCTAGGCTGCCTTCTGTTTTTGTTTCACATTTATCCAAAGAAGATTATGCTGTATTACAAGAAAAGATGCGCAAATTCCATGGGTTTTATATTCAAAAACGATCTCTAAGAGATTATGAAACCAGTATAGGTGCAAATGTTTTAGGCGACATAGGCGAAGTAAACAATCGTATTATAGAGAAACAGCCTTACTACAAAATGGGCGATTTAATTGGGAAACAAGGTGTTGAAGCTTCTTACGAGAAAACCCTACGTGGTGTTAAAGGCATCAAATTCATTCAAAAAGATCGTTTCAATAGAGACATTGGCCCCTATAAAGACGGGCAATACGATACCATTCCTGAGCCCGGAAAAGATATCACTATTACCATTGATGCCGACCTGCAAGCCTATGGTGAAATCCTAATGAAAAACAAACGAGGAGGCGTTATTGCTATAGAGCCCTCAACTGGTGAAATTCTAGCTATGGTTGCAGCACCTACCTACGACCCCAATATATTAGTTGGAAGGGACCGCTCTAAAAATTTCACAAAACTCTATAACGACTCCATAGCCAAACCGCTTTTCAACAGAAGTTTGCAAGGTGTTTACTCTCCGGGTTCACCTTTTAAATTAATGAATGCTCTAATTTCTTTACAAGAAGGGGTAATGTCACCTCCAGATATCGTTACATGTTATCGAGGTTATCATTATGGAGGAAGCTTCATGAAATGCCACTGTGCTTATGGTACCAGGAATAATTTAATTTCAGGTATACAACACTCCTGTAATGCATATTTCGCTACGGTTTATCGTAAAATATTAGATAAAAACGGAAATGCTTCGAAAGGCATAGATGTTTGGGCCGAACATGCTAAAAGTTTTGGGCTAGGAGAATACTTAAATAACGATTTATTTGTTGGTCAAAAAGGAAGAATTCCGGACCGTGAATACTATAAATACGCCTATCCTAAATCATTTTATTCTTCATATACGGTTTCCAATGCTATCGGACAGGGTGAAGTTGCTACGACTCCTATACAATTGGCTAATATGGCCGCTGCCATTGCTAATCGCGGACACTTTTATACCCCACATATCATTAAAAAAATAGAAAACGAAACGTTACCTGATCAATTTACCGTGCCTAAACATACGACAATTGACAAGCAACATTTCGAGCCAGTAATTGAAGGCATGTTACAAGTATACAGAAGAGGTACGGCTGCTGCGTTACAAGTGAAGGACATTGATATTTGTGGTAAAACAGGTACTGTAGAAAATTTCACCAAAGTTGATGGCGTCAAAATGCAGCTCACCGATCATTCCATTTTTCTTGCTTTTGCACCAAAAGACGATCCGAAAATTGCTATAGCTGTGTTTGTTGAAAATGGTTATTGGGGAAGTCGATATGCTGGAAAAATTGCCAGTTTAATGATTGAAAAACATATTAAAGGCTACATCACAAGAACAGATTTAGAAACCTGGCTACTTAAACACAGCTTAGAAGCAGAGTATGCAAAACCATATTCGGGAAAACCTTTTGGAATAAACGGTCACTCTGCATTCCAGGTTGTTTCAGATGAGGAATACCACAAACTGAAGTCTAAAGTAGATGCACTAGATAATACGAAAAAGGATGGTAAGGGAGACAAATAGATATTTTAAATTCGATTGGATTACAATTTTATTATTTCTTTTATTAGCTGGTTTTGGGTGGCTAAATATACTATCTGCATCCCATGTAGGCAGCGAAGTAAATTATTTTGATTTCTCCCAACCTTACGGTAAGCAACTTGCTTTCATAGCCTTTACCCTTGTCATGATTGTTTTTATTTTAGCGATTGATGCCAAGTTCTATGAACGTTTTGCCAGCGTGATTTATATCATATCCATGCTCTCGTTGGTAGGCCTCTTTATTTTTGGAAAAAATGTAAACGGAGCTACCTCTTGGTATGGCATTGGAAGTTTTACCTTGCAACCTAGCGAATTTGCTAAAACAGCTACGGCCCTAGCTGTGGCTAAATACGTAAGTGACCTAAATACCAATATGGCGTTCTTTAAAGATCAGCTTAAAGTCTTGGCTATTATCGCAACGCCTGCAGTTTTAGTATTACTTCAAAATGACACAGGAAGTACTATTGTTTATGGCGCCTTCTTTTTTGTATTGTATCGCGAGGGTTTACCAAAATTTTATTTAAATATTGCTGTATCCCTCATTTTAATAACTGTTTTATCCCTGAAATTTGGAGCCGTTATCACATCGATCTTAGCTGTAATTGTCACCTTACTAATTTATTTTTTCAATAAAAAGAAATTTAGAATTTACCACATAATTTTAATTCTTATTGCTGCAATTACCATTTCATTTAGCATTAAAATATTTTACAACAATGTATTACAACCCCACCAAAAAGACAGAATAAGCTTATGGCTACGCCTTGAAAAAGATCCGCTAAAGCTTGAAAAAATGAAACATACCTTTGCATATAACCTTAACGAATCTGAAAAAGCTATCAGTTCTGGAGGCTTATCTGGCAAGGGCTTCATGCAAGGAACTCGAACTACAGGTAAGTTTGTCCCAGAGCAGCATACCGACTATATTTTTAGCACGGTTGGCGAAGAATGGGGTTTTATAGGGAGCAGCATGGTAGTGCTTACTTTTCTATTCTTATTATTAAGAATTCTTCATTTAGCTGAATTGCAAAAATCACAGTTTAGCAGAGTTTATGGTTATAGTGTAGCCGCCATTGTTTTTATTCATTTCATGATTAATATTGGTATGGTTATGGGCTTAATTCCAACCATAGGTATTCCTTTACCCATGTTTAGTTACGGAGGCTCCGGACTTTGGGCTTTTACCATTTTGATTTTTATTTTTGTGAAATTAGACTCTAACCGCATTAACGAGTGGTAAGTATTACGCATTAATAAGGCACTTCTTGACCGAAATGAGCATTATTAAATTGAGCCCGCAAGTCATTTATTTTAATTACATTACTGAAAAATCAATATTTAGTTAAATCCAAATTTGATGAAGTATTTATCTTTTTTACTACTAGCAGCGCTCCTTGCTGCGAGCTGTTCATCTTCACATTCTTTTACCGAAGAAGAAACAAAGCTCATTATGAACGCAGATAGCTTAACCCCTATGCGCGTATATAAAATTACCAATAAACAAGATTCTTTGCTTCTTCGAACCAAAAGTAAAGCGATAAAAGTAGATCCTACCAACCCTGTTATTAAACATTTTGTAAGCAGACTTTATGCTACCGTGCGCGATAGTATGTCTTTAGGAGTTGGTATTGCTGCACCACAAGTTGGCATTTTAAAACAAATTATTTGGGTCCAGCGCTTTGATAAGGAAAATATTCCTTTTGAAGTATATTTAAATCCCAAAATTACCCGTTACTCACAGAAAAAGCAGTCGGTAAAAGAAGGCTGTCTCTCCATTCCAAACCGTACTGACTTACTAAATTGTCGTTCTAAAAGTATAGACATTGAATACGACACTATGGAAAACGAGCACAAGAAAGAAACCGTTGAAAAATTTACAGCAGTTATTTTTCAGCATGAAATAGACCACCTCAGCGGCATACTCTATTTAGATCATCTAGAAAAAGAAATGCAAGACGCCAAAACCGCTTCTAAAAAAACAATCAATAAAGATTAATTTTTCTTCAGCTCCAGCTTTTCTGCAAAATAGTCGCAAAAATCCTTCATAGTCGCACTCATTTTTTCATCCTGCGTGGCGCGATAAAACGTATCACTCATCGACACTAAGGTTTGATGAAAAAACACTTTCATATCATCTACAGGCATATCTTTAGTCCACAAGTCGATACGTAGAGCTTCCTTAGCATTAGCATCCCAAACGGCAAGCATCATGGCTTTAGCTTCTTCATTAGTAATACCACCATCCTCAGCGGTCCAATGGAGTGTTTCCGGAATACGGTTTTCATCAAGTTCTACATTAAGTTCAATTCTAGATTTATGTGTATTAGCCATTATTTGTTTGGTTTAAACTTTGAATTATTAAAAATCTCTTCACTACTTTTTAGGAGCATGTCTTTAAAGGTCACCTCATTATTATCCATATAAGCTCTAACGATTTGCCAACCCATATATTGACCGATTTGTCCTGGGGAATCTGCATCAATTTCGGCAAGATAAAATTTAGAAAAAGGGGCAGGGTTTATAAAACGACTTGGAAGCTTAGAATCGGTACTAAATAAGAGTTCGCGTTCTACAAAATAACGCCAAATATAGGCTTCGTTAACTTGAGCCCAATCCAATTGCGCTTCCGTATAACCTATACGTTGGGCTTCGGTTTTAAATGGAAGAATAACATCTTTAAAGTAGAGCTGTTTTCCAGAATAAATCATTTCATCTAAAAATGATTTCCGTTTTGGCTGAAAGATAAACTTCTCGGAATACGCGTTAGCCATATCGACAACGATTTGCTTTTTATCCAGTTGCCCCCTTAAATACATGGGAATACTACCATAATATTTATGATCCCGCCCTAAATAAGCATCAAGAGCAATAACCGCAATGGTATCGGTAACGATGACACGGTTTCTATAATCCACATCATTTGTTACCGTAATCACGCGTGGCGTTTTAAATTCAGGGAAATAATATTTTAAATGATTAAATAGGGATTCGATTTCGAATTCTACAGAATCGAAATTAGAAAACGTGTGATGTACTTCACCAAACAATTCTATCTGCAAAGAATCTTCTTTCTTCTCTAACCAAAAGTCATCTGTATATTTATCTGAAAACAAAAACGGATATTCCTGCTTTAATTTTCCTAAGTTTTCGGGCGTAGTTTCTGCAAATAACCTATCAAAGCGCTCTACTTGTATATCTGTGTTTATTTTTGCTATGGTGTGCTCTAAAGCATTTTCAGTCTTACAAGAAACCACTGTTGCCATAATAAACACAACCAATAATTTCATTAAAAACTTAAAGGCCATAAATTTTTATTAATTAAGTGTTTGGGTTATTTTTGTTTGCAAAGGTACTATTCTTTGACTTAAATTCATTTAAAATGCAAACAGAAAAAGTAATTGATCACATCGTAAATTGGCTAAAAGATTATGCTACTAATGCTGGAGTAAAAGGTTTTGTAATAGGGATTTCAGGAGGCATTGACTCTGCAGTTACCTCGACCCTATGTGCCAAAACTGGACTTAATGTATTATGTATTGAAATGCCCATTCACCAAGCAGAGAGCCATGTGTCTAGAGCACAAGAACACATAGCACAGCTAAAAGATCGTTTTAACAATGTTAGCGATACCAGAACAGATTTAACACCTGTTTTTGAAGAATTTAAAACAGAAGTATTTTTTGATGGCGAACAGGCCACTATAGACATGGCTTTAGCCAATACGCGTGCTAGATTACGTATGACAACACTGTACTATTATGCAGGCCTTTACAATCTTTTGGTTGCCGGAACTGGAAATAAAGTAGAAGACTTTGGTGTAGGCTTTTACACTAAATATGGTGATGGCGGTGTAGATTTGAGTCCAATTGCCGATTTACTAAAATCACAAGTTTATGAACTCGGAAAAGCCTTAAATGTTCCTGAATCTATATTAAATGCCACACCAAGTGACGGATTATTTGGGGATGCAAGAAGTGATGAAGATCAAATTGGAGCGAGCTATCCCGAATTGGAATGGGCCATGCAAATGGACGCTGAAGGCAAGGTTTTTAGCGACTTTTCCGACAGAGAGCAAGAAGTGTTTAACATTTACAAACGTTTTAACAATGCTAACAAACACAAAATGATTCCTATACCAATCTGTGAAATACCTACAAATTTATAATAAGAATTGTAATTATTGTATAAAATCATTACTTTTGCAGTAAGCTTTATCTCTCAATGTAACTCGCTCTCTAATTTGTTACATAAAACGAAGCTCTCTTAAAATTATGATAAATTTATTAATAGCAGACAATCACCCAATTACGAGAAAGGGACTCGAAGTACTTTTCTCGGCATCTCCTAACATTAATATTGTTGGTAGTGTAGACGATGGCGATGCCATCTTAGAATTTGTAAAGAAGAACCCAGTAGACATTATTCTAACGGAAACCGATTTTCCAAAACTTAATGGATTAACGGTATTACGTTATTTGAAAAATGACTACCCGGACATTAAAACGATTATTTTTAGTGCTCAACCAGAAGAAGTTTATGCCATAAACGCCATAAAAGCTGGAGCATCAGGGTACTTAAACAAATCGGTTAATGTTATTACCATTAATGAAGCCATCTTAAAAGTTGCTGATGGCGGTATTTACTTAAGTAACGACCTCACACAGCAATTAGCATTTGGATCTCGAGTTAATAAAGGCGGGGCATTTTACAAAAAGCTTTCTACTAGAGAATCGGAAGTTTTAAAACTTCTTACAATAGGTAAGAAAAACAAAGAAATTTCGAAGGAACTAGATATTAACGAAAAAACAGTTAGTACTTATAAAGCACGTTTAATGCGTAAACTAAAAGTAACTAACTTGGTTGATTTAGTTAATCAAGCAAAACTGACTCAGCAGTTATAATACGCGGTTAAGTTTTCTTGACAACAACATTTTTAGACTCGAATAGTCTTTTACTTCTTCAAGTATATTTCTATTCGTGTCTATTTTATTTTTTAAGGTTTCCTGTTGGAAACCTTTTACTTTTTGATCAATTAAGAAACAACGCAAACTCAATATCGTTTCACTTACAATTTGAGCCACAGTAGCCTCCTTTTCTTTAGGAAAAATATCCATGCGATTCCAATTATCTAGCGTGTAACGCTCATCCTCCATTAGAATAGATGTGATTTCGTTAGCCATATCTTGATCTACAGAATTTACGAAAGATTTTAAATCGAATTCGACATCTTGATTTAACCTTTCAATAATCGTGTAGTAAATTAATTTAAACTGCGGATTACTAAATTCCATCTCATCATCTTGCAAATCCAAAAATATTTTTTCAAATACTTTAGCTTGTTGAATAACGGGTTCTAATTCCAATTCGCCACTCTCGGATTCCTTAAGAACTAAATCTTCAAAATCTTTAGTTTTATTACCATAAAGAAGCAACAGTTCAATTATTTTTCGCTCCAAAATGTACTGAACGTCAACTTTTTTCGGAGCCTCTTGGTTTTTTATTACTTCAAAAACCTGTTGATCCGGTTGTTCTCTTTTATTTACGTCTTGATGGTCCTTTTTATTAATCTGGGCTAAAGTTGAAAACAACACGGCTTCACTTATGTCCATGATTTTAGCGCATTCCTGAATGTAAATTTCCTTTTTTATACGATCGGGAATCTTAGAAATACTATTAACAATATCCCTAACGGTTTCTGCCTTTTTAATCGGATCATTTTTCGACTCCTCAAATAGCACTGAAGCCTTAAATTGAATAAAATCTTTCGCATTACTATTCAAATAATCCGATAGTTCTTCTAAGGTATTTTGCTTAGCAAAGCTGTCTGGATCTTCCCCTTCTGGAAACGTACAAACCCTAACATTCATTCCTTGCTCAAGAATTAAATCAATACCACGAAGCGAGGCACGCATCCCTGCGGCATCACCATCAAAAAGCACGGTGATATTTTTGGCTAACCTATTAATCAATCGAATTTGCTCGGAGGTTAATGCCGTACCCGAGGAAGACACCACATTATGAATTCCTGTTTGGTGAAACTGAATCACATCGGTATAACCTTCAACTAAATAGCAATTATCTTCTTTGGCGATACTTTGCTTAGCCAGATGAATACCGTATAACACCTTACTTTTATAGTAAATCTCACTCTCGGGAGAGTTCACATATTTGGCAGCCTTTTTGTCGGTAATTAAAATTCTACCTCCAAAACCTAAAACACGACCACTCATGCTTTTTATAGGAAACATAACGCGGCCTTTAAAACGGTCAAAACGCTTATCTTCCTTAACAATAGTGAGTCCGGTTTTAGCCAAATAATCGATGTTGTATCCCTTTTTTAAAGCTTCATCGGTAAAGGCCTGCCACTCATTTAATGAGTAACCCAGATCGAACTTATCTATAGTCTCTTCGGTAAATCCACGCTCTTTAAAATAACTAAGCCCTATAGATTTCCCTTGATCGGTTTTATGAAGAATATTTTTAAAGTAATGACTAGCAAACTCACTAACTAGATATAAACTTTCCTTCTCGTTTGCCTTTTCTTTCTGTTCATCAGACTGAACCGTTTCTTCAATTTCAATATTATACTTTTTTGCTAAGTACCTTAAAGCTTCAGGGTAGGTAAAATGCTCATGCTCCATTAAAAAAGACACGGCTGTTCCCCCTTTGCCAGTAGAAAAATCCTTCCAAATCTGCTTCACTGGCGAAACCATAAAACTAGGAGAACGCTCGTCGCTAAAAGGACTCAAGCCTTTATAATTACTCCCGGCTTTTTTTAATTGTACAAAATCGCCAATAACCTCCTCAACACGGGCGGTTTCAAAAATTTGATCTATAGAAGATGGTGATATCAAAATGTAGTTATAATATTATGACACAAAATTAAAGAATTCTATTCGTATAATTAACTTTAAACCAGCTTCATTCATAATACCCTTATATTACTAGAATTAGCCCTTACTAAATGAATAAATAACAAAATTACTATCCAAAATTCAGTTTTAACAATAAAATGTTTACCATTTTTTAAGAATTCATGATTAATTATTTGCTAACAATACAATTCGTTGAATTTAATTCAAATTTAACTATCTTTAAAAAAAGTGAAGCTAATGACCAATAAACAATTATTTTCTTCATACCAATTACTTCCTAACACTTGGGATGAAATGTACAGCGACAATAACAACATTCGTTCGCAGTACGAGATTATCAATGACTATTTACGAAATACGTCGACCAAAGTTTTATATAAAAAAGAAGAGCTTTCCAGACAGTTATTTATGAGTCAGGGTGTGACTTTTACCGTTTACAACAACAAAGAAGGCGTTGAAAAAATATTTCCTTTTGATATTGTGCCGAGGATCATTACCGCATCAGAGTGGGATCATATCGACAAAGGTATTAAGCAACGTTTAAAGGCCCTAAATTTATTTATTAAAGATATTTATCACGACCAGTTTATTATTAAAGATGGCATTATCCCTGCGGAATTGATATACTCCTGCCCCTATTTCCTTCGTGAAATGAAAGGTATTCATGTGCCTCATGACATTTATGTACATATTGCGGGGGTCGATTTAATTCGCAATAGTGATGGTGAGTTTTATGTTCTTGAAGATAATTTACGAACGCCTTCTGGTGTCAGTTATATGCTTGAAAACAGAGAAATTTCTAAACGTATCTTCCCTGGCATTTTACCTAAAAATAATATCAGGCCAGTATCAGACTATCCGAATTTATTATATCGAAAACTTAAGGAGCTATCCTACCAAAGTAATCCTAATGTTGTGCTTCTAACGCCTGGAATTTATAATTCGGCCTATTATGAGCATACCACTTTAGCTAGACTTATGGGTATAGAATTGGTTGAGGGCAGCGACTTGGTGGTTCAGGATCATGTGGTGTATATGAAAACGACCAGCGGACTGCAGCGGGTTGATGTGATTTACCGTCGTGTGGATGATGATTTTCTAGATCCCTTAGAGTTTAATGCATCGAGTGCTTTAGGTGTAGCTGGTATCATGGCAGCGTATAGAAAAGGCAATGTTAATATTGTAAATGCTCCAGGAACTGGGATAGCAGACGATAAGGCTATTTATATTTATGTGCCAGATATGATTCGATATTACTTAAATGAAGAACCTATTTTAAACAACATCAAAACATACCAACTTGCCAATCCTGAAGACTATAAATATGTAGTTGAGAATATAAAGAAAATGGTTTTAAAAAAGACTGATGGTAGCGGTGGTTACGGCATGCTCATGGGCCACGAAGCTTCAGATGAAGACATTGCCGATTATTTAGCTACGGTAAACAAAAAACCAGAAAACTTTATTGCTCAACCCATACTCAGTTTATCTACCGCACCGTGCTGCATCAATGGCGTTTTATCGCCAAGATGTATCGATTTAAGGCCCTTTGCTTTAACAGGCACCGATGGTATCGATATTACACCAGGTGGCTTAACTCGTGTAGCCCTAAAAGAGGGTTCGTTGGTGGTAAACAGCTCGCAAGGTGGCGGTAGTAAAGACACCTGGGTTATTCAATAATTAAAAAATAAAATATGCTTAGTAGAGTTGCAAATAATTTAATTTGGTTAGAACGTTATATGGAGCGCGGCCATGGCATATTGAGTTTGCTTAAAGTTAATTTTTATGCAAACCAAGATTCTCCAGAGCTTTTTCCATGGACACCCATTATAAAAAATTACACCGATTTAAATAACACTTTTTATACAGAGAATACCGTAGAGTGCCTAGATTTCATGGTTTTTAATGCAGAAAATCCTAATTCCATTTTAAATATTGTTACCCGAGCCAGAGAAAACGCCCGAGGTGTACAAGAACATATTTCTAGAGAATTATGGATTTGCTTAAATAACTACTACCTTTTTCTAACTAAAAAAAACCTGCGTAAAAAACTTATTAGCGGAGACCCTATAGAATTTATAGACAACCTACGAAATTTTCACTTGATGTTTTATGGTACTATGGATATCACTCAAGAGCGCGGGGCTCCCTATTATTTTTTAAATCTAGGCAAGTACTTAGAACGGATGATTTTAGTTTCCGATTTTACAGCGATTAAATTAACGGAAATATCCAAAACTACCGATAAACTAGAACAGAGTTTCTATTGGAAAAACTTACTACTCTCTATGGGAGGTTACCAGTTATATTTAAAAAAATATAAATCGGCCTTTAAAGAAGACCATATTATATCGATGGTTTTTCAAGAAAAGCTTTTTCCCAGATCGCTGTATTATTGCGTTAACAAATTAAACTTTAGCGTTGGAAAACTTATTGATGGTGGCCAATTAGGAAAAAACCACATCGAATTTTCTTTAGGAAAATTAGAAAGCACCATTAAATACACCACTATTGAAAGCATTAATAATCAAGGTCTTGATAATTTTATAACACAAATTAAAAAAGACATTCGAGATATTTCAATTAATATAAACACCATCTATTTTTCTGAAATTAATTAGACTTATGCCAACATTTTATATCAAACATCTTACGGAATATAATTATAGCGATTTGGTTTACGATGCCGCAAGTCAAATTATGCTAAACCCTATTCAAGACGAATACCAAAACATTCCTTCGCATACATTAAGCATAACCAATAATCCTAAAATTGAAACGCGTAAAGATTTTTACGGTAATACCGTGGCCACTTTTATGATTATCGAACCTCATAACCAACTCTCTATCATATCGGAAATTGAGGCCGTAACCTTCGAAAGAGCCTTACCAGATGACCAGGCGCCACTAAAGCAACAGTGGGATACTTATAAACAATTACAATACAGTCCATCTTTTATGGATTTTCTAAACCATAAACCTTTCGATGGTACAAGTGTAATTTCAAGTTTTATAAACGACGAAAAACTATTGAGCAGCTCCCCTTTTAAGGCTACTATGAGTCTGTGTGATTACGTTTACAACAACTTTAAGTACATACAAGGCATTACCAATGTGGAATCGAACCTAAATGATATTTGGGCCCTAAAAGCAGGAGTATGTCAAGATTTTTCAATATTATTAATTCAACTGGTGAAAATGCTAGGCATACCTGCGCGTTATGTTAGCGGTTATATTTGTCCGAATCAAGCCGGTTCTCGGGGTGAAGGTGCCACCCATGCCTGGGTAGAAGTCTATATTCCCTTTTACGGTTGGTTAGGTTTAGACCCAACAAATAATGTGAT
This sequence comes from Tamlana carrageenivorans, assembly GCF_002893765.1. Taxonomy (NCBI): domain Bacteria; kingdom Pseudomonadati; phylum Bacteroidota; class Flavobacteriia; order Flavobacteriales; family Flavobacteriaceae; genus Pseudotamlana; species Pseudotamlana carrageenivorans. The sequence goes on along the minus strand of NZ_CP025938.1, from coordinate 2,234,025 downwards.
TGCTAATCAATATCATGTACGTTTGGCTGTGGGGAGAAATTTTAAAGATTGTACGCCCGTTAAAGGTGTTTATACCGGTCAAGCCGAAGAAGACCTATTCGTTAAGGTTGAAATTAATACTACCAAGAGTATGCTCAATCCAAACCTTTATCATCATAATGAAGGAGAACACGTAAAGAATCGAAACAGTTACAGACAAAGTCTTCAAAACATCCCAAACCAACAGCAACAATAAATAAAAATTGAGATGTGTTAACCTATAAGAACAACCCAGCTGAAAAATCTATTTTCTAAACAAAGATGCTTTTTCTAAAATTTCGAGGTCTTCTTCCATATCCATGGCGATTTGAGCTCTTGTAAAAGCATATTTAGAATGTTGCTTTGAGGCCGTTTTTATAGCGTCATGATTTATCTTTTCTAAAGCACAAAATGTCTTTTGTAGGCGTAGGATCACTTCCATAAATCCAGTACCATCTCTAGAAATTGGCTTAAAAGCATCATCAAAAAAGTTACTTATTTCTATTTGAGCAATTTCCAAACGATCGTATAACAGGTCATTTTCTGTGTTTTCAGGATTGTTCCATAAATAAAATAGCTTCTCATGACAACCAATAATTTGAATAGCGGTTCCCGGATCATTAATCCAAGTAGACAAGGCTCTACTTGCAATTTCTGTTAATGTTATGAGTCCGAATCGTGGATCTCCATCAAACAGCCTGGCATGGCCAATTTCTATGGTTTTATTTATTTCCTTTTCAACCTCCTGAGCTATTTCAGAGCCGCCGGTTGAACGTATATGTACGATCTAAAATTTTCATTTACAAATTTTCCGAGCAAGCAATTCAATCTAATTTTTAAATCTAAGGATTCTGCCAACTCCTGTAAAGTCTCCATGTTTATCTTTTGAACATAGCCCGTTTTATGTTCCAATATGGCTTGTCCACCTATAAATTTTACAGAAATAGGTAAGGCATTCCGTAGCGGATTTTTAATATACTTGGATAAGGATTTCACCGCCACTTCTTCAACTTGCAAAATAGTATGCTCTAACCTGCCCAATCTTGAAATACGGTCTACCCACCTTAAAAAAATGAGAATCACTGCGGTGAAAAATATCAAGGTAATCACAAACAGGATAAACTTTCCTGCTTTATTGTAATAGCCATTGCCTAAGGCCACAGTGGCTACAATACTGAATATAAAGGTTCCTATAAATGTTGAAAGCGCGTATTGGGACACATCATCGGTAATGATAATTTTAAACGAACGTGGTGTTGCCGTCCTTCCTGCTGCTGAATATGCCGACAGCATAGAACCTACAGCAAAAATGGCGATTACCAACATACTCCCTGATAATATATCCAAGAGATCTTCAATCGATTCTGTTTTAATTTCGGGAACCAAATCGTTAAGTGCCGTATCATCGGCTTGATACGCAAAAAGCGCTGCCGCGACCGATAATACACAGAAAACAAAAGGCCTAAACCATAAATGTTCTTGAATTCTATTAATTAAAATAACAAACTTTGTTTTCATAGCTTGATAAAAAATTGATGTGAAATGTCACAACGTACCAAGCATGAAGTTACGTTTTCTTTTAGTAAAACGATAATTTAATGTTACTTCTTCCTATCAATCACATAATTGACCATAAGCTCTAAGGAATCTTTATATTTTGAGCTTGGGTAGGTATTTAAAATCTGAAGTGCTTCAGCTTGGAATTGTTTCATTTTTTCAACAGCGTAATCTAAACCACCGTTATTTTTCACAAAAGCAATCACTTCTTTAACACGTTTTGTGTCTTTATTATGATTTTTAATGGAGTTGATCAACCATTTTTTATCTTCTTTAGAAGCTTGATTTAGTACATAAATCAAGGGTAGCGTCATTTTTTGCTCCTTAATATCGATACCTGTCGGTTTCCCAATTTTAGTATCGCCATAATCAAACAAGTCATCTTTAATTTGAAAGGCCATACCAATAAGCTCTCCAAATTTACGCATGGTTTCTACATGGGTAGATTCTGGTTTTACCGAAGCAGCTCCCAAACTGCAACAAGCAGCAATTAAAGTTGCGGTTTTCTGACGAATAATTTCGTAATAAATGTCTTCGGTAATATCTAGTTTTCTAGCCTTTTCAATTTGAAGCAGTTCACCTTCGCTCATCTCACGAACAGCAATAGAAATGATTTTAAGTAAATCAAAATCATTGTTATCGATGGATAACAACAGGCCTTTTGACAGTAAAAAGTCGCCAATTAAAACGGCAATTTTATTTTTCCAAAGGGCATTTACAGAGAAGAATCCGCGACGACGGTTACTATCGTCCACTACATCATCATGAACCAAAGTTGCGGTATGTATAAGCTCAATAACCGAAGCTCCGCGGTAGGTGCGCTCGTTAACCTCATCGATAGAGACCATTTTAGCCACTAGAAATACGAACATGGGTCGCATTTGCTTCCCTTTTCGATTTACAATATAAGTGGTAATGCGGTTAAGTAAAGCCACTTTACTAGACATTGATAACAGGAACTTTTGCTCGAAAAGATCCATTTCAAAGGCTATGGGCTGTTTAATTTGCTCTACTATTTTCAAACTCTGCGATTAAGAAGATTCAAATATAAGGATTGAAAATAATATTTTAAGATTTATTCGCTAATTGTCCGCATGCAGCGTCGATATCCTTACCACGACTGCGACGTACATTTACGACAATTCTGTTTTTCTCTAAGGTGGAAATATAATTTTCTAGAGCATCGTTACTAGCCTGCTGAAATTCGCCATCATCTATAGGATTGTACTCTATAATATTTACTTTACAAGGCACATATTTGCAAAACTTCACAAAGGCATCGATGTCTTTTTGAGTGTCATTAATCCCCCTCCAAACAACATATTCGTAACTTATTTTACGTTTTGTTTTGAGGTACCAATATTCTAAAGCTTCGCGCAAATCATTAAGCGGAAAGGTTTCATTAAAAGGCATGATGGCGGTTCTAACCTCATCAATGGCAGAATGCAGGGATACGGCTAAATTAAACTTCACGGCATCATCGGCCATTTTTTTAATCATTTTTGGCACGCCTGAAGTAGAAACCGTGATACGTTTTGGCGACATGCCTAAGCCTTCTTCCGAAGTGATTTTATCGATGGCTTTAATCACGTTATTATAATTCATGAGCGGCTCACCCATACCCATAAAAACGATATTACTTAAGGGACGGTTATGATACAAACGACTTTCGTTATCAATGGCCACAACCTGATCATAAATTTCATCAGGGTTAAGATTTCGCATGCGTTTTAAACGTGCGGTGGCACAGAATTTACAATCTAAACTGCAGCCCACTTGACTGGAAACACAAGCTGTTGTTCGGGTTGCGGTTGGAATTAAAACGGACTCTACAATTAAGCCATCATGAAGGCGAACGGCATTTTTAACCGTACCATCATTACTGCGTTGCATGGTGTCCACTTCGATATGATTTATAACGAAATTATCCTCAAGCATTTGTCGTGTTTCCTTTGAGATATTAGTCATATCATCAAAAGTATGTGCCGATTTTTGCCAAAGCCACTCGTAAACTTGATTGCCACGAAAAGCTTTATCGCCTTCTTTTACGAAGAATTCTCGAAGTTGCTCCTTAGTTAGTGCGCGTATGTCTTTTTTCCCTGTTGCCATAGTGCTGCAAAAATAGTGAAAATTAAAACCTACTTGATTGTATATAGATGGAAAGTATAAAAACACCTCCCTTAATCCCTCCTTGTTAGGAGGGAAACTGTTATGCTTGAGTTTCCCCTCTAAAAAGAGGGGACTAAGGGGTGTGTTTGCGAAAAGTTTATAGCAATGGAATTTAAACAACAATTAAACCTCTAAAAATCATCGACACGAATACAGAAAGAAATACCTAACTTAATTAAACGGTGTAAATACAATATCACTTATTCTTTAGATGAAAATCAAAAACACCTCCCTTAATCTCTCCTTGTTAGGAGGGAAACTGTTGCGCTTGAATTTCCCCTCTAGAAAGAGGGGACTAAGGAGTGTGTTTCTCGAAGATTCAAATGCATTTAAATTGAAGTTGTGTGTCGCATTAGGCCTGCCTGCCGATAGACAGGTATGCCACACAAAAAAGCGACTGCCGAAATATTTAAATTCATGAGCTCTTTAATTTAATATAGAAAACAGTGAATAAAGCCCGACGCTTAGGTAATGTCCAAATCATTAAAACAGAAATTAATAGGCACAAAAAAAGCCCCTTTAAAAAGAGGCTTTATGTTTTAAATATTTTGTTATTAGATGATTAACATCGCATCACCGTAACTATAGAATTTATATCCTTCTTTTACAGCTTCATCGTAAGCACGTTTCATAAAATCGTGACCTGCAAAAGCTGACACCATCATTAATAATGTCGATTTTGGCGTATGGAAGTTAGTAATCATACTGTTAGCGATACTAAAATCGTAAGGAGGGAAAATAAATTTGTTAGTCCAACCTTCAATCTCGTTTAATCTGCCATTTGAAGAAACAGCACTTTCGATAGCACGCATCGCGGTAGTACCAACGGCACAAACACGACGTTTTTCATCGATACCTTTATTTACGATACTTACGGCTTTCTCGTCAATTTTAAGCTCTTCGCTGTCCATTTTATGTTTAGATAAATCTTCAACCTCAACTGGGTTAAAAGTTCCTAAACCAACGTGTAAAGTCACTTCTGCAAAATTAACACCTTTAATTTCTAGACGCTTTAATAAGTGTTTTGAAAAGTGAAGTCCGGCAGTTGGAGCCGCTACAGCACCTTCGTTTTTAGCGAAAATGGTTTGGTAACGCTCCTCATCTTCTGGTTGTACTTCTCTTTTAATGTATTTTGGAAGTGGAGTTTCACCAAGTTCATTAAGTTTTAAACGGAATTCTCTATAAGATCCGTCGTAAAGGAAACGTAGGGTACGTCCTCTAGAAGTTGTATTATCGATAACCTCGGCTACTAACGTATCGTCGTCACCGAAATATAGTTTGTTTCCAATTCTAATTTTACGTGCTGGATCTACTAAAACATCCCAAAGGCGTTGTTCTTCGTTTAATTCTCTTAATAAGAAAACTTCAATTCTAGCGCCTGTTTTCTCTTTATTACCATATAACCTCGCTGGAAAAACCTTCGTGTTATTCAATATTAATACATCATCCTCGTTAAAATAATCAATTAAATCCTTAAACATTCTGTGCTCAATGGTTTGCTCTTTTCTATTTAAGACCATTAAGCGAGACTCATCTCTATTTTCAGCAGGGAATTCTGCTAATAATTCATCAGGTAAATTGAAACCGAAGTTTGATAATTTCATAGGTGTTCTGTGTTATTTAATATAAGAAAGTTGCAAATATACAATCTGCAGATAGGCGTTGTCAAGTAATTGGATGATTATTATTTAGTTATTTCGAATCCGAGTGTAGCTAAATCGTCCCAAAACGTAGGGTATGACTTTGAAACCACCATGGCATCTTCAATAATGATCGGTACTTTTAAAGCTAAAGGCGCAAAAGCCATCGCCATTCTATGGTCGTTGTACGTGGCTATAGAGACCAAACTTTTTGCTTCCGAAGCCCCCTTTAAATGTAAAGAATCATCAGTAATTCTAACTTCGCCTCCTAACTTTTCGATTTCGGTTTTTAAGGCCACCAAGCGATCAGTTTCTTTAATTTTTAAGGTATGCAAACCTGTTAAATAACAAGGCATCCCTAAAGCAAAGCAGGATACGGCAATGGTTTGGGCGATATCTGGTGCGTTTCTTAAATCTAAGTGCAAACGCCCATCGTCTTGGCCTTCTTTTTTTATGGTTAAAGCGTTACCGTTAAATGTTACCGAAACGCCAAAGCTTTTATAAATGTCGATTAATGCCGAATCACCTTGTAGTGAATTTTCTTTATATGATGAAATGGTCACTTCGGTACCAATGTCGCTTAATGCCACAATACTGAAATAGTAAGATGCAGAGGACCAATCGGATTCCACCGTTAAGGTTTTTGGTGTTAAAGCTTTTGTGTTTGGTTGCACTGAAATCACATTGCCTTCAAAAGAGGATTCTACCCCAATTTCATCTAATAAAGCTAAAGTCATTTTAATATATGGCACTGAAGTTATTTCACCTTCTAAGGTTAACTCAATACCATTCTCTAACTTAGACGCAATTAATAATAGCGCAGAAATATACTGGCTGCTTACATTAGCGTTTAAGGATACTTTATTTTTTAAAAGTTTTTTTCCTGTAATTTTTATTGGAGGGAAGCCTTCGTTTTGCTCATAACTAATTTCTGCTCCTAAACTTTGAAGGGCTTCCACTAGAATTTTAATCGGACGCTCTTTCATACGCTTTGAGCCCGTTAATATGGTTTCACGACCTTCTTGAATGGAGAAATAAGCCGTTAAAAAACGCATGGCTGTTCCGGCGTGATGAATATCTACTATTTCTTCAGAAGAACTTAATGCATTAGTCATTAAGTTACTATCATCTGAATTTGAAACATTTTCCAATTGAAACTCTGGATATAAAGCTTGGAGCAATAACAATCGGTTCGATTCACTTTTAGAACCTGTAATCTGGACAGAAGATTGTTTTGCTATTATAGATTTTTGAAGTGTAAAATGCATGCTTAGTAAGTTCGTTTAAAGAATTGGTAAATTTACTTTAATTTTTCGTTATTATGATGCCTATCGTGATCTCGTTTTCCTTTCTTATACATTCTGGCATCGAAAGCTTTTTGTAAATCGACTCCCGTTTGATTGGCCAAACATAAGACTACGAAAAGTACATCGGCTAATTCTTCACCCAAATCTTTATCTTTATCACTCTCTTTTTCACTCTGTTCGCCGTAACGTCTGGCAATAATACGGGCCACTTCACCAACTTCTTCGGTAAGCTGCGCCATATTGGTTAATTCATTAAAATATCGAACACCGTGTTCGTTAATCCATTCGTCTACTGCTTGTTGTGCGTTTTTAATATCCATTATATTTTACTTAAAACAATTTGCTCGCCTTGTTTCTCAACGAGCTGGCTAAAATACGCTTTTAATGCTTGATAATAGGCTGGCGTTATAACAGATTCACTAATATGAGACTCTACTGCTAATTGCAACTTATTCCCTTTTGAGGAGATATTATATTTAAATACCCCTAAGTTATCTGGCATTACAAAAGCACCTGGCTCAGGAACACTTTCAACCGCATAACCTTCAGGAATTCCAATAAATATTTTATAACTGGTTACTGATGGATAAACAAAGTCGACAGGATAGTCTCGTTTTTCCAGCTTAAAAGGATTTTCGGTATCTCGTAAAAAGAACATTGGAGAAAAATAGATTTTATCGCCAATAATATCTGCCTGACTTTCTTTCACAAATTTATAAGACTCGGTAACTGGCTTAGCTAAATCCAAATCGTTTTTTACTTGGTAATCGGAAATTTCCATTCCATTATACTTGTTCTCAAGTTTCTCCAAATAATCATCCAAATTAGTTCCAATATAGCCTTCTCTAAAACTAAGTGCTCTATGATTGGTTTTCATACTTCTATACCCTCCTTCTAAATTACCATCTTCATGGAGCTGGGCCATCATAAAAATATTGTTTTTAGATTTTTCTTTAGGGTACAAATCGATTAAGGTAGATCCGCCATGTTCGGAAATCATGCGCCCTTGCCAGTTTAATGCTTTTAGCGGCAATACATTTGGCACGGCAAATTTATTAGTGGCATCTAACAACATATCGCCTTCAGGAAAACGCACACAACTTATTACGTAATTATAACCTTCTCTTGTTGGAAAAAGTGGCACACCATGACTTCTAGTACTCACCAATACAGGATAAGCTCTAAGACCGGCATGACGCAACATTGAAGTTAGCATTAAGTTAATTTCTGCAACGTTACCAATTTGTTCCTTATACGCTTTTTTAACGCCTTTATCGGTGTAATATCCATGAAATTCATTCCATTTCATTCGAGACTTTACAAAATCAAAAATGAGGTAAGCCCTTTTTACTGGGTCGGAAATCGAACCAATTAATGCATCGATATCTTGTTCATAATAGCCTGTCTTATTTAATTCACTACCAAAACTCGAATTTTCATAAATATTTTTAACCACATCTTCCCATGTTGTTGAGTAATAGTCGATAGGTGAATGAGGATACTTCACATAAGACAACTCATATTTTACTGCCGATCGGTAGTTATTGATGTTATTTACATACGGCTCTTCTTTTAAAGCTGGAATATCTGTTAGCTCAAAAGAAGTTACGTTCTTCATATATTCTACCCTTTGAGTTTCAAACGACGACGTTCCTGAACTACGCCCAGATGCTCTTGTTATTGAATTAGAAGTTATATTGCCTCGTCGTTTATCAGTAGTCGGGCGAATGGGAAAATAACCTTTGGCATTACTTTTATATACAAAGTATTCTGGAGCTTCAAATTCTGCCTCTAATTTTTTAATAGGAATATCGGCTTGAAAAACGAACTCATCAATATTTGAAATATAAGGCGAATAAATATGGTATCGCAACTCAATAATACAGCCCTTTTTAATATTTGGCATGGTAAACTTTTGTTGCACCCAATGACTAGACATTTCGGTTTCGAATATATTATCTTTATCAAGCTTAACCTCCTCTACTTTATCATTTTCTAAATAGTAAGTATACGCTTTTAAATTGCTTAATTCTTCTTTTACACCCCCACTTTGATAAAGGTTTATTTGTTTTGTAGCATAATCAAAACCTTCTTGTTTATAAATTTTAATACGCTCATAAACTTCGGTAATTACTTTAAATCCGTTATCCTGAAAATATTGAAAATGTGTTTTTCTGTTTTTATATAAATAAGCTGCTACTGCAGAGGAATCTATAGGGTTAACGGTTTCTTCAAGTTCTTCTTTAGAAACTTTACCAAAGCGGTAATCTTGAGAAAACAGGGATACTGAAATAAAAAAGTTAATACGGTGGTTAGGATAATTCTCATTATAGATTGGTTTTAATTAGGGCAATTTTAGAGTTATCTAGTTTTGATACTTCTTTATAAAAATTTCTAAAAGCATTATAATCTTCCTTAGGATAAACGCCATCGTTCATTATTAGTTCACGTTTATAAATGAGCGTGGTTTCATTTAAAGCTTCCAGAGTCATTGTATAACTTCCAAATTTGTTTTTGATGGTTAAATCTTTCGGTTTAGACTCTACTTGATAGCCGCTAGGCAGTTTAATTTCCACCTCATCAACATCTTTAAAACCTCTACTAATTTTTACGGGCCATTTTCTATTTCTATACCTGTCTGGTATCTCAGTAAACCGATTAAATACATTTAAAGTTACAAGGATGCGATCACCTACCTTTCTGGCGTAACCGCCAGCACTAAAACGCACATCTTCAGTAAAGGATATATCCGTTTTATTGTTTTCGATGTGCATATTCTCAATAACTAGCCTATTGATATAGCCCCAGCGATGCTTATAGGCTTTATCCAGTTCGCGCGTGGTTTCAGTTTCTAAGCTATACTTATCATCATATTGAATCCCCCTAGAAACTATTTGGGCTTGTGCTTCAATAGCGCCATCTTCTAAGACTTTATAATCCCCCTTAATGTATTGTGAGTTTTCTTCGGTGCTGTATTTTTTTGTATGTTTAATAACACCGCCTTCGGGAGTCACTACCAGTACATCTCTATCGTCTGTAAAATCGCCAATAAAACCAAAAGGTAATTTTTGACTGGTACATTCTAACCAAATGTCACCTCCTTCATTAGGGATATTAAGAATGGCATGGTTACCCTGCATAGCAGCAAAGTCATTTTCGAAATTTCTTTTTGCAGCTCCTGCATAAACCACAGTATAATAGGAAGGAATCCCTGCGGCATCGAGAAGCGCCATAGTGTAATTTGTTAAACCTTTACAGTCCCCATAACCTAATGCATCAACTTCTGATGCATTGAAAGGTTTCCACCCTCCAATACCTACTTGAACACTGATATATCGGGTTTTGCTTTGGACATATTCGTATATTTTTTTTGCTTTGGCCAGGTTGTTTGGTTCCTCTTGAACCAGCTTAACGATCTCAGCCTTTTGACTCTCAGATAAATCATGCGTATCGGCTATTAAGTCATGATAAATCCATTTCCCAAAGTCATTCCAACTATTAACTTTTGTAAAAACCCCTTCTAAATTAAATTCTGATAAGGCAAATAAAACCTGTGGCGCTATTTCAAAGAATTCTGGCCCATAAGTTTCCGATTTAAAAGCTTTGATGTGGTTTGCTTCATATTGAAGCCCTCCTTCATGTTCTTGTTTTACGATATTGAAATCTTGAAAATTTATTTCCTTTAGTCTCAATGTCATTTCTGGAGAACAACTTATAGTGTAATTACTTTTTTCAACACTTACCAAATAGTCTGACACAGGCATGAATGATCTGATGAATGCCGTACTTTCATTAACGTATTCGTAATTATACTCAATGGTGTAAGGGTAATTTACTGGCGTATATTCAAAATACTTCACACGGGAATCGGAGTAAAGTGTACCACCTCCAACAGCACTAACATCGTTAAAGTCTCCTTCTTTTATCTTATCGATTTGATCTCCGAAAGCGTCAAATACCAAAATTTCAAGATCTTTAATTTTAGTGCTATTATCATAATATGCATAAGTTTGAGGCCTAATAGACAAAATGATTGGTCTTTTAACTCTTTAATTTTCATGTGGACAAAATGGTTGGTCTTTTAACGCCTATTCTTGTACGTCTATTTTTGCTTTTAAAAACTCATTAATAAATTTGATTTTTCTTTGTTTGGTTAATCCGTTATGATTTCTGAGTTTGTTTTTTAAATCAGAAAAATGCCCATCAATCATATTGGTTGTATTAGGAATATTTAAATCGTAATTATCATACCATGTAAATAACCATGTCATATTCGTATTAAGACTTCTATACGCACTCCTAAGTCGTTTATGGGTAAAATGACTCTTGCCTGTTTCATTATTAATAGTTCGCTCATTTAAAAAGCTTTCCCACTTAATAAACCACATATTTAATCCTCCTTCGAAAGATTCTTTATCTGTATTTTTGAGCATAGCTACATGCGTTTTTAATTCAATTGAAGCAAGCATTTTCGGGTTCTTAGTTATATATCTTCTTATTGCAGCAACTTGATGAAATTGACAGAGCTGGACAGGTATTCCTTTAAACGTACCAACCAAGCCTTTTCTACCATCACATACAATAGCAACAATCTCAAAACCTTTAGATTTTAGCTCATTAATCCCCTTTATATACAAAGCGTTAGTTTCTGATTTGACGTAATACCAAAGAAGATTCTCCTTGCTGTAAGCATCCTTAAAGAGCATTAATCCAAAGCTTCTCCCCCAATATGTTGTATCCATTAAGACAATAACTTTCTTAGGTGTTATCTCTACGTCCTTTACTTGATGAAGATCTAGTTTACGTTGTATAGTTCGCTTTGAACATCCATATTTCTGAGAAAGCTGTAAATAGGTCTGCTTTCCTCTGGTATATTCATCCCAAAGAGAGTCTACTTGAATTTCTTTTCCTCCAGTAAAAACACTTTTACAATTCAAACATTTATAACGCTGTTTTTCTAATCTAACACCATATTTATGGGTTAGTAAGCTATTACAAAATTTACATTTTTTTTATTCAAAGCCTTTGATTTGCTTCAAAGCTAATAAACATAAGCTCTTCGAAAGGATTTACCAACCATTTTGTCCATTACATCAAGTTTGAACATGTTTATCACCGCGTTTATTTAGAACGGTAATAACCTTCCGGCCTTTAATATGCATGTCATCGACCGCATTTATATCGACATCAATTTGGTGCAACCGAATGACGGCATTCGCATTTTCTTTCAGTTCGGCAGGGATGGTTAACGAAGTATACAGGCCCTCTTGCCCGAAAACCAATAACGTTGTGAATAGAACATAAATATTCACACAAAATTTTAAATTCATTCTTGGGTGTTAGTTATTATGTTGGTTTAACAGTAAATGGTTGGTTTACTGTCATATATTAGCGAAAAATAATACTATTTTTTAAGAGAGAGGTGTTTGATAATTTTCGCACGACTAATATAAGAAAACAGGGCATAAATACATATATAAATTCGCTAAATAGCACTTTTAATCCCCAATTAGTAAAAAAACGCTTTATTCCAATTGGTGACACGTTTATAGGTCTAAATGAAAAAAAATAACGTGAATTATTGAAGGGAATAAAAAAACCAACACCCTTTCCTCCTATGGTCATGGCATCTAACAAACCATGAGAAAGCGTGGCGAGAAAAATAACCAAAAACCAAATGAGTTTGTTTTTTCGACCTAAAGCGAACATTAAAATTAAGGCCCAAAACAAGGCAAACAAGATAGAATGCGAAAATCCGCGATGGCCTAATGCATGTTCATAAGGTATTCCAAAATGAAACGCCAACACATCTAAATCTGGCAGAATGGCTGAAATAATTGCACACAGCAATAACCATTTCAAATCTTTTTGACCTATGATTTTGGATAAGGTATACCCCATCATACCATGCCCAAAAACTGAAGCCATTATTCTTTGTTTTTTGAATCGATGATAATAGTAACAGGACCATCATTAACAAGAGCTACTTTCATATCGGCACCAAACTTACCCGTTTGAATAGTTTTTCCTAAATCGGAATGTAGTTGTTTTATAAAAGCTTCATATAGAGGAATGGCAACATCTGGCTTTGCTGCTTTAATATAGCTAGGGCGATTTCCTTTTTTGGTAGCCGCATGCAGTGTAAACTGACTCACCACAATAACATCTCCCCCAACATCCTTTAGAGAAGTGTTCATGACGCCTTGATCATCTTCGAAAATACGCAGATTCACGATTTTATTCGACAACCATGTGATATCGTCTAAAGTATCGTCATTCACGATACCCAATAAAACTAATACGCCTTGATTTATTGCCGCTACTTTTTCGTTTTCAATGGTAACACTGGCTTCAGTAACCCGTTGAATGACTATTTTCATACTTTATCCCAAATATCGGTTCTGTAATGCTCGTCTTCACCTTCAATAATTTGTAAATAACTACGGTATCGAGAATATTCAATATCGCCATCCTCTAAAGCTTGCTTTACGGCACAATGGGGTTCTTGAACATGCAAACAATTATTAAACTTACAATCCTGTTTGAGTTTAAAAATTTCAGGAAAATAATCGCCAACCTCTTCTTTATCCATATCTACAACACCAAAACCTTTAATACCTGGGGTATCAATAATTTTAGCACCAAAATCTAAATCGAACATTTCAGCAAAGGTTGTGGTATGCTGTCCTTGCATATGTTGGGTTGAAATGGCTTTGGTTTTAATATTCAATTCAGGCTCAATGGCATTCACTAGTGTAGATTTCCCAACACCGGAATGTCCGGAAAACATGCTCACTTTATCTTTCATGAGCGCCTTAACTTTATCGACATTCTTACCCGTTACAGCTGAAACACCGAGACACTCATAACCTATTTTTCTGTAGATATGAGCTAGGTAGCGAACTTCATCTAAAGTTTCTTGATCGTAAACATCAATTTTATTGAAAAGTAAAACCGTTTTAATAGAATAGGCTTCTGCAGTAACTAAAAACCGATCGATAAAACTACTTAGCGTTGGCGGATTGTTAATGGTAATCATTAAGAAAACCTGATCTAAATTAGCTGCAATAATGTGTGTTTGTTTAGATAGGTTTACCGACTTCCGAACAATATAATTACTTCTATCATGAATATTATAAATAACACCAGACTCCTGATTATTATCGGTTTCAATTTCAAAATCTACAATATCGCCAACAGCAATGGGATTGGTGCTTTTTATACCTTTGATACGAAACTTCCCTTTGATACGACATTCGTAAACATGCCCCAATTCGTTTTTAACTGTGTACCAGCTTCCTGTAGATTTATATACTTGTCCTGTCATTTATTAGCTCTATTACTGCAAATTAACAACTTTTAAGCAAAAGAAATAATAATATTCGTTGATGATTGCCCTTTAACTGTTGACCATGGACTGTTGACGGTTGACTATTGACCTTTGACAAATTGTATGTCACACCAAACTTTTAACTTATTTTACCTTTTTGTTGAACTGGAAACATGAGTCCTTGCCCCCTCGAGGGAGTTGGGGTGTTATTTTACAATTTTAAACACCCCTATAATCCCCTCAAGAGGATAATCACCCCTGTGCTTTTAATAAAACTTTGGTTTTTCTTCTGGGTTATATTCGACACCCATTAAGTTTCCGTAACGGTGGTAGTTATGTGAATAACTCTGTTCTATTAAATAATTTAACAACTCAATTCGCCCACTATTTCTAGGTTCATTTTGATAAACAGGAATCGCGTTTTGGTGACATCTAATTAAAAAGTGATCGGATAAAACACCTAAAGCTCTAACACAAGTAAAATCTTTTGGATGATGTTTTAAAGCGTTTCCACAGGTATCTTTAATTAAAGGAATATCTAAAAACTCGGCAATAAACTCAATTTTATCAATATGTTTTTGAGGCGTGTGTACATCATAAAGTAGTAAAATCTCTTTGTACTTGGTGTAACTACAAATATTAGATTGCCCACGAAGATTTACATAGTCGATTTTTTTACTAAACAGTTCGTCATACCATTTTTTATAATCGGCTTTCCAATCTTCTACTTTAGAATGGATGTTAGTAAACTGAAGCACATAATTTATACCACCAGCCTTCATTCCGAAGCCAAAACAAGATGCTTTAATACCTCCAAAAGGTTGTCTTTGTACGATAGCCCCTGTTGTAGATCGGTTTACATATTTGTTTCCTGCTTCAATATGTGCGTTCCAATACTCAATTTCATTATGATCTAAAGACTCTAAACCTGCTGTTAAACCATACTCTACACTATTAGCAATTTCAACAGCTTCTTTTAAGTCTTTAGCTTTTAACACAGAAAGTATAGGTCCAAACAACTCATTTTGAAACGGGTAATCATCGGTGGTTACATTCCAAATTACACCAGGAGTTAACATGTGATTGCCGTTTAATTTAGGTTTTACTAACCATTGATCATCCGGCGTGTTTCTAATAACATGCTTTAATTTCTCAGATAATTGAACCGCTAACGGTCCGATTTCTGTGGCATAATCCCAAGGGTTTCCAAAAGTTTTACTTTTAGTAGCATCCTTTAAAAGTGCTTTAAACTCCTTATCGTTAAACACATCTTCTGTTAAAATCAACAAGGAAGTAGCCGAACATTTTTGACCTGCATTACCAAAGGCAGATTGCACAATATTGATAGCGGCTTGTTCTTTATCGGCTAAGCTTGTAACAATGGTACTATTTTTACCTCCTGTTTCGGCATATAAATTTAACTGCGGATTTCTTTCTAAAAGGAAGTGTGCTGTTTCGGTACCACCTGTTAAAATTACGGCATCAAAGATATTTCCAGTCGTTAAAAAGTCATCAAGAATAGACTCTTCACAAGGTAAAAAGTATAACGCATCTTTAGGGATTCCAGCTTCCCATAAGCACTTACAAGTTAAATACGCACAAGCTGAAGCATTGGTTGATGGTTTTAAAATAACCTTTTTACCTGCTGCTAACGAAGCTAAAGCACCACCAATAGGAATGGCAATTGGGAAATTCCAAGGCGACAATACCAAGTTAATTCCAACATCTTCACTGGTAAATTCTTTAGCAATATCCAAGCTACTTTCAGCATAGAAATTAGCAAAATCTATGGCTTCAGAAACCTCAACATCGACCTCTTTAACGGTTTTACCGAGTTCGGCTACAGCCACACCAATTAAATCGGCTCTCTTTTTTTCTATTTCTACAGCTGCTTTCTTTAAAAGTTCTGCTCTTTTTTCAACGCTATAATTTTGCCATTCGGAAGTGGTATCAATAGCTTTTTGGTAATCTTCCTTAACAGACATTTCATAATCCCAAGGTGGCGTACCAGACCAGTTATTTACTTTTACAGTATATCGCTCATTATCATCCAAAACACCAACAACTGGAATGGTTTTTCCAATGATATTTTCTGGGGTTTCCCAGTCGGTTTTAATTTTTTGAGCCCACTCGATATTTTGTGGTAAATTCCAATCGGTATTAGGTACATTATGGAAACCTTCCATAATCTGAGGCACATCGTTATTTCTGTCCTGCTTTCTACTAGGCGTGGTATTTAAATTTTGCATTAAAGACAGTGAATGCAAAAATTCATCTTTTAATTCATGCCATTTCTCCGAGCCCACTTGCAAATCATAACCTTCTTTTAAAAAGTTTCCTGGTTGGGTTCCTTCATCCAGACGTCTAACCAAATAAGCAATCGCAGCATTATATTGATTCTCCTTTACTGTTGGTGTATACAATAAAAGGTGTACTTTTTCTGCTAACAGATTGTCAACCGTTTGATTCGCCATACCTTCTAGCATTTCAAAATCAACACAGTCTTCAAGCTGATTTTCTTTCACCAAATTTAAGGCGTAGGAGATATCGAAAATATTATGAGACGCCACCCCTACGTTTACAACACGAGCAGAATCGGTTGTTAACATTTCAGATAGAATCTTTTTATAGTTAGCATCGGTTTCAGGCTTTGTGCTATATGTTGCTAATGGCCAATCCTCAATAGAAGATTCGGTCATTTCCATTTCCATATTAGCACCTTTTACCAGTCTTACTTTTATTGAAGACCCACCATTATTCACACGTTTTTGAGCCCAAGTAAACAGTTTACGGTAATAGTGAATCATTTCAGGAATATATGCCTGAAGCACGATTCCTGCTCTAATATTCTTATATGCTGGTAAAGACAACGTTTTAATAAAAACATCAAACGTGATTTGTAAATCCTTATACTCTTCCATATCAAGATTTACAAATTTTTGGACACCCGTTTCTTTTTCTATGCGTAAGATTTCATCATAAAACATGGCTAATCTAATCGATAGTTTTTCAACGGTATCTTCATGAGCCAGTGATGAGATTTGAGAAAATATAGTAGAAACCTTAATAGAAATATAGTTAACATCCTTTCTATTAAGCAAAGCCAAATAGCCTAAAATTCTTTTTTGAGCATCGTCTTCTCCAATTAAAGCTTCTCCAATAAGATTAACATTTAAGGTAATATTTTGCTCTTTTCTTTTCTGAGCATGCTTTTTGAACTTTTTACTATTGATAAAAAACACGACATCACTAGAGGTTGCTTGAATTTTTTTAAGCATGATAGACACACTAAGCGAGGGTATCATTTTACCCACTACCGCAAAAGACTTTAGCATGGCGTTCTCTACAGGCGTAAACAACGACTCGTAATTCTTTTTGGTATTTAAAAGATAAATAACATGATCGGCAACCTTTTTGTAATTTTTAGAACGAAAGGCAACATCCATCATTTGGATTAAAAAATGTTTACTCTCGGGCTCATCAATAATTGTTTTAAGGCGATCTGCAAAAGGATTTTTTTTCGCTCCGCTTTGATTGCCTTGTAACTTTTCGGCGAGTTTTAGTGTGTTTTCTACCGCTTTATCCATAGATTTTCAATTTAAATAAAATGGCTCCCATAGCCAAATTGGGTGTATTAACTTTTAAATTTATAAGCAACTCGCTATCTTATACAACCGTAAAATATTAAAGTGATACTTATACTATGTAATCTGAATTTCAATTCGGCAAATTAAAGTCTTTTCAAGTGATTATATTTAGTGCTAAAAAAATATTAACATATTTTTAAATATTTTGGAAAAAAATTAAGCAATTATCGGTTATAGCTATTATTTTCAAACCATTATAAGCAATAAATATAAAAATCTATTAATTTAAAACAGATTGAATCCGGTAAGTTTTAAACCTTATAACGTTTAAAAAATCATGATTTAATCTAAAAAGGAGAAAAAGTATAATGCAGGTGATTTAAACCCAAAATAACATCCCTAAAAGTTGGACGCATATTAAGTTATTAAAATATATGGGAGTATCGCATAAACGCTTACCCTTAGACCAAAAATCTGGTAGCAAGCTCTTTAGAAACGTTTTCCAAGGCCAATACTTAGGCCCCAGGTTACATATTCTTGTTTATAATCAAAATTTAACGTTGGTAACAACAACCAAGACTCACCCAAATCGATTTTATATTCTGTTGCTAAACGCATTACAAATAAGTTCTTATTTTCTTCAAATTCTATAACTGGACCAGCCAAAACCCCCCAATGTTCTGAAAGCTAGTAACCAGCAAGCACACCAACTAAAAGGGCGCGATTTCGCTCTAGACCTTGCTGCATTCAAGGTTCTAACGCAACAAACGTTGCTTTTTTTTGTATGAGTCTAAGCTACAATTTTTAGTTCTTTTATCATAACTTCATTAGGGGTTTTAAATCCAATAATTTTACGAGGTCTATTGTTTAATTTTTCTTGAATTTCGATGAATGTATTTAAGTCAATTTTGTTAAAATCTGTTCCTTTTGGGAGGTACCTTCTGATGAGTCCGTTAGTGTTTTCATTGGTACCTCTTTCCCAAGAAGAATAGGGGTGTGCAAAGTAAATTTTCATACCTGTTTTCTTGGTAATTGTTTCGTGTCTTGCCATTTCAATTCCATTATCGTAGGTCATAGATTTTTTGAATATGGGATCTAGTTTGTTAAGTTCTTTAGAAAACATTTTAGCAATTTCCTTAGAGTTCCTGGCTTTTAGTTTGATAATTAATGTATATCTAGATTTGCGTTCTACGATAGTTCCAATAGCCGATTTTTGATCCTTCCCAATCATTAAATCTCCTTCCCAGTGTCCGATTTCATTTCTTAGGTTAATATGCTCGGGCCTTAGGTCTATACTGACTTGGTTTAATATTTTAGATCCTGTTCTGCGTCTTTTTTTAGAGGGTCTACGTCTTGTTTTTTTGCGTACGAGGAGTTTAATTAGTTTTTTATTTAAACTAGCTTGAGGCTTTGCATATATGTACCTATAAATTGATTCGTGAGAAATAGACATTATAGGATCATTTGGGAATTCTTCTTTTAGTCTTCCAGCAATTTGTTCAGGAGTCCATTGTGATAATAAGCCCCTATAGACATAAATTCGAAGTCTAGGGTACTTAGATATTTTATCAATATTTCTTTTGTTTAGGTAATCATCTTTGGCGCACCAATGAGCTAGTTCTGCTGAGTATTTATCTCTATCTGTTTGCACCCATTTATTAACTTCTCTTGTAACCGTAGATCGAGCTCTGTTAATGGTTATAGCGATGTATGATTTATTCTTTTTTTCAGTTAAAAGAGTCTCAATCTGTATTCTTTCTTTAAGGGTAAGTCTACCTGTTTTTTTTCGTACCATAATTACAAATCTATTAATTTAGATTTGTTGCGTTAAGTTCTTGAATACGGACTTCCCTGTTGAAATTCACCACATAATTGGCTAACTCTAAATCTAAAACAGCTCCTACAGCCCATTTTTCATTTAATTCTCGAAAATAATCTATACCAATGGTTGGCACAAAAACTTCCTTTTCGAATTCCCCCTCTTCAAAGGCACTAGGGATATGTGTGTAACCAAAAACAAAGTTTATTTGATTCCTTTTTTCTTCGCCTTCTTGAGCCGATGTTTGTAAAATGATGATTAATAAAAATAAAGTGGTAAGTATTGTTCTTTTCATAACTGAGGGATTAACGGATGAACATTATGACTAATTTAGCCATAATTGATGTAACATGAAACGTAAAAGAAAAAAAAATAAAACACACCAATAAAAAAAGGCTGTCTGAAAAGCCAGTAAAACTTGATTTATCAGGTTGAGCTTGTCGAAACCGATAAAGATTATCGGGTATAATTAAGAATATTTCGACAGGCTCAAAATGACATCAAGGATACTTTTCAGGCAGCCTATTTGTGATTAAAACGCTTAAAAGATTATCCGTTTAGAATTTTTTCTTGATGATTGATAGATTCTTGGTGAATGGCTTTAAACATTTTTAAAATAAACTCTTCACTTAAACCGTACTGCTGTCCTTCAAGAACCATTTTACCTAAAATTTCATTCCAACGTTTCGACTGAAGCACCGCTACGTTTTTGTCCTTTTTCAACTGTCCGATACCATCAGCAGCCTTCATACGTTTTCCTAACAATTCGATAATTTGGTTATCCACCACATCGATTTGGGCTCTTAAATTCTCTAAAGAAGTATTGTAATCTTCTTCGGCATTCGTTTCTTTTCTAATTTTCAAATCTCTCATAATTTGAACTAAGGTAGATGGCGTAACTTGCTGTGCCGCATCACTCCAAGCATTTTCTGGATCGTAGTGCGTTTCTATCATTAAGCCGTCGAAATTTAAATCTAAAGCCGATTGAGACACATCAAAAATCATATCTCTTTTTCCTGTAATATGCGACGGGTCGTTAATTAAAGGAATATCTGGGAATTTATTTTGAAATTCGATAGCCAATTGCCATTCTGGATTATTTCTATATTTTGTTTTTTCGTAAGTTGAGAACCCTCTATGGATGGCTCCAATATTTTTAACACCAGCTGAATAAATACGCTCAATACCACCTAACCATAAGGCTAAATCTGGGTTCACCGGATTTTTAATTAATACAGGCTTATCTGTACCTTTTAAAGCGTCGGCAATTTCTTGCATGATGAATGGGCTTACTGTAGAACGCGCACCAATCCATAACATATCAACATCGTGCTCTAAGGCTAATTTTACGTGTGCTGCATTAGCAACTTCCGTACAAATTTTCATTCCAGTTTCAGCCTTAACCTTTTGTAACCATTTTAAGCCTAAAGCCCCAACACCTTCAAACATTCCTGGACGTGTTCTTGGTTTCCAGATGCCCGCTCTAAAATACGTGACATCGGTATCTTTTAACTCATGTGCAATTTTTAATACTTGTTCTTCAGTTTCTGCACTACATGGTCCAGCAATTACCAAAGGATGATCTAAATTTAAATCATCTAACCATGCTCTCATTTCTTTGTTGTTTTCCATAATTTTAAGCTTAACTTATTCCTTTTAAAATCTCTTTAATATAATTGGTATTTTCCATCTCACTATAAATCGCATCAAAATCATCTTTTTTCATGAGCTCTTTAAATTGCGTGAGGTTATTAATATATTCTTCTAATGTTTCTATAACATTGGTTTTATTTTGTTTGAAGATTGGAGTCCACATTTCTGGCGAACTCTTTGCCAAACGCACTGTGGAGGCAAATCCACTGCCCGCCATATCAAAAATATCGCGTTCGTTTTTTTCTTTTTCTATCACGGTTTTCCCCAGCATAAACGAACTAATATGCGACAAATGCGACACATAGGCAATGTGTTTATCATGGGCTTCAGGATTCATATAACGAATACGCATCCCGATATCTGTAAACAGTTTTAAAGCTTTTTCTTGAAGCTTAAACGTTGTTTTTTCGACCTCACAAACGATATTGGTTTTACCCACAAACAAACCTTCTAAAGCAGCCGTTGGCCCAGAGTGTTCTGTACCAGCAATGGGGTGCATGGCTAAAAAGTTTCTACGTCTTGGGTGGTCTTCAACCGCCTTACAAATATCTACTTTTGTAGATCCGGCATCAACAACTAAAGTGTTGTCCGATATTTTATCCAAAACTGTTGGCAACAGCTTCACGGTGGCATCAACAGGGATTGAGATAATAACCAAATCGGCATTTTCTAAATCATCTAAAGTCGCTTTTTCATCAATAATATTAAGCTCTAATGCTTTCTCTAAAGTACCATCTTTTCTACTAATACCATGAACAATCGCCTCAGGATTATTCTTTTTTATATCAATAGCGAGACTTCCCCCTATTAAACCAACGCCTATAGCATATATGTTTTTCATAACTATTTTACTCTTGCTATGGTTTCTTTAATGGCTTCGCTTGTAGCACATAATGAAAACCTGATATATCCTTCACCTTGCGTACCGAAAACGGTTCCCGGTGTTATAAAAATATTTTTTTCTATTAAAATTTTATCGATAAACGCTTCCGACTTCACACCTTCTGGTAGTTTCGCCCAGATAAACAATCCCGAAGCATTTTTATCATAAGTACAATCTAATGCATCGGCTAATTCCCAAACCAATTTTCGGCGTTCTTCATATACTTTATTCAATTCAGAATACCAGCTATCAGCACAATGTAAGGCCTCGATAGCTCCTTTCTGAATTCCGAAAAACATCCCAGAATCCATATTACTCTTCACTTTTAATATGTGATTGATATGTTCTGCCGATCCCATAACCATACCTACACGCCATCCAGACATGTTAAAGGTTTTACTTAAGGAGTTAAGCTCTAAGCATACATCTTTTGCGCCTTCAACGGCTAACAAACTTTTAGGAGCATCGTTTAATATGAAACTATAGGGATTATCATTTATAATTAAAATATTGTGACGTTTTCCAAAAGCAACCAAATCTTCAAACACCGTTTCTGTTGGTTTTGCTCCTGTAGGCATGTGTGGATAATTTACCCACATAAGTTTCACTTTAGTCAAATCTGATTTTTCTAAAGCCTCAAAATCTGGCATCCAGTTATTCTCAGCATCCAGATTATAAAAAACGCCCTTAGCGCCTACCAAATTTGTAACCGATTGGTAAGTTGGATAGCCTGGATTTGGGATTAAAACGGCATCACCTTCATTTAAGAAAGCCATAGAAATATGCATAATACCTTCTTTACTACCCATTAACGGTAAAATTTCGGAGGCCGGATTTAACTCTACAGCAAATTGTGTTTTATAAAATGTTGCCATCGCTTCACGCAATTCTGGCAAACCTTGATAACTCTGATATTTATGCGCATTAGGGTGGGTAAAACTTTCAGAAATAGCTTCTAAAACTTTTGGTGGCGGAGGCAAATCTGGGCTCCCAATTCCTAAACTGATAATCGGTTTTCCACTAGCCGCTAGGGCTGCAACTTCCCTTAATTTTTTTGAAAAATAGTATTCTTCAACCGTTTGTAACCGCTTTGCTACTTCAATCATAACTTTGCATTTTTATATTCTCCTAACACTTTAAAAGCATCTCCCATAATATCAATAATGGCTTTAGCTTTCTTAAAATCTTCGTAACTCTCAAATGTAACATCTACGAAAAAGGCGTATTTCCAAGGGGTTTCAATAATAGGAAGGGATTGTATTTTGGTTAAATTCAACCTACAATCACTCATTACATTTAAAATCGTTGCGAGACTCCCGCGTTTATGGTTTGCTTCAAATTTCACTGAAGCTTTATTTATTTCATGTTCGGGCACTGCCGAATTCTTACGCGTTACAATAACAAAACGCGTTTCATTATTTTTAATCGTTTGAATACTCTCTGCTAGAATATCTAAATCAAAAATTTCTGCGGCTGCTACGCTGGCAATCGCTCCAATACCTTTAAGTTGATTTTCATGAATACGTTGTGCCACTTCGGCCGTATCCTTATCTTCAACCAACTTAATATGTGGATATTGCCTGAAAAACTTTTTACATTGTAATAAAGCCATAGGGTGCGAGTATACCTCTTTAATATCTTCAATGCGCTGCCCTTTTAAAGCCATTAAATTATGCTGAATATCTAAATAATGCTCTCCCACGATGTGTAAAGCATTTTTATCGATTAAGGCATAATTTGGAATTATAGAACCCGCAATCGAGTTCTCTAAGGCCATGACTCCAGCATCACTTTCTTTGGATAACAATGAATCGACCACCCTATCGAAGGTCATACACTCGATAGAATTTACTGGGTTTTCAAAAAATTGTTGAGTAACAATATGATGAAAAGATCCTTTTACACCTTGTATGGCAACTGTTTTAATCAATGTTCAAATTTTTATAAATTTCTAATAATTTAGAACTCGTTTTTGTAATCCTTAAACAAAAAAAAGTCTCGATTTTCATCGAGACTCATATCAATAATCTATATTTATAAATTATACATACAACGCCTCGTTTCTTTTGCTAAAAAAGAAATAGTTGTTAAAATATGTATAATATACTGTTGCTGTCATAATTACGACGCTAAAGTAATTATTATTTCGAGAAATCAAAACACAAAAAAATATTTTTTGCTTTGTAATTAAAAGTTTTAAAGATTTTACAGTAAATCTTCCTTTACATTATATATTCATTTATTTTTGAACAAATAAATTTAATTATGTCCATTGAAGTCCTCGGTGTTTCAAAACTTTACGGAAAACAAAAAGCGCTTAACAACATTTCATTTCGTGTTGGCAAGCCCGAAATCGTAGGTTTCTTAGGCCCTAACGGTGCTGGAAAATCTACTTTAATGAAAATATTAACCACATATATTGGTGCCAACGACGGACAAGCCATCGTAAATGGTTTTAATGTTAATCAAAACCCCAAAGCGGTACAACAAAGTGTAGGCTACCTCCCCGAACACAACCCTTTATACCTCGAGCAATACGTTAAAGAGTATCTTACTTTTAATGCGCAAGTTTACAAAGTAAGCAAACAACGCATTGAGGAGGTTATTGCGCTAACCGGTTTAACTCCAGAAGCTCATAAAAAAATAGGACAACTATCTAAAGGTTATCGCCAGCGTGTTGGTTTGGCCAATGCCTTATTACACGATCCTGACGTTTTAATATTAGATGAGCCTACCACGGGATTAGACCCCAACCAATTGATTGACATTAGAAATCTCATTAAATCTATTGGAGAAACTAAAACCGTTTTTCTTTCTACACACATCATGCAGGAAGTAGAAGCCATGTGCGATCGCGTTATCATTATTAATAAAGGTGAAATTGTAGCCGACAAAAAACTAAAAGATTTAAGAAACGAGGCCGAACAGGTGGTAATTGTAGAATTTGATTATCGTGTAGAAAACGCATTTCTATTAAAAATCCCTAAAGTAGAAAGCGTAAAAAACACTTACGATTTTGTATACGAAATCACCTTCAAAACCACCCAGGATATGCGATCTCATGTTTTTGATTTTGCTCATGATAATGAACTAAAAATTCTTCAGCTCAATCAAAAGAATGCTAGCCTTGAAACACTATTTTGGAATTTAACTTCAAAATAGGTATCTTCAAGAACGATTATGACAAATATCATCTTTATATAAACAACTACCTACTAATTTTGCTCGAGGAAATAATCCTTTAGCAATTTCAATTCATTCATTTAATTAAAAGTGACATAAATTAACTTGTTAAATTAGTAAACAAAACAAAATGAGTAAAGGAATTTATGTAGCAACCATTGAACCCAATAGCGGAAAATCTGTTGTTGTTTTAGGTTTAATGCGTATGCTACTTGGAAAAACAGCGAAAGTAGGATACTTCAGACCTATTATTGAAGATACTGAAGAAGGCGAAGTAGATAACCATATTAACACGGTGATGTCTTATTTCGAAATTGACATCAACTACAAAAAAACATACGCCTTTAAACGTAGTGAAGTCCTTGATTTATATAACAAAGGAAAATCGGGAGATGTTATTGATGAAGTTATTAAAAAATATAAATACTTAGAAGAACGCTTTGATTTCATTTTAGTTGAAGGTACCGATTTTTCGCATGAAAATTCAAGTTTAGAATTGGACATCAACACGCTTATTGCTAAAAACTTAAGCTTACCTGTTATTCTTGTATCCCGCGGTGATAAACCTGCTATTTCTGAAATTGCCGATAATGTACAGCTAGCCTACGACACCTTTAAACAAGAAGTCGAGGTGATATCTATTATGGCTAATAAGGTAGCTTCAAACTCTGTTAACGAGTTAAAAAAGCTATTAGATGAAAGAATTCCTGAAGGCACCGATGTTTCTGTTATTCCAAACATACCAAGTTTAGCCAACCCAACCATCAAGGAAATCATTAAACAAGTGGATGGCGAAGTGCTTCTTGGAAAAGACACCCTAAATAACCAAGTAGATACGGCTATTTTAGGAACTATGCAGTTACGCAACTTTTTAAGACACATAAAAGAAAACTGCTTAATTATCACTTCTGGTGATAGAGCCGACATCCTTTTAGGTGGTATGCAAGCGCATGTTTCCAAAAACTACCCTAAGGTGGCTGGTATAGTTCTTACTGGTGGTTTAATTCCAGAAGAGCCTATTTTAAAATTAGTAGAAGGTCTCTCTAGTGTGGTTCCAATTATTAGTGCTAAGGAAGGCACTTTTGCTACAACCAACAAAATAGGAAAGATTAAAACTAAAATATACGCCGATAATATTGAAAAAATTGAAACGGCTATTGCCTCTTTCGAAAAACACGTAGATACCGATAAATTGGCTAATGATTTAATCACCTTTAAATCTGGAATTTTCACACCAAGAATGTTCCAATATAACTTGCTTCAACGTGCCTTAAAAAACAAAAAACATATTGTTTTACCTGAAGGCTACGACGAGCGTGTATTAAGAGCTGCCGCACGATTAATTGATGCGCATGTGGTAGACTTAACTTTAATTGGTGAAAAAGACAAAATTCAAGAGATCATTACAAGACAAGATATCCCTTTAAATTTAGAGGATGTAAATGTGATTACTCCACAAGAATCTGAACATTTTGAAGATTACGCTATTACGTTTTATGAATTAAGAAAGCATAAAAATGTAAACCTTCAAATGGCCAAAGATACCATGTGTGATGTTTCGTACTACGCGACTATGATGATTTATAAGGGTCATGCAGATGGTATGGTTTCTGGAGCTGTACATACAACACAACATACTTTAAGACCTGCACTTCAGTTTATAAAAACTAAACCAGGAGTAAATATTGTTTCGTCAGTATTCTTTATGTGTTTAGAAGATCGTGTATCTATTTTTGGAGACTGTGCGATTAACCCGAATCCGAATGCAGAACAGTTAGCTGAAATCGCCATTTCTTCTGCTGAAACCGCTCAAAATTTCGGAGTAGAACCTAAAGTGGCTTTATTGTCTTATTCTTCTGGATCATCAGGAAAAGGTGAAGAGGTTGATAAAGTTAGAAAAGCTACAGAAATTGCCAAAGAAAAAGCGCCTCATATGAAAATTGAAGGCCCTATCCAGTATGATGCCGCCGTTGATATGCGTATTGGGAAAAGTAAATTACCAGATTCTGAAGTTGCTGGACAAGCAAGCGTGTTGGTTTTCCCAGATTTAAATACGGGTAACAACACCTATAAAGCCGTACAAAGAGAAACTGGTGCATTAGCTATAGGCCCCATGTTACAAGGTTTAAACAAACCGGTTAACGATTTAAGTAGAGGTTGTACTGCCGATGATATTTACAGTACAGTAATAATAACAGCTATTCAAGCTCAAGATCAATAAAAATGCAAGTATTAGTATTAAATTCGGGGAGTTCATCCCTAAAGTATCAATTAATTTCAATGCCAGAAGAAACCGTTTTATGCTCAGGAATTATTGAGCGTATCGGTTTAGATGATGCCATTTTTAAATATAAAACTGATAAAAATTCTGTAGATTTAGTGACTTCAATTCCTAATCACAAAGTAGGATTAGAATTAGTTGCTAAACAATTATTGGATGCCGAAACAGGTATTATTAAATCTACAGACGATATAGCCGTTGTAGGACATCGTGTGGTACACGGTGGAAAATATTTTAGTGACACCACTGAAATAACCGAAGAAGTTAAAGAGAAAATAAAAGCTTTAATTTCATTAGCACCTTTACACAACCCTGCAAACCTAGAAGGTATTATAGTCGCAGAAGCTATTTTTCCTAACGCTAAGCAAGTCGCTGTTTTCG
The DNA here is from genome assembly GCF_002893765.1 of Tamlana carrageenivorans. NCBI lineage: Bacteria > Pseudomonadati > Bacteroidota > Flavobacteriia > Flavobacteriales > Flavobacteriaceae > Pseudotamlana > Pseudotamlana carrageenivorans. Next base: position 2,206,217 of record NZ_CP025938.1, on the reverse strand, counting down.
ATACAGCCTTCCATCAATCTATTCCTGAGAAAGCTTATTTATATGCCATTCCTAAAGCCTATTCAGACGAACACAACATTCGTTTATACGGATTTCATGGTACCAGTCATAAATATGTTTCAGAAAAAGCTACCGAATATTTAGGCGATAAGGCGTCAAACGTCATTACCATTCACTTGGGTAACGGTTGTAGCATGTCGGCTGTAAAAGACGGTAAATGTATCGATCACTCATTAGGCTTCTCTCCAGTAAATGGATTAATTATGGGAACGCGTTCTGGTGATATCGATCAATCCATCATCTTTTATTTAGCTAAAAAGCTAAATTATTCGTTAGACGAAATCAATACCCTTTTACAAAAGAAAAGTGGAATGCTTGGTCTAACTGGTTATAGCGATTTAAGAGATATTCAAGCTGAAGCTGAAAAAGGCAATAAAGACTGCCAGCTTGCTTTAGCCATGAACACCTACCGCATTAAAAAATACATTGGTAGCTATGCTGCCGTGTTAAACGGATTAGATGCGATTGTTTTCACGGCTGGAATTGGTGAAAACTCCGATGTAATTCGTGAAATGGTATGTGAAGATATGGACTTTTTCGGATTGGAATTAAACAAGGAAGAAAATGCAAAACGTTCTGGTGAGATTCGCGAGATTAACTTACCTACATCAAAAGCAAAAATTTTAGTGATTCCTACTAATGAAGAACTAGAAATCGCAAAACAATCGGTTGATTTATTCGAAAATTAATCGCCTCAAACTGATATTATATCATTTTGTAGCATAAATCAATCTTACATCATAAACCCGCAGCTAAAATTTTAGCTGCGGGTTTCTTTTTGGGTTTTAATACCAATCTTAAAATTACATCAGTTTTTGGTTGAAATTACTGTTAATGAAAATAGCCTAGTTATGGTTTCCTTTTATTATTCCTAAAGAAAAAGTAAAAAAGAGTTTTGGGCTACACCATAACGTTCTGCAAGTTGCATACGCGATAAACTTTTGCTGCTTGTTATCAATTCAAAAACAAAACAAAAGGCATTTTTTAAACCTAATTTAACTTTAGGAAAAAAGTATTTGTTATGAAAATAACTTAGCCTGTTAAAAATATAGGATTTTAGTTAAAAAAATTGCAATTATGTAATATTCAAAATTTAATTAAAAATTATCCATAATTTACGAATTCAACAATAAAAACATGACTTAAATCATAATTTAATAATGGTAAAGATTGGATATTTACATCATAATCTAAACACATTAACTCATGAATACGCAAAATATCTTAAAAAGACTAGTAAGCTTAATCGTTGTAGTAGGTTTCACTATGAATTACTCCCAAGCACAAATGTTAACGCTTGAAAATCAAAAATCACAACTTACAGTATTTGGAAGTTCTAATCTGCATGGTTGGAAAGTAGATGCTAAAACTACACATGGTTCTATCGGTTTTAATGATTTAGAATCTTGTGACATTACTCACTTATCAATTGCTGTATTAACCGAAAGTTTAAAGGGCGTAAAATCAGGAATCACTGAAACTGCAACTGAGACGCTCAAATCTGATCAATACAAATACATTTTATTTACCTTAAGCGAAGTGACTCATGTAACTGCTAAAGGTAATGGTCAATTTACTGTCCAGACTATTGGCGATTTAGTAATTGCAGGTACCAGCAAAACGATACCGTTAGATTTTAATGTGAACATAAAAAAAGGAAAGGTAACCCTTGTAGGCAACGCAAAATTAAAACTAACTAGTTTTAACCTAACACCACCAAAAGCATTGATGGGAACTATTAAGGCCAAAGATGACATTTTTTTAAGATTTGAAACTAACTTCTCTGAACCAACTATTTTATAAACCATAAAAACCTTTACTTCAGTTATTTGAATTAGTCTATGAAGTAAAGGTTTTTTTTATGTCTAAATTTACCGGCTGTCCTCACGATAACCTACTCAAAAATTAATCGGCCTTTATAAACTTCTTCAACCTCAACAACAGGAGGTCTATTAATAGAAATAACATCACCCGTACTTATAATCTTTCCTTTAAGTTCTTGGTACGGGTTTATTATAATGTCATTGGAGCTACGGCTATACACCCAAACCTTTTGAGCTTCTAATGCACGCCCTTCAAAACGAGAGGTTCCCGAATAAAACGACACACTCAAACTTTCTGTTTTACCCTTCACATAAGCATTAGAAAGGTTATTAAACACGAATTTCAAACTGTTATTATCAACCTCTAAATAAAATTCGCCATTGGTGTAGGTTTCTGGTGCGCTGTAATTCTCGGATACCAATGAGAGTTCTGGGTAAGTTAAAACACCATCAGATTTTATATCCCGCTGGGTACTACTTCTAATTTCTGTAATATGGGGAGCCGTCACATAAACAATTGTGGTATGATAGTCACGAATAAGGTTACAACTATTAGCATCGGTAAGGGTTAATTGGCCATTTTCAACAATAGCGCTTACGTCGGGCATTAAATTTTTCCCAGTTTCAATAAGGACTTTTTGAGGCGAACCTTCTTTAATGATAAGCTCAATGTCTTTGTTCACTAATATGGTTTCAAAAGAATCTACAGTCACCTCTTTTTGAATTACCGTTCCTCCTGTTTGAAAACAGTCGTTTGCAGATTCGCTATCACAAGCGAAAATTAATATACAGCTTATTATGTAGAACAGTTTTTTCATAATCTTACCCCCACTCCAAACTCAACAGCTTCCGCTTTAGCGCCATGTGATTTAATACTTACTTTTCCGAAAAATTTGTTTCCAAAATATTGCTTAATTCCTAACCTCATATATACGCGTCCTTCAAAATCGTAGGGATAATAAGCATAATAGCCCAGTTGTCCGATAACCGACATCTTATTTACAAATAATTCATGACCTATAAATACACCAACGCGCTTATAATCTTCGTCGCCAGAAACATTAACTTCAGGAAAAGCCACGCTGTAATATTCAATTAATTCTTTTAGAGCTTTGGTTATAAACACTTCGGTTCCTAATTGAAAAGCACTTTTTCTAGTAATGCGTTTATCTACAGCAAAGGAGAGGTTATAAAACGGAAATTGCCCACTGCCTACCACATCATTTTCAGAAACCCCACCACTAAAAGTCATGTTATAGCGTAAAGGTTCGGTAAATTTACCATCATTTTCATCCAAAGTATATTGGTATGACAAAGGCTCCTCATCAATATTATAGGTAAGACCAACATTAAGCAACATTGAGTTGGTACTGGTATTAGGCGATTTCACACTACCGTTGGAATAATGAATAATGGTTACACCCGCTTGCAGTCCAAAGCGATCAAAAAGACGTTCCTTTCTATAGTTAAGCATCACAAAAGTACTGCTTAACAATTTTGAACCAAAAGCCACATTTCTATAATTCTCGACTTTATCGTATGGATTTTCGGTATAAGCCACCCCTTGTCCAATTCGAAACATGAGATGCCGTTTTAAGAAATACACATAATAATGCGCATATAGAGCCGCTAAACTCCCCAGGTACTCATTTTTCATGTTTTGATAGGCGTAAGTGACCCCAAAATCTGGATAATTATAACGCTGTTCCCAGTCTTCAAAACCGAAAGTTTTCCGATTCCAACTTAACATATACCCTTCAGGATGCCCAGTAATTAAATGGGCTATATCCGGATTATGCTCGGCAATATTTCCGTAGAAATAATTTAAATCGATGGTAGATGTATGTTTTTTTTCTTGTGAAAATCCAACAGAAAAAATCAAGCAACACAAACAAGCACAAAAAAACTTCATTAACCGACTTCTAAAACGACAAATGTAAATGAATTTAAAACAATGCAGAGGCAATCGCCTTTATGTTGTCGCTCTTACCCATAGAATAATAGTGTAAAAATGGCACACCTGCATCTCTTAATTCTTTAGACTGCTGAATAGCGAATTCAATCCCTACTTCACGTACAGCCTTGTTGTCTTTACAGCCTTCAACAGCCTCAATTAATTCTTCTGGTAAGTCAATTTTAAAAACTTGAGGTAAAATTTGTAAATGACGTTTTACGGCAATAGGTTTAATCCCCGGAATAATAGGTACTGTAATACCAATGGTACGCGCCTTATCTAAAAACTCAAAGTACTTTTTATTATCAAAAAACATTTGGGTCACCACGTAATCCGCTCCCGCATCTACCTTAGCTTTTAAGCGTTTTAAATCGGTATTTAACGATGGTGATTCCATGTGTTTTTCAGGATAACCTGCTACACCCACACAAAAATCGTAATTGTGCTCTACCTTAATATCGTCATGTAAATACTGGCCTTTATTCAAATTTGAAATTTGCTGAACCAATTCGCTAGCATAGGCGTTTCCGCCCTCGGTTGGCACGAAATACGATTCGTCTTTTCTGGCATCACCACGTAAAGCCACCACATTATCAATGCCTAAATAATGGCAATCGACTAACACATATTCGGTTTCTTCTTTAGTAAATCCACCACAAAGCAAGTGCGGAATAGCATCCACCTTATATTTATGCATGATAGACGCACAAATACCAACGGTTCCCGGACGCATACGCGTGATGCGCTTGTCCAATAAACCATTCCCTCTATCGACATACACATATTCTTCTCTAGAAGTTGTGACGTCTATAAATGGCGGATTAAACTCCATTAACGGATCGATATTATTGTATAAATCTTGAATGTTTTTTCCTTTTTGAGGCGGAATAACTTCAAAAGAAAATAATGTTTTTCCGTTTGCTTTTTTAATGTGATCTGTTACTTTCATAAGAGGTCTCCCTTAATCCCTCCAAAGGAGGGAAACTGTTACGGGATATGTGTTATTATTTTATACTTTTTCTTTTCTTTCTTTCTAGTGTTCCTCCCTAAGCCTGCATTGCGCGCAGTCGAAATGGGGAAGTTAGGTGTTTTCTAAAATTTGGGCGTTACCACAAGGGTCGGGCTTTACGCTGCAATCCCTAACGCAAGCTGCACGTGTTAAAAGACCTTTCAGGTTTTTAAAACCTGAAAGGTCTAAAAAACTTATCTTATAACAAAACCATTACAATGGTCAACATCATAAGCCTCAACTAATCGCTCCAGAAGAGGGAAACTGTTACGGGATATATGTTATTATTTTATACTTTTTTCTTTTCACTCGAGTGTTCTTCCCCTTCGGGGAAGTTAGATGGGGCTTCTAATCTGCAATATTAGCGTGCAACCATTTTCTAGCTTTCTCCTTAGTAATACCTTTACGTTCGCAATAATCGGTGACTTGGTCGTCGGTAATTTTACCTAAACCAAAATATTTAGCTTCAGGATTTCCAAAATAGTAACCAGAAACAGCTGCTGCTGGCCACATGGCTAAACTTTCGGTAAGTGTCACGCCTATTATTTTTTCAACATCTAACAATTCCCAAATGGTTTCCTTCTCTAAATGATCTGGACATGCTGGGTAACCCGGCGCCGGACGAATACCTTTGTAACTTTCTTTAATTAAATCGTCGTTACTTAAATCTTCATTAGCGGCATAGCCCCAATGTTTCGTTCGTATTTGTTTGTGTAAATATTCTGCGAAAGCTTCCGCAAAACGATCGGCAATAGCTTGTGCCATAATACCATTATAATCGTCATCTTTTGCTCTATAACTATCGGCTAGTTCTTGCGCTCCAAAAATACCCACACAAAAAGCGCCCATGTAATCGGTTTTACCAGATTCTTTAGGTGCAATAAAATCGGCTAAAGCATGATTAGGAATCCCTTCTCGTTTCTTTAATTGCTGACGCAACGTTCTAAAAACAGCGATTTCCTCACCTTTTTTCTGAATAGAAATATCGTCATCATTTATGGAATTCGCTTCAAACAACCCAAAAACAGCTTTTGCTTTTAAAGATTGTTTGGCTATGATTTCTCGAATCATTACCTGAGCTTCGTTGTACATGATAGTCGCTTGCTCGCCAACTACCTCATCAGTCAAGATATCTGGATATTTTCCGTGTAAATCCCAGCTTCTAAAAAACGGACTCCAATCTATAAAAGGCACTAAGTCCTTTAAACTGATTTGTTTCAACATCTGAATCCCTAATTCGTTAGGTTTTACAATTTCAGAGGTTTCCCAATCAATTTTATATTTTCTTTTGCGGGCTTCTTCAATAGAAATATATGATTTTTCTTTACCACGCTTTAAAAACTTGGTTCTAAAATCATCATAATCGGCCTTCATTTTTGCCACGTATTCGTGCGATGTTTTCTTATTCAGTAAATCACCAACAACGGTTACGGCTCTCGATGCATCATTTACATGCACTACAGCATTGTTATACTGCGTATCAATTTTTACAGCCGTATGTGCTTTAGAAGTCGTTGCTCCACCAATAAGCAAAGGCAATTTGAAATTTTGACGCTGCATTTCCTTGGCTAGGTACACCATTTCATCAAGCGAAGGCGTAATTAATCCTGATAACCCGATAGCATCTACACGTTCGCTTATAGCTGTTTCTATAATTTTTTCAGGCGGCACCATAACCCCCATATCTACAATCTCGTAGTTATTACAAGCCAAAACAACACTCACGATATTTTTACCAATATCGTGTACATCACCTTTTACTGTGGCCATTAATATTTTACCAACAGGTTCTTGTTTGTCTGTTTTTTCAGCTTCAATAAACGGATTTAAATAAGCCACGGCTTTTTTCATCACTCGCGCCGATTTTACCACCTGAGGCAAGAACATTTTTCCTGCTCCAAATAAATCACCAACAACGTTCATCCCGATCATCAAATGACCTTCAATAACATCAATGGGTTTTTCGGCTTCTTGTCTGGCTTGTTCAATATCTTCAATAATAAAAGCATCAATACCTTTAACTAAGGCATGCGTGATTCTATCTTGTAATGGGTTTTCACGCCACGTTAAATCGACTCCTTTTTCTGTTTTTGATCCTTTTACGGTTTCAGCAAAATCCAATAAACGCTCGGTAGCATCGTCGCGACGGTCTAAAATCACATCTTCAACATGCTCTAATAAATCCTTAGGAATATCATCATAAACTTCCAAAAGTGCTGGGTTTACAATCCCCATATTCATACCAGCCTGAATGGCGTAGTATAAAAATACCGAGTGCATCGCCTCACGAACACCATCATTTCCTCTAAATGAAAACGATACGTTACTCACACCACCACTCACACTTACATTTGGTAAGTTTTCACGAACCCAACGCGTGGCTTCGATAAAATCGATTGCGTTTCTGCGGTGTTCTTCCATTCCTGTTGCTACAGGAAATATGTTTAAATCGAAAATAACATCTTCAGAAGGGAAGCCTACCTCATTAACTAAAATATCATACGAACGTTTTGAAATTTCAATACGACGTTCGTAATTATCGGCTTGACCAACCTCATCAAAAGCCATAACAATTACAGCGGCACCATAACGTTTTATTAATTTGGCTTCTTGAACGAATTTTTCTTTTCCTTCTTTTAATGAAATGGAATTAACCACACATTTTCCTTGCACCACTTGAAGTCCAGCTTCGATAATTTCCCATTTCGAACTATCGATCATGATCGGCACACGACAAATATCGGGCTCGGCAGCAATTAAATTCAAGAAACGAATCATGGCCTCTTTACCGTCAATTAATCCGTCGTCGAAATTAATATCAATAATTTGCGCACCTCCATCAACTTGATGACGTGCAATATCCAAAGCTTCATCGTACTTTTCTTCTTTAATTAAACGAAGAAATTTACGGGACCCCGCTACGTTAGTACGTTCTCCTACATTTATAAAATTGCTGTTTTCGTTCTGAACTAAAGGTTCTAGTCCTGAAAGCTTCATATATCGTTTTTGGTTTTTGGTTTTTGGTTTTTGGTTCGCTTCGTCAATCATAGTTTTTTGTAATAATTAATAAAACCGTTTAACAGCTTTTTACTTGAAATTACAGTTCCCAAGATATTTTTTAATTCTGCTTCTGAAATATATTCTAAATCAAAAGACAAATATAATTGTGTTTCTACTTCTTGCAATGAGCCTTTAGCTATATATAAAAAATGAATAGTCTCTTTATTTGATTGTCTTCCTATGCCCTCTGCAATATTTGAAGGCACAGATACAACAGATCTTCTTATTTGGTTTGTTAATCCATATAATTCTTCTTTTGGATATGATTTTGTTAACACATAAATTAACTTAACCAATTCTCTCGAATATTTTCAAACATCTAATTCAGTATATGAATTCATTTCTTATTTATTTCTTGAACTGATTTAAACTTTTCCATTTGTTAAAAAATCGTTCCATACGTAATAACGCAAAAACGATAAATCAGTTCATTATTCATTTTGATTAATACATTATTCGTTCTTATTACTTTTCAACCCAACAACCAAAAACCAACAACTAACAACCAAAAACCATCCTTGGTTCGTACTGCGCTGCTTAATGAGATACTGAAACAAGTTCAGCATGACGGCGTGGCTTATATTTAGCAGCCAACTTTGCAATAACGCTAATATGTTCTGGCGATGTTCCGCAACAGCCACCAATAATATTTATTAAATTTTTCTTGAGGTATTCTTCAATTTGCTCGCCCATTTCCTCTGGTGTTTCATCATATTCTCCAAAAGCATTTGGTAAACCTGCGTTAGGGTGTGCTGAAATAGCAAAATCGGTTTTATTAGCAATCGCTTCTAAATGCGGTTGTAATAAATTAGCACCTAAAGCACAATTAAATCCGACAGACAATAACGGAATATGTGATACTGAAATTAAAAAAGCTTCGGCCGTTTGCCCCGAAAGTGTTCGTCCAGAAGCATCGGTAATTGTACCACTTAACATGATAGGAATATCGATATGGCGTTCGTCCTTTACTTCTTCAATAGCAAATAAGGCTGCTTTGGCGTTTAAAGTATCAAAAACGGTTTCCACTAAAAGTAAGTCTGCACCACCATCCATTAAAGCTTCTACTTGTTGTTTGTACGCGATGCGTAATTCATCAAAAGTAACCGCTCTATAACCAGGATCGTTAACATCTGGCGACATACTTGCTGTACGGTTAGTTGGCCCTATAGAACCTGCTACAAAACGTGGTTTGTGTGGTTCTTTAGCGGTGAATTTATCGGCAACTTCCTTGGCAATTTTGGCTGACTCGTAGTTAAGCTCGTAAACCAAATCTTCCATTTGATAATCGGCCATAGCAATAGTGGTTCCCGAAAAGGTATTGGTTTCTACAATATCGGCACCTGCTTCAAAATATTTGGCGTGAATGGTTTTTATGGCTTCAGGCTGCGTGATAGAAAGCAAATCGTTATTACCCTGCAAAGGCGTTGGGTAATCTTTAAAGCGTTCGCCTCTAAAATCTTCTTCAGTAAATTTATACGCTTGTAACATGGTGCCCATGGCGCCATCTAAAACCAAGATGCGTTCTTTTAAAGCCTGTTTTATGTCTGACATTTGTTTGATATTATTTTAAATCTATAATATCATCAAGAAAAGTAAATAAATACTATTCGTTATCTGTCTGATTGATTCCTGAATAAACTCAGCACAAGCAGTAGAACGTAGCACCTTCTTTACCAGATAAAGGGTTGCCAAGGCTTCACTGGGTCTAATCCCTCTACCTTTCTTGATAACATTAAAACGTTAATGAACTGGCGAACAAAAGTACTAACTATATTCTTTTATTCACACTAATTTTATAAAAATTGCTGAATACTAATCGAATAGTGTTGAAGACAAATAACGATCGCCTCTGTCGCAAATAATAGCTACAATAATGCCTTCTTCTATTTGTTGAGCTATTTTTAGAGCACAAAACACCGAACCACCGCTGCTCATTCCCGCAAATATCCCTTCTTCCTTAGCTAAATTAATGGTTGTTTGTTTGGCATCTTCTTCCGAGACATCGACAATAACATCAACCTTTTTAGGGTCGAAAAATTTAGGCACATATTCGGGCGACCATTTTCTAATTCCTGGAATTCTAGCGCCATCGGCAGGCTGAGCGCCAACAATGGTAATATTTTTATTTTGCTCTTTTAAAAAAGTTGACACACCGGTTATGGTTCCGGTTGTTCCCATAGCTGAGACAAAATGTGTGATATTATGATTGGTAGCTTCCCAAATTTCTGGTCCTGTGGTTTGGTAGTGCGCTTTCCAATTGTCTGGATTTTCAAACTGATTTAAAAGCACATAGCCTTTTTCATCGCGAAGTTTAAAAGCCAGATCACGAGAGCCTTCTATACCAATATCGGCAGGCGTTAAAATAACCTTAGCACCATAAGCGCGCATGGTTTTAACACGCTCTTCGGTAGAGTTCTCTGGCATGATAAGCACCATATTTAAACCCAACAACCTAGCAATAAAAGCTAAAGCTATACCGGTATTTCCGCTTGTAGCTTCAACTAAAGTCCCTCCTTTTTTAACATCACCACGTTTTAACGCCTCATTAATCATGTTAAAAGCAGCACGGTCTTTAACACTGCCGCCAGGGTTATGCCCTTCTAATTTTAAAAACAAACGCACCCCTTTTTTTGAAATAAGGTGGGTTGCTTCTACTAATGGTGTTTTTCCTATTTGACCAATGATACTATTTTTATATTCCATTCTTCCTAGGTCTAATTTTTATTTCAGTTTGATAAGTTACCAACGAGTTTTTAGGAACTGATTCTGTAATCCAAACATTCGCACCAATGATACTATTTTCACCAATTACAATATCGCCCCCCAAAATGGTTGCATTTGCATAAATACAAACATTATCCTCGATAGTAGGATGCCTTTTTGTGGAAGCTAAACTTTTAGCTACAGAAATCCCTCCTAAGGTTACACCTTGATATATTTTAACATTTTCGCCAATAATAGATGTTTCACCAATAACAATACCTGTACCATGATCTATATAAAACGATTTACCAATGGTAGCTCCTGGATGAATATCTACGCCTGTAATGCCATGAATATATTCACTCATCATTCGAGGTAAAATATGCACTCCTAACTTATAAAGGGCATGACTTAATCTATAAACTGAAATGGCATAAAACCCAGGGTAAGCCAAATAAATTTCGGCTAATGAATGAGATGCAGGGTCATTACTTTCAAAAGCAATAGCATCTAAATCTAATTTTTTTCTAATTTCAGGAAGTTCTGCTTTAAACTGTTTCCAAATTTCCTTACCATTATCTATTTCTAATTTGGACAGAATTTTTAAAAATTTTCTCTTCAAGTAATCCTCATGAGCTTTTTCTTGCTCACAATCAAACAAAGAGTAAAACAGTCTTTTAGTAAATGTTTTTGCGGTGTCTTTAAGGCAAACGTTGTAACTTTTCATAAATGCTATAGACTTTATTCGTTAAATACCATTCCTCATTTAAAATGACCTAAAAAAAAGCGTCTTTTTACCTTAAAAGAGCTCATCATTTTGCTTTACAGTTATTTTAAACATGAATTCGTATTAATAATTTTAGATTATAAATGTAAAACTTATCCTTTTAAATCCTTGCTATGTTATGCCAATTCTCATATAATATAACCTTAAAATAAAATTGGCATTAAAAACTAAATCCTACAAAGTTTGCACAAACTTTGTAGGATTAGCATATTGATTTCTCAGCCTTTAAATTCAAGTCTAAAAGGTGTCATTGCCCTTATTAATTAATAGCTTGAACAACTGCTTTTGGAGCCTCTTTACGAGAACCATCAAAACCATTTACACCAGAGACTGTAGTATATTTTAAAACATTTTTCTTTCCTGGGTGTATTATTTTATAGGCTGCTTGGCACATGATAGTAGCTTCATGAAAACCACATAGTATTAATTTTAATTTACCAGGATAATAATTACCATCTCCAATAGCAAACAGTCCTGGAATGTTAGTTTGATAATCTAATGCATTATTAACTTTAATTGCATTTTTCTCAATCTCTAACCCCCAATTAGCAATTGGTCCTAATTTAGGTGAAAGTCCAAATAAAGGTATAAAATGATCTGTTTCTAATGTAAAAGGATCTTCGCCATTTTTAGTTATTTCAAGACCTGTAACTTTATCATCTCCTAAAATATCGGTTACCTCTGCAGGGGTAATAAGGTTAATTTTCCCGGCATCTTTTAACTCTTGTACTTTTTCAACAGAATCTAAATGGCCTCTAAATTCATTACGTCTATGAATAAGTGTCACACTTTTAGCGACATCAGCCAAATATATAGACCAGTCTAAAGCAGAATCTCCTCCACCAGCTATGACTACGTTTTTATCACGATACATCTCTGGTTCTTTAATCATATATTCAACACCCTTATCTTCAAACTTAGCCAAATTTTCAAGTTGTGGTTTTCGAGGTTCAAAACTACCCAAACCACTTGCTATAGCAACAACTGGCGCTTGGTGTTGTGTTCCTTTATTGGTAGTTACAATAAAAGTACCGTCTTCTTGTTTTTCAACCGTATCAGCACGTTCACCTAAAGTGAACCCTGGCTCAAACTGTTTCCCTTGCTCTAACAAATTCTTTGTTAAATCTCCGGCTAAAATTTCTGGGAAACCAGGAATATCATAAATCGGTTTTTTTGGATATAATTCTGAGCATTGCCCTCCTGGTTGAGGTAATGCATCTATTAAATGACATTTCAATTTTAATAATCCAGCTTCGAATACTGTAAATAGTCCTGTTGGCCCCGCGCCAATTATTATTATATCTGTTTTAATCATTGTATGGTACTTTTACTTATTTTTCAATTAATCCTTTAGTGAACTCGTTAAGTTTTTCAACCTTTTGTTCGAAATCACCTTTTATAGTTTTTCTATATTCATTTAAGTTCTTCACTAAATCATCTACATTTTCGGGGATGACATCTTCAAAAAACTGGCGTAAACGTTTTGCTGTTGTTGGCGACTTTCCATTGGTTGAAATCGCAACTTTCACATTTCCTTTAGTCACGATACCACCCATATAAAAATCGCAATAAGGCGGATTATCGGCTACGTTTACCAACAAGCTTTTTGCTCTACAGTGTTTATGAACTTTAATATTTACTTTAGGCTTATCGGTTGTTGCAACAACAATATGTTGACCTTTTAAATATTTTTTCTTGTACTTATCTTTAATTAAGGTAACATCACCTTTTTTCGCTAGGGCTATGGTTTCTTCGCGAAACATTTTAGACACCATTGTCACATGGGCATCGGGACTTGATTTTAACAGAAAAGTTAATTTCTCTTCGGCCACATAACCACCACCAACAATAAGAATATTTAAACTTTTAGCTTTTAAGAATATTGGATACAGGTTGTTTCTTTCTTCCATCACCTAGGCTTCTTTTGCTTCAGAATAAATACGACTTAAAACGGCGCGTTCCTTTACCACATCACCAATTACGATAATGGCTGGAGAAGAAAGCTCTTTTTGAGCAACAATGTCTTGAATGGTTTCTATAGTACCAATACCTACCTTTTCATCTTCTCGTGTACCATTTTGAATAATCGCAATGGCCGTATTTTGTTTGTTTTCAGCTGAAAAAATAGTTACAATTTCATCCAATTTACTCATCCCCATCAAAATCACAACCGTTGCAGTCGATTTAGCCGCTAAGGCCACATCGCTAGAAATTTGATGTTTTTTCGTGGTTCCAGTAATCACCCAAAAACTTTCTGATGCCCCGCGTTTTGTAAGCGGAATCCCTTGGTATGCTGGTGCTGCAACAGATGATGATATCCCAGGAACAACAAAGGTTTCTAACCCAAATTGTCTCACAAAATCAATCTCCTCGGCACCGCGACCAAAAATAAATGGATCACCACCTTTTAAGCGTACTACATGGCCTTTTTCTTTGGCTTTAGCAACAATTAATTCGTTAATTTGCTCTTGTTGAAACGCATAACACCCTTTGCGTTTCCCTACAAAAATAAGCTCTGCATCTTTGGAAGCATATTTTAATAAGGCTTCGTTTATAAGGGCATCGTATAAAATCACATCGGCAGCCTCAATAGCTTTTATGGCTTTTAATGTAATTAAATCTTCGTCACCTGGGCCAGCGCCTACAACAGTTAATATAGGTGTTTTTTTACTCATCTTTTTGGTTAGCAATACTGGTTGTTTTTAAATAGCAGCGGTATCTTTTTCTCTAAACGCTTTTACTTTTCCTAAAAAGTCTTTCGCATTTTCAATATACTTTGCCGCAAACTCTTGGGTTGGTGCAAATTTATTGATTTGATATATTAAATCGGCGAAAGAAACACCTAAATTAATTTTTCCGCTAGCCACAAACATTTCATCAAAATCTTTAATGATACCTGCATGGGTATTTGTTTTCGCATTATCGGCTAATAATAACGCTTTCGCGGAATTAACTAAAGACTGGTATGCATAATAAATAGCTCCTGAATACACTTTATTATCGAATGACTCTTGAGCATTATTAATTTTTTCTTCACTTTCTAAAAATAAAGTCGCAATTAAATCGATCACCACACCGGCACATTCTCCAACACCAATTTCTTTAACATATGTTTCGTGCGTTCCCCAATCGATAAAATCTTCTGGAGTTAAATTCGTTACATCTTGTAAATCATTTAACAAATCGTAGAAATAACGATCGCCTGTTTCCTTGTAATACTCAACAAACTTTTTACCATTGGCATTGGCTTCAAAATCGTTTAAGATTCTTCTTAACGCTTCAGGCCCTCTTTTACTTGGTACTTTCACCACTTTATCTGCAAAAGTAGCATGACCATCTCCTAAATTACCACCACCAAGTAATACTTGTAAAGCCGGGGCAACTAATTTATCTGGCGTACGAACCGACATTCCTTGGAAACCAATATTGGCCATATTATGTTGTCCACAAGCATTCATACATCCACTAATCTTGATAACCACATCGTCGTTTTTAAGATATTGTGGGTACTCTGCTTTAATAACGCGTTCTAATTCATCGGCAATTCCTGTACTACTTGCAATACCTAAATTACAAGTATCTGTTCCAGGACAAGCAGTAATATCAACCGCTTTATTATATCCCGCTTCTACGAATCCTAATTTTTCTAATTCGGTGTAGAAAAACGGTACTAAATCTTCCTTAACAAAAGGAATAACGATGTTTTGACGTAATGTTAAACGCACTTCACCAGCAGCATACTTATCAATTAAATCGGCTAATAATCGTGCTTTATCGGTATAAAAATCACCTAATAACACTTTAATTCCAATCGCTACATACCCTTCCTGCTTTTGCGGAATTAAGTTTGTAGATTTCCATAAATCGAAAGCCGCTTGGTCTTTTATGTCTACCTGAGGCACTTCAACCGAAACTGGTTTTGAAGATATATACGCATCGGCATCAATAGCTACCGATTTAAACTCAATCGCATTTTGTTCTTCATCAATTAATGCTCTAAAAGCCTCTAAACCGATATCTTTTACTAAGAATTTCATACGGGCTTTAGCACGACTTTTACGTTCACCATAACGATCGAAAACTCTTAAAATGCCTTCCATGATTGGAATGATTTTATCGGTTTCAACAAAATCATACAACACATCGGCATGACGTGGTTGTGACCCAAGTCCACCAGCTACCATAACTTTAAATCCGCGAACACCATCCTTCTCTTTAGCGATATACCCGATATCGTGTAGGTAAGACAGCCCAGTATCTTCGTCTGTAGACGAGAAAGACACTTTAAATTTACGTCCCATTTCTTGACAAATTGGGTTACGTAAAAAGAATTTAAAAATAGCTTCAGCATAAGGCGACACATCGAAAGGTTCGTTAACATCGATTCCAGCCGTTTCTGAAGCCGTAACGTTTCTTACCACGTTTCCACAAGCTTCACGAACCGTAACTTCATCTTTTTCTAATTCTGCCCAAAGCTCAGGAGTTCTATTTAAATCCACATAGTGAATTTGAATATCTTGACGGGTTGTGATGTGTAAACGACCACGAGAATATTCATCAGAAACCTCAGAAATTCTACGTAACTGATTACTTTTAAGTTTTCCGTAAGGAATCTTAATACGAATCATTTGTACGCCTTCTTGACGCTGACCGTAAACACCACGAGCCAAACGAAGACTTCTAAATTTTTCCTCATCAATTTTACCATTGTTGAAAAGCTCGATTTTTCTTGCTAATTCAATGATATCCTTCTCTACAATTGGGTTCTCTATTTCTGATCTAAATGTTTGCATACAAAAGCCCCTCCTAACCTCCCCATTTCAACTGCGCTCAAAGCAGGCTTAGGGAGGAATTCTTACTCGGGCGGAGTAAGAATATTGTTAATGGTTTTATTTTTCAAAACTTACAAAATATTTAAATTTTATAAGTCGTTTGGTCTGTTTGGTTTTAACTATCTAGCTAACCTCCCCTTTGGAAGCTAAGGGATTTTTATTTACTGAATAAACCCTGCTGCTACCGTATTGTTACTTTGTGGATCGATTAAAATAAAAGACCCATTTGTACGGTGGTTTTTAAATTGGTCGTAAAAAATTGGTTTATTTAACTTAAAAGTTACCGAAGCAATATCATTTACACCTAAAGAGGTAGCCCCTTCTTCAATCCCTGAATAATCTGGGTGAATTTTATGGTTAATCTTATCTACCTTAGCTAATACTTTATTAACACCGTGTTGTACAATGTACTTACCACCAGCTGTTAAATTCGTGGCATCCATCCAACAAACGTTTGCTGTAAATTGCTTTTCAATCGTTGGAAGATCGTCTGCTTTTACAATCATATCGCCACGGCTCACATTAATATCGTTCTCTAAAGTAATGGTTACCGAAGAACGTCTTGAAGCTGTTTCATACTTTTCGTCGTAGAAATAAATATCTTTAATCTTCGATTTCGTTTGTGATGGAAGCACCACAATATCATCTCCAACGCTTAAATTTCCACCATAAACTTTACCGGCATAGCCTCTAAAATCGTGAAATTCTTCAGTTTTAGGACGGATTACATACTGCACTGGGAAACGCGGTGTACCTACGTTAAAGATATCGGCTTTATCCAATTGCTCTAAATGCTCCAACAAAGCTTCACCTTTATACCAAGGCATTTTATCAGTTTTATTTACAACATTATCTCCTTTTAAAGCACTTACTGGAATGAACGTAATTTTTTGATCTTGATAATCACGTTTGCTCATTAATTCAGTGAAATCAGCTTTAATTTTATTATAAATTTCTTCAGAATAATCTACTAAATCCATCTTGTTTATCGCTACTACCACGTCTTTAATACGTAATAAGTTATTGATAAAAAAGTGACGGTTTGTTTGCTCGATCACCCCTTTTCTAGCATCAATTAAGATGATAGACGCTTGCGATGTTGAAGCACCAGTTACCATGTTACGCGTATATTCTACGTGACCCGGTGTATCGGCGATGATGTAACTTTTCTTTTTAGTTGAAAAATAGATATGTGCCACATCAATGGTAATACCTTGTTCTCTTTCTGCAACTAATCCATCGGTAGCTAAAGAAAAATCTAAGTAGTCGTATCCACGTTGCTTACTTGTTTTTTCGATAGCCTCTAATTTATCGGTAGTTAATGATTTTGTATCGTAAAGAATACGTCCGATTAACGTACTTTTCCCATCATCTACACTTCCTGCTGTTGCTATTTTTAATACTTCCATAAATGAAGCCCCTCCTAACCTCCCCTAGGGGAGGGATCCTTACTCGGGCGAAGTAAGAATATTGTTAATATTTTTCACTTAGTATCAATACTATAATATTGTATCTATATTAAGTTTTTAGTTTAGTCCTTTTTATCCGCAAACTTGCTAATCCCCCTTCGGGGGTTAGGGGGCTTTACTCTAGAAATACCCTTGTTGTTTACGTTTCTCCATAGCGGCTTCCGATCTTTTATCGTCGATACGAGCGCCACGTTCTGAAATTGAAGAATCTCTAATCTCCTCAACAACTTTGGTAATGGTAGACGCTTCCGATAAAACGGCTGCTGTACAACTCATATCACCTACGGTTCTAAAACGCACCATTTCTTCAATCACCTCTTCATGGTCATCTCTGTAAACTACTTCATCTTCAGCAGACCAAATCATACCGTCTCTTAAGAATACTTTACGTTTGTGAGCGAAATAGATTGAAGGAATTTCAATATTTTCCTTTTCGATATACGACCAAACATCTAGTTCTGTCCAATTTGAAATTGGGAATACACGAACATTTTGACCATGCTCGATATCACCATTTAACATATCGAATAACTCTGGACGTTGGTTTTTTTCGTCCCATTGTCCGAAATCATCACGAACAGAAAAAATACGTTCTTTAGCTCTTGCTTTTTCTTCATCACGACGTGCACCACCAATACAAGCATCAAACTTAAACTCTTCGATAGCATCTAATAAGGTTGTAGTTTGTAGTATGTTTCTACTTGCATATCTACCAGACTCTTCTTTTACTTTGCCTTCATCAATAGAATCTTGCACGTTTCTTACAATCAATTCTAAACCTAGCTCTTTACACAAACGGTCTCTAAATTCGATAGTTTCCGGGAAATTATGCCCTGTGTCGATATGCATTAAAGGAAATGGCACTTTTGCAGGATAAAAGGCTTTTACCGCCAATCTTACTAATGTAATAGAATCTTTTCCTCCTGAAAATAATAACACAGGCTTTTCAAACTGTGCTGCTACTTCTCTCATAATATATATCGCTTCGTTTTCTAGCGAGTTTATATTTGATGTGTCTTTTTTCATCGTATTCTGTTTATCAATTTTATTAAGCGTGTAAACCACACTCTCTATTTTCTAATGCTTTTGTGGGATCGAAATATTTAAACTCGTTTGGCAAGTTATTTTCTTTTAAATAAGCATCTAACTTTTCGTCAGACCAAAAGTAAAACGGACTCACTTTTAAAACGCCATCTTTACTCAGACTAAAAATACCAATACTATTTCTGAAGGCTGTTTGCCCTTGACGTAAATTAGTAAACCAAACTTTAGGCTTGTGTTCTGCCATCGCTCTTGCAAAAGGCTCTAACTTTACTTGCTCTGTAAATAAAGCGTGCTCTGGCTGGTCAACGGTTGGAATACCCATAACCACATCGCGGTGCGCCGATGTTTGTTTTGGCACATATAAAAACACATTTAAGTTTAAGTCTTTTATAACCTGCTCTGCATGCTTATAAGTTTGAGGTGTATTATAACCGGTATCACACCAAATTACTGGTACATCAGGTTTAACCTTACTCACGACATGTAAAATTGCAGCTTCGTATGGTCTAAAATTTGTTGTTACCACTGCCTCATTATTAAGCTCGTAAGCTTTAGCAATAATTTCAGCTGGTGTAGCATCTTTAAATGCGTGGTTTAATACCTCTATTTGCTCTTCTGTAAACATAATTCTTTTTTTATTTCCCCCATTTTATCGAGTTCCACACTCTTTCATGGAAAAAGTACAACACCATTTTTGTTACTAATTCGATAGACCCTATCGAAAACGCTAAAGTTAATTCACCGGTTACTATCCATGAAATTAAAATCGTATCTAAAGTACCGATAGTTCTCCAACTTAGTGATTTCACAACACTTCTTAGTGGTTTTTCACTTGCACTATCTTCTTTATACGTAGACTTTTCTTTATTTTTCAATAACATTTGCGCAATCATTTGTTGATGTATTACATTAACCCTATCGATTTACTAGGGATTACAAATGTACTATATTTTGTTACATAAAAAAATTTATTCCAATTTTTTAGCATATTGAAAAAAAATCCAACAATAGCCTAAAAATTAGTATGGAAAAGCAATAAATATTAGGAATATTTTAGTCTTTTGGGCGAGATAAATCTGCTAAAGTGGTATTTCTAAAAACATTAAGCGTGCTATCACGTACCTGAAGCATCAATTTATTTACGCTGCAGGTTTCTTCATCGACACAGTCGTCACACTTTTCGTAGTAGTTCAAGCTTACACAGGGCACCATAGCAATGGGTCCTTCAAGAACACGCATTACATCGGTCATTAAAACCTCTTCAGATGGCTGTCTTAAATAATAACCGCCATGCTTTCCTTTTTTAGAGCCTAAAATGCCCGATTTTCGGAGTGTTAATAGGATACTTTCTAAAAATTTCTGTGGAATATGCTCATTTTTAGCAATTTCGGCTACTTGCAATGGCACATCGCCTTCGCTTCGCGCTATAAAGGTAAGCGCTTTTAATCCGTATTTAGTTTTTTTAGATAGCATGATGCGAAGATAAAGATTTTAATAATCCTACAACTAAAAAAATGTAACACACAAAAAAACCGTTACATTTTGAGTTGGAACACAAAATATAACGGCTCTAATTTTATGACTATAGGATGTTATAACATGGTATGGGATTTTTCTAAAGCATAAAAAGTTGCTTGTACATAATCGTTATCTTCACCTGAATTATTCTGATTATAAACACCGGCTTTAAAATACATGTACTGTCCGCCCACATTAAATCCGCTATTTTTCATATCTACCGTTTTAGATACATCATCTTTACCTTCTCTAGAAATAGTTACTGTTAAAGCATCGCCTTCTACGTGAATTTTATAGCTAAATTTCTCATTTAAAGCAATACCATCAGAGGGGTTAGAAGCACTATTACTTCTAGATCCAATAAGTTCATGCCATTGTTCTGATCCATTTCCATCGGTAGGTTCGTGGGCAAAATATATAGAACCCAATTCGTTATTAGGTAATTTTCTATAATAAATACGAACAGGCTCATCGTCGTTAGCATGAATTTGACCAACAATTACGCGTCCAATATGGCTGTTTTTTCCTGTAGTGGTTACATGGTTTACTGCTAAAGTTGCGGTCATTTCTCCATCATAACCATAAGCCGCCTTAATATCTTCTTCAGGTGCTGTTCCAAAAACCCAGTTGTTTTTAGTAACTCCTTGTGTAGGAATTCCTGTGTTTGTACCTCGTAACATTTCACGAAGTTCTACACGGGTATACGACGTATTTGCAGACGTTTTAAAACCTTTATTCGGACATTTAAACACCATGCCGCCATCTTCGGCAGTGTAAAAGTACACACCATCTTTATAACCATTATTTAATGTTGCCACACTAATATTTAGTGCTGTACCATTTCCGTTATTTATTGGAACACTTAAATTCCAGGTCGATAAATCGAAATTTTCAGAAGGTGCAAGGTTCGGGTTTAGCTCGCCATTATCGTAATCCTCTTCTGGTTCCTTGTCTTCCTCTGGTTCTTTTTCATCCTCTGGGTCTGTATCCTCTTCTGGAGTTGTTGGCGTTTCTTCTTGTTCTACCTCATCTAAATCATCAGTATTACTACTACAATTAAAGGTTAAAAAAGAAACCAAAAGTAAGACAAAAAGGTAGGGTAATTTCTTCATAGCTAAGCGCATATATTATAAAATAAAACGGTGCAAAGATACAAATAACTGGTTGACCAATTTGTAAGACTTTTGTTAAAGTCTTTGTAAAGTTCTTATAAACGCACTATTTAAAATGACCAATCTATGAGCATTTCAGACATGATAACGCAGTCGCCTCGAAGCAATACCCTTTGATTATCAGTAATCTCATAATGAACCACTCCGCCTCGTTTCGAGGCTTGATAACCTACTAATGTAGATTTATTAAGTTTTCCAGCCCAAAAACTAGCCAAATAACAATGTGCTGAACCCGTTACAGGATCTTCATCTATACCTATCGCTGGCCCGAATACACGAGACACAAAATCGTGGTGTTCCTGTTTCGATTTTGCGGTTATCACAACTATTTTTTTATGATGCGAACGCAGCAAACTAAAATCTGGTTTGAAGTTTTTCACATGATCTTCATCGGCTAACTCTAAAACACACCAATCTTTATCAACGTTTATAGATAAGGGTTTTTCATTTAGAAATTTCTCAAGAATTACATCTGATTCCTGTAAAGGCTTCAACTGCCCTAACGGAAAATTCATTTGTAGCACAGTATCCTTCTTTTCAACCTTTAAAATCCCACTTTTAGTTTCAAACTCCAAAACTTTATTTGGCATCTGAAGTTTATCAAACAAGATTTTAGCCGTCGCCAATGTAGCATGACCGCATAAATCAACTTCATTTTTAGGTGTAAACCACCTTAATAAAAAAGTTTCCCCTTTAGGCACAACAAAAGCAGTTTCCGAAAGGTTCACTTCCTGAGCTATTTTGAGGTAATCCTTATTAGAAAGTGCCCGTTCCAATATACAAACCCCTGCAGGATTTCCGCAAAAAGGCGTATCAGTAAAAGCGTCAACTGTAAAAAGTCTCATGAATAATAAATCTTAGCCTAAAGCTTGTTTTAAATCGGCAATAATATCATCGACATGCTCTAATCCTGCCGAAATACGCACCGAACCATCGGTAATCCCAACAGCGGCTTTAACTTCTGGCTCTACTTTGGCATGTGTGGTACTTGCTGGATGTGTTACAATAGTTCTAGTATCCCCTAAATTAGCTGAAAGCGAACACATTTTTATATTATCGAAAAAGGCGCGGCCACCTGCTACCCCACCTTCTACTTCAAAGGCTACAATACTACCGCCTAAACGCATTTGTTTTTTAGCAATATCGTACTTAGGGTGTGATTTTAAAAACGGATATTTTACCCATTTCACTTTGGGGTGTGCTTCTAAAAACTCGGCAATTTTTAGTGCATTTTCACAATGCTTTTCGGTACGTACCGCTAAAGTCTCAAGAGATTTAGATAACACCCAAGCATTAAACGCACTCATCGCAGGCCCTGTAAGGCGTGAAAACAAGTAAATTTCTCTAATTAATTCCTTTGAACCCACCGTAATACCGCCGAGAACACGCCCTTGACCATCCATTAATTTAGTTGCCGAATGAATCACTAAATCGGCGCCATGTTTAATTGGATTTTGTAAATAAGGTGTAGCAAAACAGTTATCAATAACCAATAAAAGTCCGTGTTTTTTACAAATAGCACTAAGCAAATCTAAATCTAAAACATCCACTCCAGGGTTGGTTGGTGTTTCTGCATAGATAAATTTAGTATTCGGTTGAATCAAACTTTCAATGGTATCTACTTCATTAATATTAAAGTAGGAACATTCTATATTCCATTTTGGGAAATATTTGGTAAACAAACCGTGGGTAGCCCCAAAAACTGAGCTACAAGATACCACATGATCGCCAGCATCCAATAAGGTTGCAAACGTTGAAAATACCGCTGCCATACCACTAGCAAAGGCATAACCAGCCTCAGCCCCTTCCATTAAACAAACTTTTTCTACAAATTCGTTCACATTTGGGTTGCTATAACGGCTGTATAAATCACGTTGTTTCTCTTCAGCAAACGAAGCACGCATTTCTTCGGCATCATCAAACACAAAGCCTGAGGTTAAATACAAAGGCACTGAATGTTCAGAAAACTGTGTGGTTTCAGATTGGGTTCGTACTGCTAAAGTTTCAAATTTCTTGTTATTACTCATAGTTCGTTTTAATCATTTATTTTATGGCATTTCCCTATCGGGGCGGGCTATCCTCTAAATCTTTTTTCGTCTTTTTGGAGGCGAAAAAAGGCTCCCAAATGCGCTTATCTACAAAGTTAGTTTTTTATAACCCAGCTTACTGTTTATCTCGTAAACTCTTGATATTTTCTAAACCTTCTTTGGACCTATATTTTTTACACTTCTTGAGATTTCCGCCTTCGCGTGAATTTTAATTAATGTGTTTCGATAATCGTAAAATATCTCCAAACACGCCTCTTGCGGTTACTTCGGCTCCTGCTCCAGCACCTTGAATGACGATGGGTTGCTCGCCATAGGATTCTGTGAAAATTTCAAAAATCGCATCCGAGCCTTTTACGTGGCCCAAGGTACTGTCTTCTGGAATGGATACCAGTTTCACTTCCAGTTTCCCTTTGTCTTTGGATAAATCACCCGACAAATCACCCACATAACGCAGTACATAATCTGATTTCTGATTATCTTTTATTTCCTGATATTGGTCGTCTAAAACATCTAACTGCGTTAAAAACTCGGCAACAGAAATATTTTGATACGCCTCTGGAATAAGGTTTTGTACCGAAACATCTTCAAATTCATTTTGTAAATCTAACTCTCTGGCCAGGATAAGCAGTTTTCTAGCCACATCATTTCCAGAGAAATCTTCACGAGGATCAGGTTCTGTAAACCCTTTATCGATGGTTTCCTGAATAATCTCACTAAACGGCTTGTCTTCAACAGAAAAATTATTGAATAAATAACTCAATGTTCCAGAAAACACGCCACGAATTCTAGTGATATTTTCTCCCGATTCGTGTAATAATTTTATGGTATCGATAAGCGGAAGCCCTGCTCCTACAGTCGTTTCGTACAGATACTCCTTGTTATTTTCTTTCAACTGAACCCTTAAATCTTTGTAAAATTCATGAGATACCGTATTGGCCACTTTATTTGAAGACACCAAATCGAAACCAGCTTCAATAAGCGGTACGTAGTTTTGATAAAAGGTTGAACTTGCTGTATTATCAACAGCAATTAAGTTCTCTAAATGATGTTTTTTGGCAAAGGCAATGATATCGGCAATCGAGCTTTCGTTGGTCGTTGTTTTAATATCATCTTCCCAAGTTAGCCCAACACCATTTTTAGATAAAAGTTGTTTTTTAGAATTCGCAATGGCAAACATATTTAAATTGATGCCTTTGCGTTTTTCTATATCATCTTTAGATTTTAATATCTGATTAATTAGTGCACCACCAACACCGCCGTGGCCAAAAATAACAATGTTTATTTTTTTAGAAATGCCAAAAACTTCACCGTGAATCACATTAACGGCCTTATGCAGTTCATGCTTTTTAACCACCAAACTCACGTTTTTACCAGTTACCGTATTATTAAATAATAGCGGTGTAATTTGGTTTTTTATTAAGGCATTGAAAGGTTTATGAAATGAACTCAGCTCAATACCTACAATGGAAATCACCGAAACATCGTCCACCACATCAATTTTATTCACGTCTTGCGAATAGAAATCACCTTCAAACTCACGCTCTAACGCTATAACCGCCTGAGTGGCCTGATCGGAATTGATAATCAATCCGATACCGCGCTCCGAAGAGCCTTGAGACACAATACTTACACTAATACCGTAATTACTTAAGGCCTTAAAAATTCGCGCATCAACACCAATTTTACCAAGTAAACCACGGCCTTCAAAATTTAAAAGCGCTACATTATCTAAAACCGATAACGAAGTCACTTCTTTTGTGCTAGGTCTTGCGGTAATAAGCGTCCCTTCATCATCAGGATTGAATGTATTTAAAATACGAAGACTGATATTTTTTTCAACTAATGGAATAATGGTTTTAGCGTGTAACACCGATGTTCCGAAGTTAGCCAACTCATTAGCTTCACTAAAAGACAACTCTCTAATTTGTTGCGCATCGGCTACCATACTAGG
This sequence comes from Tamlana carrageenivorans, assembly GCF_002893765.1. Classification (NCBI taxonomy): domain Bacteria; kingdom Pseudomonadati; phylum Bacteroidota; class Flavobacteriia; order Flavobacteriales; family Flavobacteriaceae; genus Pseudotamlana; species Pseudotamlana carrageenivorans. The sequence continues at coordinate 2,180,787 of NZ_CP025938.1, read as the reverse complement.
GTCTGCGGTATAAATACCGTTAACGTGGGTATAATTTTGAAGCTCTTCGGCATCTAAATAATTGGCGATTAAGGCCGCTGTATAATTACTCCCATTTCGACCTAAAGTTGTGGTTTCATTCTTTAAGTTAGATGCGATAAATCCTGTAATAATATTCACGGCATCTTTATGCTTTTTAAAATAAGCCTGAGTGTTTTCTTTAGATAACTTTGCCAAAGGCTGGGCGTTTCCAAAAATGGCATCGGTTTTAATCAAATCACGAGAATCGGTAGCATTCGCTTTAATACCGCGCTCATTTAAAATGCTTGTTATAAGTTTTACCGACAGCAATTCACCTTGGGCTAGAATATTATCTTTGGTTTTACTACTGTAATCTCCTAATAAACTCACCCCTTCAAAAAGCTTGTCTAATACTGCAAATTCCTCAGAGAAATCTACGGTTTTAGCAGGCTCGGTTTGATAAGCTTTAAAAGCCTCTAAAGCGTCCTTATAAATTTCACCTTTTGCGGCTTTATTTAAAATCGCTTCCAAATCGTCGGTAGCCGAACCTCTTGCCGAAACCACCACACTAATACGATCACCGGCAGCTACTTTATTTTCTATAATGGAAAGCACGGTATTTAAACCTGTGCCGTTTGCTAAAGATTTGCCTCCAAATTTTAATACTTTCATTCTTTTTCTTTTAGAATTTGGCACAAAAATGCCTTCTATTATTTTTTCAAGTTGGTCGTACTCCATTAAAAACGCATCATGACCATGAACCGAATTAATTTCGTTATAGGTTACATTAGGATGCGTTAAAGCCAACTGTTTTTGAGTTTCTCTATTTTCTTCTGCGGTAAAAAACAAATCGGAATCCACACCTATAATATGGATATTCGCCTCAATATTTTCTAACACATTAAAATTTTCAGTTCTCCCTTTGGTAACATCAATGGTTTTAAGGAGCTGATTCATTAATTTATAAGCTGAAAGCTGAAAACGTTCTTGCAGCTTATCGCCATGATGCAACAGCCAACTTTCCACATTAAAAATCTCTAAATCATCATTTTTAGACCGCTGAAAACGCTCTTTAAACGATTCTGGCGTGCGGTAACATAACATGGCATGCATGCGCGCATCGTGAACAGGGTGCTTCGAATTTAACAAGAACTGCTCCTGAATCTGACAATTTGCGATAAGCCAATCTGTAGATTTCCAATCGGTTGCCACTACGACCAAATGCTCGGTTAAATCGGGTTTTAAAACAGCCATTTCCCAAGAAATTCCTCCACCTAACGACCCACCAACTACGGCAAATAGTTTTCCTGTTTTTAGTTTATCTAACCCAATAAGAAAGATGTTGGCAATATCTCTAGCCACAAAATCTTTGTAGTTATCAATAACAAAACCATCAAATCCGTTTCCAGGGATATTAAATGCCAAAACCGTATAAAGTTTGGTGTCTATCACTTTATCATCGCCTATTAAATCACTCCACCAGCCACCTTCACCGGCCACATGGCTATTCCCCGTAAGGGCATGATTAACCAAAATTATAGGCGCATCACCAATAGGTTTACCAAAAACTTGATAACTTAATTTGATTTCGGGATTAACAACCTGACTTTCGGTTACGAAATCCTTAATTACGATATGTTGCAAGGTCTGCTCCAATGGGTTTTGTTTTATTAAGTTTAATTTTCTCGCTTTCGCGGAATTACTTATTACTTTTTAGATGGTTTTAAAAGCCTCGGTTAAATCTGCTTTTAAATCTTCAATATCCTCAATACCAACCGATAATCTAATTAAATCTGCACCAACGCCTGCCGAAGCTTGTTCCTCCTCATTCAATTGCTGATGCGTTGTACTAGCTGGATGAATGATTAAAGATTTTGTGTCGCCAATATTAGCCAATAACGAGAACAATTTCGTATTATCTGCTATTTTTTTTGCAGCTTCAAATCCGCCTGTATGACCAAAAGTAACGATACCACTCTGGCCCTTAGGCAAATATTTATCTGCTAATTTTTTATACTTACTACTTTCTAATCCTGGGTAGTTCACCCATGCTACCTCATCCTGAGCTTCGAGCCATTTTGCTAAGGCTAAGGCATTTTCACTATGCTGTTTGATACGCACAGGCAGGGTTTCCAAACCTTGTATAATTTGAAAGGCGTTAAACGGACTTAAAGCACCGCCAAAATCTCTTAAACCTTCCAAAATTAATTTGAAGGTATAAGCCGCAGCTCCTAAGGTCTCATGATACTTTAAGCCGTGATATCCTGCTGAAGGCTCTGTAAACTCAGGGAATTTCCCATTAGCCCAGTCAAAAGTACCGGCATCTATTATCGCACCACCTAACGACGTCCCTTGTCCGCCAATATATTTAGTAAGCGAATGAATTACAATATTCGCGCCGTGCTTAATAGGATTTAGCAATGCTGGTGTGGCCACGGTATTGTCTACAATAAATGGCACGCCTGCCGCTTTAGAATGGGCTGCTATAGCTTCAAGATCTAAAACGTCTAATTTCGGATTCCCTAAAGATTCTACAAAAAAGGCACGGGTATTATCTTTTACAGCATCTTTAAAATTATCTGGTATTGAAGCATCTACAAAGGTCGTTGTAATACCTAATCTTGGCAAAGTTACGCTTAGTAAATTATAGGTTCCACCATATAAACTGCTAGAAGCTACAATATGATCGCCGGCTTTTAATAAGGTTAACAAACCTGTTGAAATAGCCGATGTTCCCGAAGCAAAAACCACAGCCCCAATACCACCTTCTACAGCCGCTAAACGGTCTTGCAAAATTTGATTGGTAGGGTTGTTTAATCGGGTGTAAATAAAACCTAATTCTTTTAATGAAAAAAGATTCGCCGCATGATCGGAATCTTTAAAAACATACGATGACGACTGGTAAATTGGAACTGCTCGTGTTCCGCCATTGGCTGCAAAATCATGCCCTGCATGTAAGGCGTCTGTTGCTAATTTTTGTGTACTCATTTTTCTAATATTTTTTAGTTAATAATAATCCCCAAAATGGCGAGGATGAAAATTTCAAAGGATTCAGAAAAGATAAGCATTCCTGAAAGTCTTTGAGAAACAAAAAAGCCAAAATGCACGTTTTTAAGCGTGCACCTAATAGAAAAATGTTATAAAGAATTTAGAAATTACAGGAAAGCAATTTCGTTTAGTTATCTATCCGTTAGGGTAGAATTTAGCACCTTCTTTACAGATAAAGGGTTGCTAAGGCTTCATTGGGTCTAATCCCTCTGCCTTTCTTGATAACATTTCAGTAAGTTTTTTTTGAACTTTGTGAATGCAAATATTCGTTCAGAAAAATTTAATATCCAAATTTTTCGGATGTTATTTTAGATTTTAAGAATTCATTATTAAAAAACATAGGCTTAAACGCAACCCTTTAGTAAAAAGCGCATCTTCTATAAAAATCCCAGGTCTATGAAACCCATTTTAAACATCACGATGTTATTATTTTTATTTATTACTATCTTAAGCTGTGATAAAAATGACGATTTCGACATCGCTTTTGAAAAAGAAACTCCTGCCCGTTGGGAGCTCATTGCGACCTATATAGAAGGTCAAGATACACAATACATGATCGAAACCGAGTATGGTATACACTACAACTTTTCAAACGATGGCACTTTTGCATCCAATCATAGCGAAGGCGGCAAATTTGGACACTTCTATATGGAAGCTAATCATTTAATTTTAAGCTACACTAACACCTGTAATTTAGAATACAGAAACAGTGAAACAAAACCATTAACATTAGCTAAAAACACGGTTATTTCAGTGGAAGGACAGCGTTATATCCATAAAAAAGCACAATCCTTTTAGCGCCCGGCGCTATAGGTTCGCATTTTGCTCCTTTAAATAAAACTTGTTTCGGATAATCTCTCCAATAGGTTTGTTTTCAATTTTAGATTCCAACCAAGAAATAATATCTAAATATAAAAAAGCACGACTTTGATAGGGGTCATTCTCAAACTCCTTTAGCTTTTTATGCAACTTAACAAACTCATTTTTAACTTCATGCGGATAAATATCGCCAAGACCACGTAAAAACTTAATAAACTCCTTTTGCACTTCATATAAATCTTCCATTTTAATCAAAAATTTATAGGTGCTTTTTATTAAAACATCAAGGTTATAATCCAAACCTGCCTCATAATGTGCTACTAAATTGAGTATTCGAGAAAAACATAGTAAATCTTCTCGCATTTGAAGTGATTTATTACTTATAATCTTATCTAAAAAGTAAATACATTTTCTGTTATCGCCTGCACCAAAATACATACTTGCCATTTTATAATAAAATACCATAATATGGTGCTCATCAATACGGTCATTAAACTTTTTTAAGCGCTCTAAAACCTCATCAATTAAAGGCAAGCCCTCATTAAAACTCCCTTCTAAAAAATGTAAATTGAACTTATTATTATACAAGAATAAAAATCCTAGGCCTTCCAAGTTATCATCAACAGGAAACCATTTTTCTTGAATGACATGTTCAAACCGAGCTAAGGACTCCTTAAACTTTTTATATTGCCTTAGGTAATAAAGTGATTCTAACAAATAGTTATTGCCTCTTAAGAAAAATACAGGATTCAAAAGAATCATATCTTTATTTTCATAAAATAATTCTACCCACTTTTTAGAATATTTATAACACGCTAAAAAATCATGAATTAAAAAACTATACCATAACCGCGCCTTGTAAAGCCATAACTTTTCTCTAAAACCTAATTCATTAATATCGAATTTTGGCAATCTGGCTTTAAAGTATTCGGTGATACGTGTGGTTTCACCTTTATTCTTAACATACCCTGTTTTTAAAAACTGACCATATAATTGAAGGGATAAATTAGATAGTTTACTCGCTAAAACATTTTGTCGGTTTAGTTCTTTAGCTTCAATAGACAATTGGTCGGCTCTGTTGTTAAGACTTCGGGTAATGTACTGCGATTCTATAATTTTTTCAAGATCTACAATTTCATAGGCCGCATTTTTTTCTTCATTAACCATAGCCAGATTTTTAGCCTTATCCAAAATCTTTAAACTTTGTTTATAAAGTCCTTTATGATAAAGAATTGTAGCAAAATCGAGTTGTTCACGAATTTGTATACGGATATCTTGATGTGACGGGTTTAATCGTAAACTAATTAAAATCTGCTTATATAAATGCGCTTTTAAATTAGAGAGTTGTTGTTTTTTTACGATGCCTTTTTTTAATATCGCCGCTTCATCATATACCGATAGCTTATCTAAAATATTAAATAACATTAAAAATTTAGAATCTTCATTTACCCCCAATCGACCAACATAAAGTTTAAACTGGCGTTTTTCGGATTTAGAAAGTGACTTAATTAAAACAAATAAATTATCTTTTTGATCTCTTGTCATAGTTATAAAAACAGATATAAAACCCTGTTTTACAGCATGTTAAATATTATATCAATGTGTTTAACATCGTAAAAAACAAATGTAGTATTCAATTTTTACAAAACCAAAATATACATTCGTAGAACAATACGAAAATATATTTTAATAAATGTCTGATAATAAAGTCCAAATTTTTGATACAACCCTTAGAGACGGTGAGCAGGTCCCAGGATGTAAACTTAACACTGAACAAAAATTAATTATAGCCGAGCAGCTTGATTATTTAGGCGTTGATATTATTGAAGCTGGTTTTCCTGTATCGAGTCCGGGTGATTTTAAATCGGTTGTAGAAATTTCTAAGATTGTAAAAAATGCTACAGTTTGCGGCTTAACACGCTCTGTAGAAAACGATATAAAAGTAGCTGGTGAAGCTTTAAAACTCGCTAAGAAAGGGCGTATCCATACAGGAATTGGAACTTCCGAATCACATATAAAATTTAAGTTTAACTCAACACAAGACGCGATTATAGAACGCGCTGTAAAAGCGGTTGCTTACGCTAAAACTTTTGTAGAAGATGTTGAGTTTTATGCCGAAGATGCTGGGAGAACCGATAACGCCTATTTAGCACGTATCTGCGAAGAAGTAATCAAAGCAGGTGCTACGGTTTTAAACATTCCCGATACAACAGGATACTGTTTACCAAGTGAGTACGGTGCTAAAATTAAATACCTTAAAGAAAATGTAAAAGGTATCGATAAAGCTATTTTATCATGCCACTGCCATAACGATTTAGGATTGGCTACAGCAAATTCTATTGAAGGCGTTATTAATGGTGCACGACAAATTGAATGTACTATTAATGGTATTGGCGAGCGTGCAGGAAACACGGCTTTAGAAGAAGTGGTGATGATCCTGAAACAACACCCTTACTTAAATCTTGATACGAACATAAAAACCGAAATGCTTTACGGTTTAAGTCAGTTAGTTTCAGATAGCATGGGTATTTATACGCAACCAAATAAAGCGATTGTAGGAGCAAACGCTTTTGCTCATAGTTCTGGAATACATCAAGATGGCGTGATTAAAAATCGTGAAACTTACGAGATTATCGATCCTAAAGATGTTGGTGTAACCGAATCGGCTATTGTTTTAACGGCACGTTCTGGAAGAGCAGCCTTGGCATACCGAGCAAAAAACATTGGATACGAATTAACCAAACTTCAGTTGGATGAAATCTATACGAGCTTTTTAGATTTCGCCGACAAGAAAAAAGAGGTTGATGATAATGACATCCACAAAATCATAGAAAGCAGTAGAATTTATAAAGAAATTATTTCTGCTTAACATGAAAATCTGTTTGTTTTCGCTTTCGCGGAAGGAGACAATTAAAAAGAGTACGATATGAAGTTAAATATTGGCGTATTACCAGGAGATGGCATAGGACCAGAAGTTACAGCTCAGGCCGTTAAGGTTTTGAAGGCTATCGCTATTGAATTTAACCACATATTTACTTTTGATAAAGCCTTAGTTGGAGCCGTAGCCATAGACAAAACCGGCTCGCCTCTACCTGATGAAACTATTGAAATTTGTAAAAAAGCAGATGCCATATTATTTGGAGCCATTGGCAACACCAAATACGATGATGATCCCGATGCTACAATACGCCCAGAACAAGGTCTTTTAGGGCTACGGAAAGCATTGGACTTACATACCAACATTAGACCTGTTATTGCTTACGAAGATTTACTCAATAAATCCTCGTTAAAAGTAAAAGCAATAAAAGACACCAACTTAGTTATTTATAGAGAACTAACCGGTGGCATCTATTTTGGAGAACAGAAACTCAGTGCCGATGGCAACATCGCATCAGACACCTGTGAATACCAACGTTTTGAAATTGAACGCATTGCTCATAAAGCATTTAAAGCCGCACAGTCACGAAAACGTAAATTAACTTTGGTAGACAAGGCTAATGTTTTAGAAAGTTCTAGACTATGGCGCCGTGTGGTGAAAGACATTGCCAAGCAATACCCCGATGTAAAACTAGATTACACGTATATCGATAATGCAGCCATGGATTTAATCATCAATCCCAGACAGTTTGATGTCATTTTAACCGAAAATATGTTTGGTGATATCCTTTCGGAAGAAGCCAGCGTTATTGTGGGATCTATTGGCTTATTGGCTTCTGCTTCTATTGGCGACAACCATGTGATGTTCGAGCCTATTCATGGTGCTTATACTAAAGCTGCCAACAAAGGTATTGCAAACCCTATAGCCTCCATCTTATCGGCAGCTATGTTGTTGGATCATTTTGGATTAGATGAAGAAGCAAATCGTGTGAGAGAGGGTGTAGACAAATCGTTAAAACTTCATATTACCACCCCAGATTTAAATAACAAATACGATCATATAAGCACAACAAAAGTTGGCGATTTTATAGAGGATTTCATTCATAATCCCGATGAAACCAATCTAAACTTTACTAATATCCATTTAGGACAATCCACTATTATTTAATTATTTTGAGTTAGTCAACAAGCAAATTAAACTAGAGAAAGTCCTTAAAAGCGCATTTAACCAATGCGCTTTTTAAATTTATTTTTTTGGGTAAACCAATCCATACCACCATCTTAGTCTACATCTAAAAAAGCTACGAATTACAACTTACTTCATGCTTTATTTGAACTAAACTAGTTCTTTAAATTGAACATTTTGCACCAAATACAATGGCGTAATTAATGTTAGAAAAACAATCCTGTCCTAAACATTTTTGATCTAATCAAAAGTCAACGATTTTACTGGTAATTAGCCATGTTTTTTATCTTTTTCAAAAAAGAACCCCTTGTGTATAATTTTGTTTGGGGGGAGGCTGCTCGTTAAAAGGGCTGTCAATCCATTTTTGCAAATCCACTTTGACAAAAAGGTTAAGTCTTATAAAAGCTACTAAATTGGACAAGTACCAATTATATTTTGCATTTGCTTTTAAGGCTTTTAGGATGAGTATAGTAATAAGAGCCGTCCATATTTGTATCATTACGGCATTTTCAGAAGTTCCTATAAACGATTTAGTATGTAGCTGTTGTTTGATGTCTCTAAAGAATATCTCAATATCCCATCTAGCTTTGTAGAGTTGGCTAATTGTGTTTGCTGTCCAAGACATTTGGTTGGTAATAAGTTCTATTTCCTGGTTATTTTTATCGTCCCATACAGCTATTCTACGTAGCTTCTTTGGGTATTTTGTTTTTGATTTAGCCCCTGTTAGCTCAATGATTTCATCTTTTAAAACATGATGATGTCTATTTTCTGGCAATTCTTTTTCTTTAATACTCTTAAATTGGATGTTTTCTTTGTGCCTAATTACAAAAAACACTTGGTTGCTGTCCCAAACGTTAAGTAACGAAAAATCATTATAAAATCGATCTGCGACAATAACCGAACGGCTAATCAAAGGAATATCGTAAGCTCCTTTATTATCTGCTGTTTTACCATCGCTAATATTTACATAGTGCGGTAAATTACCATCATAATCAAGCAAGGTGTGCATTTTTACAGCTCCTTTGTGGGTTTTGTATTTTGCCCAATCAAAGAGACTTAAACATAGACTTATCGTTGTAGAATCTAATAGAAATATCTTGGATTTAATTTTGAATTTAACACGTTTTAAGTGAGGGTGCTGTCCAAAACTTTTTAAAAGAACATAGTAGTAATCTCGATAAAGCGTCCAGTCTCGATGTTTGTTTTGATAGCTTATCGTTGATTTAGAAGGTGCTTTCTGTATGCCTAAATGATTAAGGTTTCCTGTGGCAGAGCGAAGTCCATTACTTATATCTCGGACGGATTGACTTTTTGCAAATTGACAAAACAACATGGAGACTAAATGTGTCCAACTATTAAATCCTTTTTGATGTTTATCTGTTCCCTTGGCTTTTACAAGTTTAGAAAAACTAGAACGGTCTAATTTGGAGATTATCTGAGAGAACAATGTTATATTTGTCATGGAGAAAGGTTGTTTTTTGTTGTGCAACTCAAAAATAATATTTTGAGATACAAAATCCCTTTCTCTTTTTAAGCGTTTTGGACGCTATTGTTAGAAAAAAATCATTAGTGTCCGATAAAAGATTTAAAAAGCGGGATTTCCAAGATAGGATTTCCCGCTTATTTTGTATCTTGAAGTTATCACACATCCAAGATATGAATAAAAGTAAAAACTTTAGCAGACACCCCATAATCAAACAGGTATTAAATTTCATTTTGCCCAAAGATGTTCATCGGACAGCCAAAAAGCACAACAGCGATCGCTATACCAAAAAGTTTACCACCTATGAGCATTTGGCCACTATGGTATTTACCGTGATCAGTGGCTGTAGCTCACTTCGTGAGGTTTCCAGTATTATGCTTGCCTGCGAGGGAAAGATCAACCATCTAGGACTCACGGACTTTCCAAAACGCAGTACCTTGTCAGATGCTAACAGGAGAAGAAGCTCTGAAGTATTTGCCGATATTTATCATTTACTCTACAAACGTTACCATCGCTTTTTATCGGACAGCAGACCCTTAGAACCTGCAGTGAAGAACCTTAAAATCGTTGATTCCTCGACCATCCCCCTATTTAGTGACATTCTTAAAGGTGTAGGAAGGAACCCGCTCAACGGCAAAAAGAAAGGAGGTATCAAGATGCATACTATGATAAACGCCATGGAAGACGTTCCTTGTCTGATTAAGTTTTCAAGCGCGGCCACGCACGACCACACCTTTTTAAAAGACCTGGAACTCAAGAAGGGCTCTTATGTGGTTTTTGACAAAGGGTATGTGGATTATGAGCAATACCAAAAATGGACACTGGAAGATGTTTACTTTGTGACTCGGCAAAAGGACAATGCTCGCTATACAAGCCTTGAAGAGTTTGATATCTCCAATAAAGTGGACGATGCTGTCCTAAAGGACGAAAAAATAGGGCTTACGGACAAAAACGGCAATGCTTTTTCCCTGAGGAGAATCGCTTTTTGGCACGAAAAGCACCAAAAAGTTTATGAGTTCATCACTAATAATTATGATCTTGATGCAGACAAAATAGCCGACATCTATAAAAATAGGTGGCAGATTGAGACGATGTTCAAGCGGCTTAAACAGAACTTTCCGCTAAAGTATTTTTTGGGAGACAATCAAAATGCCATCGAAATACAAATCTGGGTCAGTTTGATAATCCAGCTCATTATGCTTGTGATCCAAAGAAAAGCCCAAAGAAACTGGGCTTATTCCAATATGATGTCCGTCATACGATACCATTTGATGACATATATCGATTTGTTCAAATTCCTGAAAAACCCAGAAGCTAATTGGGAAGAGATTACAACCAAAAACATTGGGCAATTAAGCCTTTTTGACCCATAAGGAGGTTCTGTTTTCAAAATAAAGAGTGCGATCAATAAAAAAGGCCAACACCAAAGCTTTTTTAGCTAATTCTGTTTTTTATCGGACAACAATAGAAAAAAATACTTGTTGTTTAGTTTTTCTGTTCAAGGTTTGGAATTAGGGCTAAGCATTTAAAAATTCATCTTAGTTGTACAACATCAATACTCATTTAAAAACCTTTTAATGTCTTTATTCGATCCATAAATAACAAGAATACCATCTTTATATAGGATATCATCGGCACCAGCTACACCTTTAACCTTTGTAATATTTCTGGTTTTCCCAACGGTGCTTTTAATTTCTGTATTTGCAATAGTAGTTAAAACCAATAAGTTATATACTTTTCGAATATCGATCTCTCTAATGTTTTTTTGATCAAATTTTTCAGGAACATGAACTTCCATAATACTATAGTCATCATTTAATTCAAACGAATCGATAACACCCTTTAAAGACAACTTTTTTGCCCATCTTTCTGCCGATTCCTCTTCGGGATGCACAATATCGTTAACTCCAATGGCGTTGAGCACCTTTTCGTGCAAACCGTCAATGGCTCGGCTTATTAAGCGTTTTACTTTTAAGTTTTTTAGTAATGCAGTTGCCATAATATTGGCGCCCTTATCTTCGCCAATAGCTACAACCACTACATCGGTATCACTTAAAGGAAGTCCAGATACCGTAAACTCATCTGTGGCATCCAAACAAATGGTATGAGATAAATGTTCTTTCAGCAAATCAACCTTTTCCATTTTGCTATCAACACCAATAACTTCATTGCCTTGTGAGGTTAATTTCTTTCCTAAAGATGCGCCAAAATTTCCTAGACCTACAATAATATATTTCATGTCATTTTTAATTTATGGTGATTTCTTCGCTAGGATAGCGATAATTTTTATGCTTTATTTTTTTGAAAAGGGCTACCATAATAGATAGCATGCTAACCCTGCCAATAAACATAATAGCAATAAATACAAATTTACTTGCGGTACTTAAATCGGCGGTAATACCAAGACTTAAGCCTACGGTACTATATGCCGAAAAACATTCGAACGCAATATTTAGTAATCCCATTTCTGGGTTAAAAATACTAATACAAACAATGCCAGAACCTATAACAATTAGAGACAAAGCAATGGTAGCAAACGCTCTTTTTACTGAAATTTCGGCAATTTCTCTTCTATAAACTTCAATACGCTGTTTCCCTTTGGCTAAACTTAAAACATTAAGCGTGGCTATAGCAAAGGTACTGGTTTTAATACCACCACCGGTAGAAGTTGGAGATGCTCCAACCCACATAAGCAAAAGAGTAATAACTACGGTAGGAAATGACAAATCACTCATGTTAACCGAATTAAAACCAGCCGTTCGAGGAGTGGTAGCTCCAAAAAGTGCATTTACTAATTTTCCTGATAAATCGTGTTCGGCAAGCGTATTATCATATTCAAAAATCAAAAACAATATAAAACCTACTGCCGTTAGAGAGAACGTCGTCACTAAGGTAATTCTGCTATTAATGTTTAGAACCCAAGGCTTATACGTTCTATTTTTTGCATTGAAAAAGAAAATATTAATGCATTTATGTTTGATAAGTCTAATAATATTAACCACGATTGGAAACCCCAAACCACCTAAAACAAAAGTGACTACAATAATAAGTTGCAAGGCGTAGTTAAATCGGAAACCTGTTTCGTAAATGCTATTGGATAAGGTTGAAAAACCAGCATTACAAAAGGCTGAAATCGCGTGAAATATTGAAAAAAACACGCGGTTAGACAAACCACTAAACAAAGCTTTATCTAAGGAAAAGAAAATAAAAATAGCCGCTATCACTTCAACAATAGTTGTAATAACGATAATATTTTTTAGAGTACTAAATACATCACTAATTTTATCGGAATTTGTCATTTCTCCTAAGGTCAATTGGTTTTCGTAGGTACTTCCTCCTTTAAAAAAGTAACTGAAATAGCTTGCAAAAGTTAGGATACCTAAGCCTCCAATTTGTATCAAAAACATGATAATAGCTTGTCCGAAAAGGGTAAAATAAGTTCCTGTATCCACAACAACCAATCCTGTTACACAAACCGCGCTTGTTGATGTAAATAAGGCATCTATGAATGACAGACCTTGGTGTGTTGCCTTTGGCATCATTAATAGAAAGGAGCCTAGTAAAATAATGACTAAGAAGCTTAATATGAAAATTTGTGCTGGGTTAAGATAGGTTCGATGCAGATTTAGTTTTTGTTCTGAAAACTCCCTAATAAAAGACAGGATGACAGCCAAAACCACCCATATGGGATTTTCTAATATCAAATCGGTTTTAAATGCCTCACCATGAAAGAGGTACATATAAAAAACACACAGGCTAAAAACCACTGAAATCAAATCAAAAACAGCAACCCTACGTTTTAGCAACTGCTTATTTTCAAAATATCTAGCGAACGTTGCTCCTAAGCCTAAAGCAATAACTATGAAATAAAACGCATCAATGATTTGTTGCGTTAATACCGTTTTCGAAAAACCAAAATCAAAAATAAAGGCGAGCATTCCAAAAACGCTCGCCCAAAATGCAATGCTATATAGTTTTTTTAGATTGTAGTTCATTGCTCAAAAATAGTTTATTCTTTTTCTCTACTGCTCATTTTTTTTAAGCTGTATGCTTGTCTATCAAAACTAAGCCTACGACAATAAATAAACAATAAAAAAACCTATTTTCAACAATTACGATCTACCCAGGAAACTTATCGCGAATTTTATCTAAGCATAAATTATGAATACTTCCAACATGGGTGTGTTTTTTAGATGTGTCTGGCACATAGGTACCATCTTGCACTTGACCCCCAATTTTTTGATAGGCTTCTCTAAAAGTTTGTCCTTCTACTACTAAGGTATTAATGTTATCTACTGTAAATAAGTATTTGTATTTATCGTCGTTGATATCGATATCTTTCACAATAATTTGTTGAATCGAATAATTAAAAATATCCAAAATGTCTTTAATATCCTCAAAAGCCGCAATAATATTTTCTTTTAATAACTGAAAATCGCGGTGATAACCACTAGGCAAGTTGTTGGTTATTAATATCATTTCACTTTGCAAGGCTTGTATTTTATTACATTTCCCGCGGATTAACTCAAACACATCAGGATTCTTTTTATGCGGCATGATGCTACTTCCTGTAGTTAACTCGTCTGGAAAGGAAATAAACCCGAAATTCTGACTCATATACAAGCAGGTATCCATAGCAAAACGCGCCATAGTATTTGCCAAACTACCTAAAGCAGCAGCAATGGTGCGTTCGTTTTTACCTCGTCCCATTTGCGCGGCAACAACGTTGTATTTTAGAGTGGCAAAGTCCATTTCTTTAGTGGTAACCTCGCGATCGATAGGAAAAGAACTGCCGTAACCCGCTGCCGAACCTAGCGGATTTTGATCCACCGTTTTTATGGCGGCATCTAATAAAAACACATCATCAATCATTAATTCGGCATAGGCTGAAAACCATAACCCGAATGATGATGGCATAGCCACTTGTAAATGCGTATAGCCAGGAAGCACCTTATCTTTATAAGTCTCCGCCTGATTAATTAAGGTATCAAAAAGTGTTTTGGTTTTGGATTTTACAGCTTGCAACTCTTCTTTAAAATACAAATGAAGGGCCACTAAAACTTGATCGTTTCTAGAACGTGCCGTGTGGATTTTTTTACCGACATCACCTAAAGACTTCGTTAATTCAAATTCAATTTTAGAATGTACGTCTTCAAACTGTTCGTCGATAACAAAAGTTCCATCTTCAATTTGATTGGCTAAAACCTGAAGTCCAGAAAGCAATTTTCCCAATTCTTCTTCAGAAAGAATACCAATTTTTTGAAGCATTATGGCATGCGCACGCGATGCAATAACATCGTATTTTGAAATATGAATATCTATTTCTCGATCGTTTCCAATAGTAAATTGCTCTATTTTTTTATCTATTGATATGCCTTTATCCCAAAGTTTCATTTTTTTTGATTTGTGTATTTGTGTATTTGTTGAAGTGTTTAATCGTGAGTGAAAAACTTTAATTGAGATAGACCATCATATTTTCTCTCTACCACGTTACACCTAACTTTTAATCCTCCTTTAATCCGTTTTCAGTTTTAAAACCGATAATTAATTTTATATAACTTCGTTACCTCTTCGACAAGCTCAGAGTGACTGTACGCTTCTATTTGTGATTAGTTGCTCGTTGATTTATTTAATCATGATTTAGGTGTTTTTTCTGAAACGACAAGAAACCTACCTCTTTATCATTTACTCTTAATTCCTGACTCTTGATTCTTCCGTCTCCCGACTTCTGTCTCCCGTCCTACTTCGTAACCCTTTCACCTTGAAACTCTGCTATTCCTCACTTACATCACCCTCTCAAGTAATTCAACATATATTTTAACCCCTTCTTCTATTTCACTAATATAAATAAATTCATCAGCCGAATGA
Source organism: Tamlana carrageenivorans (assembly GCF_002893765.1). Classification (NCBI taxonomy): domain Bacteria; kingdom Pseudomonadati; phylum Bacteroidota; class Flavobacteriia; order Flavobacteriales; family Flavobacteriaceae; genus Pseudotamlana; species Pseudotamlana carrageenivorans. Next base: position 2,165,506 of record NZ_CP025938.1, on the reverse strand, counting down.
GATCTCGTACTATCTCCAGGGCCTAATTTTAAGGACGAACAGCTTAATACTGCTTGATCGGATAAAGTTGGCGACCCGTAAGTCGTTCTTCCCATTGCGATTCCTGCTTTTACCAAATCGTGATCCATAGGAATGCATGAAGAGTTCAAACGTAAACTACGTGGTATAATTCGTGTTACTGGCGCCTGACTTTGTAAAATCTCAGCAATCTCGGCATTAGAGTAAGCATCGTTCACACGCACATCAACAACCATATCCACATGACCAGGCACTACATTATGCTGTGCACCCGCATTAATTTGAGTTACCGTTAGTTTCACGTCTCCTAAAGCTTCAGAGCTCTTTTCAAACTTGTAATCTTTAAACCATTGCAGGGCTTCAATACTGTTATAAAGGGCATTATCATCATTTGGATGCGCGGCATGACTTGGTGTACCCTCAACCACGGCGTCAAAAACAACTAATCCTTTTTCAGCAACAGCTAAATTCATCAAAGTAGGTTCACCCACAATTGCCACATCCACTTTAGGAATGATAGGAAGCATACTGTTTAGTCCGTTTGGACCACTGCTTTCTTCTTCCGCGGAAGCGACAATAACCAAATTGTATTTTAAGTTTTCGTGATTATAAAAATACACAAAGGTGGCCATAAGCGACACCAAACAACCGCCGGCATCGTTACTTCCTAACCCATATAATTTTCCATCTTCAACAATGGCTTTAAACGGATCTTTGGTATACGCCGAATTGGGTTTTACCGTATCGTGATGTGAGTTTAGCAACAAGGTTGGCTTGCTCTCATCAAAGTGTTTGTTAAGCGCCCAAATGTTATTTTTAGTACGATTATAATCGATATTGTGATTTGTAAACCATGCTTCGATATGCCCTGCTGTCTGTTCTTCTTCGGAAGAAAAAGACTGGGTTTCGATGAGCTTTTTTAGTAAAGCAATGGCGTCTTGTGTTAACTGCTCTATCATAAAAATAAGGTGGTAAACTTTTGATTCTTGTTACTAATAATACTTGGATTTCCAATAAAAACCCTAGACACACCGGCTTCAATAGCGTGGTAACAGTTCTCTAATTTAGGAAGCATCCCATCATGAAAAACACCTTTATGCTTCAATATTTCGTAGGTACCAGAATCCATAAAATCGATAACCGAGTTATCATCATCAACTTCCATAAGTACACCGTTTTTATCAAAACAGTATACCAGTTCTACTCGATATAATTTTGATAGCCCAATCGCTAATTCTGAAGCAATAGTATCGGCATTGGTATTGAATAGTTGTCCGTTTTCATCATGCGTAATGGCACAAAAAACAGGTGTAAAATCAGCTTCAATAAGTTTATTAATGCTTATGTGATTTACTTTTTTAACATCACCAACAAAACCATAGTCTATCTCTTTTACCGGACGTTTTTTTGAAGCGATACTATTAATATCTGCGCCTGTTAAACCAATGGCATCGGTATCCAAACTTTGCAGCTGAGCCACAATATTTTTGTTTACTAATCCGCCATAAACCATAGTAATCACTTCTAAGGTTTCGGCATCGGTAATACGACGACCATTCACCATTTGAGATTCAATCCCTAACTTTGAAGCGATGTGTGTGGCACGTTTTCCGCCGCCATGCACTAAAACTTTCTTCCCTTCTAATTCTGAAAACTGCTCTAAAAAAGTCGCTAAAGCCTCTGGATTTTCTATAACATTCCCACCAATTTTTACTACTGATAATTTCTCTTTAGCCATTTTCTAATATTTTTTTAAGTACCAATTGTGCAGCGTAGGTTCTGTTATTAGCTTGCTGAATCACCAATGAGTTATCGCTATCTAAAACGGCATCTTCCACAATAAGATTACGTCTTACCGGTAAACAGTGCATAAATTTGGCATCACCTAATTTTTCTTTTGTGATGGTCCAATTGGGGTCTGTATTTAACACTTTGCCATAATCGTTGTAGGAACTCCAATTCTTAACATAAACGAAATCGGCATCCTTAAATGCTTCTTCCTGACTGTGAACAATAGGCGTATCTTTAGTGATCTCCGGACTTAAATTATAACCCTCTGGATTTGCAATCACAAAATCCACATCCATTTTTTGCATGGCTTGAACAAAACTATTTCCTACGGCATGCGGTAACGCTTTAATATGAGGCGCCCAACTTAAAACCACTTTAGGTTTATCTTTTTTGGTATGCTCTGAAATGGTTATCGCATCTGTTAAAGCTTGTAGTGGATGTCCTGTAGCACTTTCCATATTCACCACAGGTACCGAAGCGTGTTTTACGAAGGCTTTTAAAACCTGCTCGCTTTCATCTTTAACCTTATCGGTTAAGGTTGGAAAAGCTCTTACAGCAATAATATCACAATATTGCGACACCACGGCAGCGGCTTCTTTTATATGTTCTGCTGTGTTACCATTCATTACCGTACCATCTTCAAATTCGATTCCCCAAGCATCGCCAGAAACATTCATCACTATAGGATCCATACCTAAATTTAATGCCGCTTTTTGCGTACTTAAACGTGTACGCAAACTAGAGTTAAAAAACAATAAACCTAAGGTTTTGTGTTTACCGAGTTCAACATTTTTAAGGGGATTCTGCTTTAAAGCTTTAGCTTCTTCAATCCATGCCTTGATGTTATCAATATCGTTTATGGATGTGTAATTTTTCATATTACTATGCTTTTATTTTGGTAAATGCTACTTTGTTTTCCATCGCATTAATGATGAAATGATCTTCGAGTCCGTTTACAATCCAAGTTTCTATTTTTGTGTTTTTGGCTAATGCTGCTGCTTCTACTTTTGAAGCCATACCACCACTACCATGCGTAGATTTTGAGTTTACAACTTCGGCTTTTAAAGCATCGAAATCGACAACCTCTGAAATGGTTTCTGGAGTGTTATTTTCAAATGAAGCTTTGGTATATATGCCGTTGGTATTGGTTGCTATGATAAACAAATCGACGTCTAAAAGTGATGCCGTTAACGCGCCTAGTTTGTCGTTATCTCCAAATTTAATTTCGTCGGTAGCCACCGTATCATTTTCATTAATGATAGGAATGTAGTTGTTGTTAACCAAAACGTTTATAGTATTCACAATGTTTATTTTACTTTCCTGTTTCTCGAAATCGGAATAAGACAACAAACACTGGGAACTTAACAGACCATATTCCCTAAAAATTTCTTGATAAATACGAATTAAATGCGGTTGCCCAATAGATGCTAAAGCCTGTTTAACGAATAATTCTTCTCGCTGGCTTTCTAGTTTTACAAACTGTTTCGCCACAGCAATAGCCCCTGAACTTACAATTATAAATTCGTATCGGTCTTGAAGCTGCGCGATTTGACTGGCAATATCTTCAATTTTACCTCTAGAAATATTATCGGTTTCCTTGGTAAGCGTATTGGACCCTACTTTTAATAAAATGCGTTTTTTCTTCATTTATTTAAAACGCCACTTGTGATAATTTTAAAAATTGATCTTACCACAAGTGGACGCTTATTTTTTTTTGCTGGTATGCCCAGGCATACTTATCTTATTTGTCCGTTACCATGAACATACCACTTATTGGTTACTAAATGCTGTAAACCAATTGGGCCACGTTGGTGTAACTTATCGGTACTGATAGCCAACTCACCACCTAAACCTAACTGACTACCATCGGTAAATCGTGTTGAGACGTTGTGATATACGGCAGCCGTATCTACATTTTCCATAAAGGTTTTAGCAACAGCTTCATCGGTAGTGATGATTGATGCCGAGTGACCTCCTGAATATTTATTAATCATGGCGATGGTATCTTCAACTCCAGCAATTTCTCCTATAACGATTTTGTAATCTAGGAACTCTTCATACCAGATATCATCAGATTCAAACTGACTAATTTCATCGTATTTAGCCGTTTTTTCATCACCTAAAATTTCAACATCAAATGCCTTTAATTTAGAAATTAAGCGTTTCATGAAAGCCTCTTTTTCAGGAAGATTTTCATCAATTAAAACTTTATCTACGGCGTTACAAGCTGAAATTTTTGCTGTTTTTCCGTTAATAATCACATCCATAGCGATATCTAAATCGGCTTTAGGGTGTACATACACAAAATTGTTTCCTCTACCACTAATAATAACAGGGCAGTTGGCATGTTTTTTTACGAAAGCGATTAAACGTTCGCCACCTCTAGGCACCATTAAATCTACTTTTTGAGTTGGATTTTCCAAGAAAGCTTGGGTTTCCTCTCTGTTGAATTGTAAATACTCTACCCAATGGGTAGAAGCACCATTCGCTTTTAAAGCCTCGTGCCACAATTCAACAATTTTTAAGTTTGAACGTAAAGATTCCTTTCCGCCTTTTAGTAAAATTTTATTTCCAGATTTAAATGCGATTCCTGCAGCTTCAACTGTAACATCAGGACGAGATTCATATATGATTAGAACGGTTCCAAACGATGCTGTTTTATTGTAAACCTGCATGCCATTATCATGTTTAAAAGCAAAGCGTTCTACGCCAACGGGGTCGTCTTGTGAAGCTAAATGGGTTACCGACTTAATCATTTCATCGACCTTCGAATCGTCAACTTTTAAACGATCGTACATTGAAATATCATCGCCTTTATAAGCCTCTAAATCTTCTTTATTGATATTAATTATAGTTTCTCGTTCCTTTTCTAATAGCACGCCCATTTTAAGCAGTACTGCGTTTCTTGTTTCTATAGTTAATAAAGTGTTCATTTTTCTTTTTTTTAAATTTTTTGTGCCTGCAGTTCCTCTGCAGATTCCACCTCTGGTAACACTTCAATTAGGGCTTCAAAAAACATATTGATATGCTCTTTCCTAACGGTTAACGGAGGTAATATTCTTAATAATTTTTTGTTTGAAGCACCACCAGTAAAAATATGATTTTCATAAATTAAGCGTTTTCTTAAGTCGCCAACTTCAAAGTCAAATTCTAATCCGAGCATTAAACCTTTTCCTTTAATATTTTTTATCTGCGGAATGGTTTTAGCGATTTTTATAAAATACTCAGACATCACTTGCACATTATCTATCAGTTTTTGGTCTTCAATAACCTCTAAAACCGATAAACCAGCAGCACATGCCAAGTGATTACCGCCAAAAGTGGTACCTAACATACCAAATTTAGCTTCTATACTCGGGTGGATTAAAATTCCTCCCATAGGGAAACCGTTACCCATACCTTTTGCTATCGATATAATGTCTGGTGTAACATTATAATGCTGAAAAGCAAAAAACTTACCTGAACGTCCGTATCCCGATTGCACCTCATCGGCGATAAAAAACGTGTTGTTAGCTTTACAAAGTTTATCAACTTCATTGAAAAACTTAGCCGAGCCTTGATCCAGACCCCCAACGCCTTGAATAAACTCAACAATAACAGCACATACATCCCCTTTTTCTAATTCGGCTTTTACGCCAGCAATATCGTCTAATTCAAGAAAAGTCACTTCTTGTTGCGCATTAATTGGCGCAACGATACCCGGATTATCGGTCGCTGCAACCGCAGCCGATGTACGTCCGTGAAAACCATTTTTAAACGCCAGAACTCTAGAATTCCCTGTTTTAAATGACGCTAATTTTAGAGCATTTTCATTAGCTTCTGCTCCAGAATTACACAAAAACAACTCGTAATCTTTACAACCTGAAAGCGCTTCTAACTTATCGGCCAATTGAACCTGAAGCGGATTTTGGATGGCATTGGAATAAAATCCGAGTTCGGATACTTGACAAGAAATAGCCTCTACATATTTTGGGTGTGCGTGCCCTATTGAGATCACAGCATGCCCACCATAGAGGTCTAAATACTCTGTTCCATTCTTATCGTAAACATAAACACCTTTTCCTGAAACTGGTGTTACATCGTACAGCGGATAAACGTTAAATAATGGCATAATTACATATTTATTAGTTGGTTTGTTTTTTAAAAGACGTTTCTTTCTTTATTAGAAGTTATGCTAACCCCTATAATTTGTTTGGTTGTCGCGCAAAAGTAAGGATTTTAGAAGGTTTTTCTGTAATTAGACTGGCTTAAAACCAGCCTCAACTATTATAACAAAAAGCCTTTTCTTGTTGTTTAAGATTTTACTCCTAATCTTTTGCTTGTATTTCCCTAATCTGGGAAGTTTAGCGACTTAAAAATAAGTCGCCTTTAATCCTAATCCTGTGGTTTCTTCTAAACCAAACATTAAGTTCATATTCTCAACAGCTTGTCCCGAAGCTCCTTTTAACAGGTTATCGATAATGCTTGTTATTAAAAGCTTCCCTCCATGTTTATGCAAGTGAATTAAACATTTGTTTGTGTTTACCACTTGTTTTAAATGTAAAAAATCGTCGGCTACAAAAGTAAATTCAGCATCTTTATAAAAAGCTTGATACATGGCCTTCGCGTCTTCTACAGCACCTTCAAAATCGGTGTAAATCGTTGCAAAAATGCCTCGTGAAAAATTCCCGCGATTTGGCATAAAAAGGATATCTGAAGCAAAATCACCTTGCAACTGTTTAACCGATTGATTAATTTCTCCTAAATGCTGATGCGTAAAAGGTTTATAGTACGAGAAATTATTATCACGCCACGTGTAATGTGTGGTCGCAGACAATGAAGTCCCAGCGCCTGTTGCCCCTGTTACGGCATTAATATGTACATCGTTATTTAGCAAATTGGCTTCAGCTAAAGGTAAAAGCCCCAACTGGATGGCTGTTGCAAAACAACCAGGATTCGCTACATAGTTTGCTTTTTTAATAGCTTCTCTTTGTAATTCTGGCAAGCCATATACAAAGGTTTTTCCATTAAAAACTTTATCGGCCTCCAGTCTAAAATCGTTTCCTAAATCGATGATTTTAGTATCCTCAGAAAAAGTGTTAGCTTCTAAAAACTTCACCGAATTCCCATGGCCTAAGCATAAAAACAACACGTCTACATTTGGATTTACGGTATCTGTAAATTCAAAATCTAAAGACCCTACTAAATCTTGATGCACTTTACTTAATTGATTTCCTGCATTACTGGTGCTATACACAAAGTTCATTTCAGCTTCGGGGTGATGAATAAGTAATCTTATTAACTCGCCTGCTGTGTACCCTGCGCCACCTATAATTCCAACTTGGATCATTATTTTGAATTTACTTGTTGATAGATTTTATTCTGATTACCTAGAATTTTGATAAAGCCTTTAGCGTCATCAGCGGTCCACGCTTTGTTCTCCTCACCGTAGCTTCCAAATTTCGCACTCATCAAGTCATGGTCAGACTGAATACCATCTAGTGCAAAGTGGTAAGGTTTTAAAGCTACAAACACATCACCTGAAACTTTATCCTGACTGCTTTCCAGGAAAGCTTCAATATTTCGCATTACAGGGTCTAAATACTGCCCTTCATGCAAGTGCATTCCGTAGAAACTTGACAAATATTCTTTGTGTTGTAACTGCCATTTAGTTAGGGTATGCTTTTCTAACAAATGATGAGCTTTAATAGTAATAAGGGCTGCTGCGGCTTCAAAACCAACACGTCCTTTAATACCAACAATTGTATCGCCAACATGGATATCTCTACCAATGGCATAAGCCGAAGCTAAATTATTTAGCACTTCTATATTATTTTGAGGCGAATTTTCAATACCGTTTACCGCTACTAACTCGCCTTGTTTGAAGGTTAATTTTACTTTTTCTTCCTCGGTGTGTTTCAATTGAGACGGATAAGCTTCGTTAGGCAATGCCTTATCGGATGTTAAAGTTTCTGAACCTCCAACACTCGTTCCCCATAGCCCTTTGTTAACAGAGTATTTTGCTTTTTCCCAGTTCATATCGATACCATTTTCTTTCAAATAGTCGATTTCTTGTTGTCTGGTTAACTTCTCGTCTCTAATTGGGGTAATAATTTTGATATTTGGTGCCAAAGTTTGGAAAATCATATCAAAACGCACTTGATCGTTTCCAGCCCCTGTACTACCATGAGCAATATATTCGGCGTCAATACTTTTAGCGTATTCAATAATTTCAATCGCTTGAATGATACGCTCGGCACTTACCGATAAGGGGTATGAATTATTTTTTAATACATTCCCAAAAATAAGATACTTAACTACTTTTTCATAAAAAGTAGAAACGGCATCAATATTTTTATAAGTCGTAACACCCATTTTGTAGGCGTTACTCTCTATATGACTAATTTCTTCTTTAGTAAAACCACCTGTGTTTACACTTACGGCGTGCACATCATATTCCTTTGATAAACTTACTGCACAGTATGACGTATCCAATCCACCACTGTATGCTATTACTAATTTTTTCATCTTACACTATTTATATAACTAATTTTCTATTCTATTTTAACTGACCTATTTCTGAAGCAAAACAGGCATTTACATAATATCTATAATTCAATTCATCACGTAATTTCCCTAATTTCTCGAGCTCTTGCACGAGCTGGGCCGACATTTTAGACAAGGTCACGTGAGTCATACCAAGCAGCTCATTATACTGATGCACTTTAGGAGTTTGGGCGATAGAAATGAGAAAAGTTTCACTAAAAAACTCGGTCATTCTTGCCATTAACAATAAACCTAAATTGCAATTTCTATACGTACTATCCACCCATAATGAAGAGCGCTCGTATACAAAATGCTCTTTAACTTGATGTTCATGCACGAAGATGTGCCCAATTATCTCGTCATCTTTCTTCAAGATAAAACATCCGTTTTCGGCACGTTTTTTAAGCATTTCTACACTCACATAATACAATGTAGAAAGCGTTTTAGATCTTTCGGAAATAATCTCTAATGATTTGTTGGAAAGTTTATATACCAATTTGATTTCGATACCTTCCTTTTCGCAAAAGGCTTCAGCTTGTTCGATAAGCTGATCGATTTCAGTATCGATATCTAGTAATGTATTCATTTTAATCTGTGTCAATGTTAGTAGGCTCTGTTCCATCATTTTTTTCATGCTTTAAAAACAGAGCGCGTTTAATTCGTTTTAATCTTGCAAACACATTATTTTTTATAGGTTTTACGGCCTTATCTTTTAAATTAGGGTCGTACAACATACCTGTACACAAACACATTTTGCGGTTTGTTCGCGTTAAAACGTCATAATTTTTGCAAGTTTGACAACCATCCCAAAAGGTTTGGTCGTCGGTTAACTCGGAAAATACCACTGGTTTATAGCCTAAGTCGCTATTCATTTTCATAACTGCGGATCCGGTAGTGATACTAAAAATTTTGGCGTCAGGAAATTTTGTTCTAGAGTGTTCAAAAATCTTATGCTTGATGAGCTTAGCTAATCCGATGCCTCTATAATCGGGATGCACAATGAGACCAGAATTGGCCACAAACTTTCCGTGCCCCCACTTTTCGATATAACAAAACCCTGCAAATTTACCTTGATCTAAGGCTATAACAGCATTTCCATTTTCCATTTTAGTAGCAATATATTCTGGAGAACGTCTAGCAATCCCCGTACCCCTAATGGCGGCAGACGATGCAATGGTTTCGCAGATGATTTCTGCGTATTTCACATGAGACTTATCGGCTATTACAACCTTCATTTCCTAGTATATATTGTTTGTCATTTATTACTCTTTTTTGATAGCTGAACTGGACACACCTAGTTCAAAAAATAAAACCCACCCTTACGGGCGACGAAAAAAAGTACGGCGCACAGAATGGGTGTTAACTTCTACTAAATTAACCTTATTTTGAAATGCTATGAAATTATTTTTGGACACTATGAAAAAAATTAAAAACTACGTTTTGGGTTTGGGTTTATTCATCTAAAAAATTAGAAGCTGCGGCGAAAGCGCGCAGACCAACCGGGTGTAGAACAACGTAATGTATTTTTTAATGTTTCCATATCGTAAAATTAAAACATCTTTAAGACAATAACAGACTTTCCTAATTTTAATTTTAAAAAATTATTAATATCTCTAATTTTGAAGCCTCAAAATCTCAATCTTTCAATATTTTTCAAAAAACATTAAATGATTAATTATTGAAAGCCTCTAAAAACGCCAGAAAAGGGCTTTATTTTACTATAAATTTACCTTTCATGATCGCAAAATGCCCAGGAAAGCTACACAGAAAATCATAAATCCCTGATTCTGGGGCATTAAACTCAATGGTTGTAGATTCACCTCCACCAATGAGTTTGGTGTGCACAATCACATCATCACCATCGTTAGGAATAAATTCCGAATCGGTTGCAGTAGCAGCTTCGGTACCAAAATCGGTAAGATCCACGCCTTTTTTTAGTAAGACGAAATTATGCCCCATGACGGTTTTCGGCATTTTACCAGTATGAGTCAAAGTAAGTCTTACTTTTTCACCGGCATTAACCTCAATTTTATTTTTATTGAACTGCATGGCATCGCTTGCAGTAAGGTTAATAGTTGTTATAGTCTCACTTGAAGCCGCTTTCGTTTCGGTTTGCGACGGACTTTGATTCTGCTTTTTTTCTTTCTTTCCGCAAGCCATTAAGGTGACACAAAAAAGAAAGAACATTAAAATATGTTTTGCTGCTTTCATCTAAAATATTTTAAAAAGTTATTGCGATGCATTTTCTAAACGATTAAACCAAAGATAATCATATAATAAAAAAGCAGCATTCAATTTCAATTAAGATATGAATGCTGCTATTATTTAAATCAAGCTTTATACAAAAGCCTTTCTTTATAAAATATAGTCGGTACTAATAAAGTTCGACGTTTTTCTTTCGAGCAACTCTGTTAAAATGGCATTGTTATATTCGTTATCCTTAGAAGCCACAAAAGTTCTAATAGAGAACGAACGCAATGCATCATGTACACTTAATGTTCCTGAAGCCGAATCTTTTCGTCCTGTAAATGGGTAAACATCTGGTCCTCTTTGGCAAGAACTATTTAAGTTTACACGACATACTAAATTTACCAGGGTATCGATAAGTGGTGATAAGGTATTAATATTTTTACCAAATAAGCTCACTTGTTGTCCGTAATCCGACTCCGCCATATCATCTAAAGGCTCTTCAATATCAGAAAAAGAAATCACCGGAATTACGGGTCCGAATTGCTCTTCTTTATAAACACGCATCTCTTTAGACACCGGATATAACACCGCTGGAAAAATATAATTCTCGGAAGTTTCACCACCTTTTTTATTGATGATGCTTGCTCCTTTTTCTAGAGCGTCGTCAATAAGTTCTTGAATATATGCTGGCTTATCCGTTTCTGGAAGCGGCGTTAATTTCACACCTTCCTCCCAAGGATTTCCAAATTTAAGCTGATCAACTTTATAAGCAAATCGACGGTTAAATTCTTCAACAACCGATTCGTGAACATACAATACTTTTAATGCTGTACAACGTTGTCCGTTGAAAGATAAAGTACCGGCAATACACTCATCGACCGCTAAATCTAAATCGGCATCTGGTAATACAATCGCCGGATTTTTAGCTTCCAAACCTAAAACCATACGCAGTCTGTTTCCTTTCGGGTGCTGCGCTTGAAGGATGTTAGCCGATTTACTATTTCCAATTAAAGCCAACACATCGATAGCGCCAGATTTCATAATTGGTGCCGCTAAAACTCGTCCGCGACCATACACAATATTCACTACCCCTTCAGGGAAACTGCTTTGAAAAGCTTCCAATAAAGGCGAAATTAATAGAACACCGTATTTAGCAGGCTTGAAAATTACGGGGTTCCCCATAATTAAAGCCGGAATCAATAAGGCAAACGTTTCGTTAAGCGGATAATTATAAGGCCCCAAGCACAAAACCACACCTAGTGGACCACGACGGATATGCGCATAAACGCCAGAGTTTTTTTCAAATTTTGCAGAAGACCTGTCAATTTGTTTATAAGCTTCAATAGTATCATAAATGTACTCTACAGTTCTATCGAATTCTTTTTCAGAATCAGGCAAATTTTTCCCTATCTCCCACATTAAAAGTTTCACAACTTCTTCACGCTTGGTTTTCATTTGCTCTACGAAAGTTTCCATACAAGCAATTCTATCGGCAACTTTCATTGTTGGCCATAAGCCTTTTCCATGATCGTAGGCCGAGGTTGCAGAATCCAAAACCTCCATAGCCTCTTTTTCACCTAATTGCGGAATAGTCCCCAAAAGTGTTGGTTTATAATCTGAGGTTGATGAAATGGTAGAATATACCTCAGCAGTATCTCCTTCCCAACTTTTCAACTCTCCGTTTACCAAGTATGTGGTTTGATGTAAAAGTGATTTTATTTTATAAGCTTCAGGAATATCTTGAAAAGCTGTTTTCATAATATTTATGTTTATAGTAGTTGTTGTGGTTTGGCTGTGTGTTTATAATAAATATCACACTTGCATTTTACCCCAAAGTAAATGAAATTTACCTGAATTTAGGAGATTAACTGTTTATTATTTATTGGATTAAAACGAAAACGATTTCGTTCTAACCGGACTATTTTATACTAAAAACTCAAATAAATCAGGCTTATTGTTTAAATAGTCACCAAAAAAATTACGCTTTTTCATTCTTGAAATAAGTGGTTCTAAATCTTCTGAAGCTTTTAGCTGCACGCCTACTACCGCCGAACCATTTTCGCGATTGGTTTTTTTAGCGTATTGAAAGTAGGTGATATCATCGGTTTCACCCAGAATATCGACTACAAATTCTTTTAAAGCTCCTGCGCGCTGCGGAAAATTAACTATAAAATAGTGCTTCAAATTCGCGTATAACAAAGCACGTTCTTTAATTTCTGGTGTTCTGGTGATGTCGTTATTACTGCCACTAACCACACAAACCACGTTTTTACCTTTTATGTCATCAGCAAAAAAATCTAAAGCTGAAATACTTAAAGCACCTGCAGGCTCTACTACAATAGCATCTTTGTTATAGAGTTCTAATATGGTTTCACATACCTTACCTTCGGGTACGGCTATGGTATCATCGAGGTTTTCTTTACATATGGCAAAGTTTAAATCGCCAACACGTTTTACGGCAGCACCATCGATAAATTTTTCAATCTCGTCTAAGGCTGTGTTTTTATTATTTTTAATGGATACCGTCATGGAAGGTGCGCCTTCAGGCTCCACACCAATAATTTTAGTTTTTGGCGATAAAGCTTTAAAAACGGTAGACAACCCTGAAGCTAAACCACCGCCGCCAATAGGAATAAATACATAATCGATAGGGTTTTTAGCTTGCTCTATAATTTCCAGTCCCACAGTAGCCTGTCCTTCTATTACTTTTTCATCATCAAAAGGGTGAATAAAGGTTTTCTCCAACTGTTCACATTCTAGAAGCGCCGCTTTACTTGCATCGTCGTAAGTATCACCAATAAGTTTGATTTCAATAAAATCCTCACCAAACATTTCAACCTGTTCTACCTTCTGTTTCGGTGTTGGTGTAGGCATAAATATCGTGCCTTTTATCTTCAATAATTTACAAGATAGCGCGACCCCTTGCGCATGATTCCCTGCACTGGCACAAACCACGCCGCAAGCCGATTGCTTTGGCGTTAACGAACTAATTTTATTATAGGCCCCACGAATTTTATACGAACGCACTTGCTGAAGGTCTTCACGCTTCAAAAACACCTGCGCTTCAAACTGTTTAGAATACCTTAAGCTATGCCCTAAAGGCGTAACTGCCGATACGTTTTTAATCGTATCGGCAGCTACCTTTATATCACTTAACTTAGGAAAATATGTGTTTTCCTTGTTCATTAGGATACGTTTTAAACTATTGGCTTCATAGCCGTCATAGATGACCTTAAGAATTCTCCAACTTTTTCAACTGGGTGATTTCTTAATGCTTTATTAACAGCGATAAGTTTTGCGTTATCAACACCTTTACCATTATCTTTAGCATAAGCTTTACCAATTACATCGGTATTAACCGTTTTCATGAAATCGGTTAATAAAGGCTTACATGCGTGATCGAATAAGTAACATCCGTACTCGGCCGTATCAGAGATTACACGGTTCATTTCGTATAATTTCTTTCTAGCAATAGTATTTGCAATTAATGGCGTTTCGTGTAACGATTCGTAGTATGCAGAAGCATCGATAATTCCAGAGTCTACCATCGCTTCGAAAGCCAATTCAACACCAGCTCTTACCATAGCAACCATTAATACACCGTTATCGTAGTATTCTTGCTCTGTAATCTCAACATCTCCAGCAGGCGTTTTTTCAAATGCCGTTTCAGCAGTTGCAGCTCTCCATCCTAATAAATCTTTATCATCGTTAGCCCAATCTGCCATCATTCCAGCAGAAAAACGTCCCTCGATAATATCATCCATATGCTTTTGGAATAACGGACGCATAATATCTTTTAACTCTTCCGATAATTCAAAAGCTTTAATTTTTGCAGCGTTAGAAAGACGGTCCATCATGTTAGTAACACCACCGTATTTAAGACCTTCGGTAATGGTTTCCCATCCGTATTGAATTAATTTAGAAGCATAACCTGGCTCGATACCTTCTTCAACCATTTTATCGAAACAAAGGATAGAACCTGTTTGTAACAATCCACAAAGAATGGTTTGCTCACCCATTAAATCCGATTTCACCTCAGCAATGAAAGAAGATGCTAAAACACCAGCTCTATCACCACCAGTTGCAACAGCATAAGCCTTAGCTTGTGCCCATCCTTTTCCTTCTGGATCGTTTTCTTCGTGTACCGCTATTAAGGTTGGCACACCAAAACCTCTTTTATATTCTTCACGAACTTCCGAACCTGGCGACTTAGGCGCTACCATGATTACCGTAAGATCTTCACGAATTTGCATGCCTTCTTCAACAATATTGAAACCATGAGAATACGCTAAAGTAGCTCCTTTTTTCATTAAAGGCATAACCGCTTTAACTACATTAGTGTGTTGCTTATCTGGAGTAAGATTTAGTACTAAATCTGCTTTTGGAATAAGCTCTTCGTAAGTACCAACTTCAAAACCATTTTCTGTTGCATTAACAAAAGAAGCACGTTTTTCAGCAATAGCAGAATCACGTAAAGTATAAGAAATATCTAAACCTGAATCTCTCATGTTTAAACCTTGATTTAAACCTTGAGCTCCACAGCCTACGATAACAATTTTCTTTCCTTTTAAAGCGTCCACTCCATCAGCAAATTCTGAAGTGTCCATAAATCTACATTTCGATAATTGATTTAATTTATCTCTTAACGATAATGTGTTAAAATAATTTCCCATTTTTAATTTACTTGTTATTATTGATTATTGAATGCTGAAAGCAATTCAGTTATTTTCATTTCATCTTTAGTTACTGCAATACGTCCAGAACGTACAAATTGCATGATACCAAAAACATTTAAATCGCGACGTAAAGATTCTATTTCATTTCTTCTACCCGATTTTTCAAGTACAAAAAACTCTTTATTTACCGTTACAATACGCGTGTTACTTTCTTTAATGATGTTTTGGATTTGAGGCTCTTCGAAAAGCAATTCCGACTTAATTTTAAACATACAAGACTCGGTAAAAATCGTTTCCTCATCGGTATGATAATACGCCTTTATGGTTTCCACTTGCTTTTCAATTTGCTTCACTATTTTTTCAGCATTGGTCTTGGTCACATTAACCACAATCACAAAACGATTCACACCGTCTATTTCTGATTGCGAAGTGGTTAAACTTTCAATATTAATATGTCGGCGCTGAAAAATAGCTGAGATACGATTTAGCAATCCGATATTATTTTCGGTATACACAGAAATCGTAAATGTTTTTATGTCTTCACTCATGTTTTTTAGTTGGATATTAAAAAAAGATGATGCTTTTTATAGCGCTTCCGCGGAAGAACACACTGGCCAGTTTCATCTTTTTCTTCTGATTTACATGCTTTTTTATTAACTTAATCGTACATCTGAAACCGATGCTCCCGAAGGAATCATAGGAAACACATTATCTTCCTTTTCCACACAAACTTCTAAGAAATATGAGTTTTCTGAAGCAATCATCTCCTTAACAGCGGCTTCCATATCCTTACGGTTTGAAACGCGTTTTCCTTCTATTTGATAGCCTTTAGCAATCGTTACAAAGTCTGGATTAGTCATTTCGGTAGACGCATAACGTTTATCGAAAAACAACTGTTGCCATTGGCGAACCATACCTAAAAATTCATTGTTTAAAACCACGATTTTCACAGGTACTTTTTGCTGAAAAATAGTCCCTAATTCTTGGATATTCATTTGGAAACCACCATCACCAATAACAGCTACAACCTCTCGATCTGGAGCTGCCATTTTAGCACCAATAGCTGCCGGAAGCGCAAAGCCCATAGTTCCTAATCCGCCCGAAGTGATGTTACTTTTAGACATCTTAAAATCGGCATAACGACAAGCAATCATTTGATGCTGTCCCACATCGGTTACAATAGCAGCATGACCTTCAGTCTGTATATTAATTTGCTTAATAACCTCCCCCATGGTTAAGCCTTGTTTGGTAGGGTTTAGGTCTTTATTAATAACACTATCAAACTCCACTTGATATAAGTCTCTAAATTCCTGTAACCAAGCCTCATGAGAATTTTCATTTAAAGCATCAAACAACATGGCTAAACTCTCTTTAGAATTCCCTAGAACAGCTACATCAGATTGTACATTTTTATTAATCTCTGCTGGATCAATATCAAAATGAATCACTTTAGCTTGTTTTGCATAGGTGTTTAAATCGCCTGTAACACGATCGTCGAAACGCATTCCAATAGCGATAAGTACATCACACTCATTGGTTAATTTATTGGGCCCGTAGTTACCGTGCATACCAACCATACCAACGTTTAATGGGTGTGACGATTCTAGAGCCGAAGCCCCTAAAATAGTCCAAGCCGATGGAATTCCAGCTTTTTCAACAACCGCTTTAAGCTCCGCTTCAGCTTCACCTAAAATCACGCCTTGTCCCCAAACAATCATGGGTTTTTTCGCAGCATTAATTAATTCCGCGGCAGCGTTAACAGCATCCTGACTGGTTTTTGGAACAGGTAAATAACTTCTTACCCCTTTGCATTTTTCATATTTAAAGTCTAATTCTCCAAACTGCGCGTCTTTGGTAATATCGACTAAAACAGGCCCTGGTCTTCCGCTTTTAGCGATATAAAAGGCTTTAGCGATAGCTGCAGGAATGTCTTCTGCTTTTGTAACCTGACAGTTCCATTTTGTAACTGGCGTAGAAATCCCAACGATATCGGTTTCTTGAAAAGCATCACTACCAAGCAAATGCGACGCTACCTGACCAGTAATACATACCACAGGGGTCGAATCGATTTGTGCATCGGCAATTCCAGTAATTAAATTGGTGGCTCCAGGACCAGAGGTCGCTAGTGCGACACCAACGCGGCCAGAAATTCTTGCAAAACCTTGAGCAGCATGCGCTGCACCTTGTTCATGACGCGTTAAGACGTGATGAATTTGATCTTGAAATTTATACAATTCGTCGTAAACGGGCATAATAGCACCTCCAGGATATCCGTAAAGAATATCAACACCTTCGGCTATTAAAGACCTTACAACTGCTTCGCAACCTGTAATACGCTGTGTTTTTTCTGCCACTTCTTTTTTATTTAATGTTTGTGTTTCCATAGTTCCCATTTATTGAGAGTTCCCATTTATTGAGATTTCCGACTTCACGGAAATGAAAAAATCCATTACTTATGCATCTGTAACACAACCTTTTGAAGCCGATGCTACCGATTTTGCATATTTATATAAAATACCTTTTTTATGTTTTAATTCTGGCTGTACCCATGCTGCTTTTCGCTGTGCTAATTCTTCTTCAGAAATTAACACATTAATAGAGTTATCTTCAGCACTAATTCTAATAGTATCTCCAGTTTTAATAAGTCCGATAGCCCCACCAGTTTGCGCTTCAGGCGTAATATGCCCAACTACAAAACCGTGTGTTCCACCAGAAAAACGACCGTCGGTAATTAAAGCCACCGATTTCCCTAAACCAGCACCCATAATTAATGAGGTTGGCTTCAGCATTTCTGGCATTCCTGGACCACCTTTAGGTCCGACATAACGGATAACAACCACATCACCTTTAGCAACTTCACCGTTTGAAATACCTGTATTTGCCGCTTGCTCACCATCGTAAACCACTGCTTTACCTTCGAATAACAAGCCTTCATTTCCAGAAATTTTTGCAACCGCACCTTCTTCAGCTAAGTTTCCGTAAAGGATTTGTAAGTTTCCTGAAGATTTTAAAGCCTTGTCTTTAGGGAAAATCACATCTTGATCATCTTCAAAAGTTAATGGCTCTACATCTTTTAAGTTTTCAGCTAGCGTTTTTCCTGTTACGGTCATACAGTCGCCGTATAAATACCCGTTATCTAAAAGGTATTTCATAACTGCTGGCGTACCACCAATACCATGAACATCTTCCATTAAATATTTACCACTAGGTTTTAAATCGGCAATTAATGGCGTTCTATCACTTACACGTTGAAAATCTTCCAGTGTAAAATCGATATCTGCTGCATGAGCAATCGCTAAAAAGTGAAGTACCGCATTAGTAGATCCTCCAAGGGCGTTTACCAAAGCAATCGCATTCTCGATAGATTTTTTAGAAATGATATCTAAAGGTTTTAGGTCTAATTCTAAAAGATTTTTAATCGCGCGTGCTGTTCTTTCACTTTCCGATAATTTATTCGGATTTTCAGCAGGAATTGAAGAGTTATAAGGCAGTGCAAACCCCATACACTCAATCGCCGAAGCCATGGTGTTTGCTGTGTACATACCACCGCAAGCTCCAGCACCTGGAATGGCACTTTTTATAATTTCTCTATATTCTTCTTCGTCAATTTCTCCGGCTACTTTTTGTCCTAGAGCTTCAAAAGCAGAAACAATATTTAGTTTACGCCCTTTATATTTCCCTGAAGCAATCGTTCCACCATACATCATAATAGACGGACGGTTTAAACGTAGCATGGCGATAACAGCACCTGGCATGTTTTTATCACAGCCTACTACAGAAATTAACGCATCATAACTTTGTGCATTCATTACAGTTTCAATAGAATCGGCAATAATATCACGAGAAGCCAAAGAGTAATTCATCCCTGAGGTTCCCATAGAAATACCATCACTAACACCAATAGTATTAAACCCTAAACCTACTAGACCAGCTATATTACACTCTACTTTAACCTCATCTTTCAATCCGTTTAAGTGCATGTTACACGGGTTTCCATCATAGCCTGTACTAGCAATTCCAACTTGAGCTTTGCTCATATCCTCATCAGTTAATCCTACAGCATACAACATGGCTTGAGATGCTGGCTGCGATTGATCTTGCGTTAGTCTTCTACTATGTTTATTAAGTTCTTTCATATTTATTGCAAATAATTTTATGCTTTTTCTTAATTTATGTCACTATTCTAAGTTTTTAAGACTTTTTAATAAAAACTCTTTAAAATCCAAATTAAGATCCGAAAGTAATTTATTAAGTCCTCAATTCACTTAACCTTGATTTTTTCTAGTTAAATTCACAAACATAAAAAATAAACTAAACCACTGATTAACAAGGTTTTAAATTAATATTTTTATGATGTTCAAAAATGAAAAAAAGTGCATAAAAAAAGCCTTCCATTTTGGGAAGGCTTTTTAATTTATAGGTTTTAAATTATCGCATTCCCTAGCCTTGTGAAATAATCACAATAACTATAATAGAAATGACTTGTATAATTTGTTTTCTCATCTTGATGAAACAAATATTCGAAATTAATATATAACCACCAACATATTTTGTTTAAAAAATAAAAAAGCCCTGTTCATTTTCTTTTATTTTTTTACTTTTGCGGCACAAAACAACAGAGGAAAGATTTGACTGATTGCAACCTCTTTGTGTTAAACGGAATTTCATAAAATACATGAAACACCTTAACCCAAGAAAAAATGCTAAAGGCAGTGTAAACTTCCTTCGACGTTATCGTCAAATCTTACTATAATTTAAATTATTATGGCTTATTTATTCACTTCGGAAAGTGTTTCTGAAGGGCATCCAGACAAAGTAGCAGATCAAATTAGTGACGCTTTAATAGATAATTTTTTAGCTTTTGATACCGATTCAAAAGTAGCATGCGAAACCTTAGTGACAACAGGACAAGTAGTACTTGCCGGAGAGGTTAAATCGACCACTTATTTAGATGTTCAAAAAATTGCTCGTGATACGATTAATAAAATTGGATATACTAAAGGTGAATATATGTTCGACGGAAATTCATGTGGTGTATTATCAGCTATTCACGAACAATCGGAAGATATCAACCAAGGTGTAGATCGTGGTAGTAAAGAAGAACAAGGTGCTGGTGACCAGGGAATGATGTTTGGCTATGCGACTAATGAAACGGAGAACTTCATGCCGTTAGCTTTAGATTTATCGCATTTAATTTTAAGAGAATTAGCTGATTTAAGACGTGAGAATAACGAGATTACTTACTTAAGACCAGATTCTAAAAGTCAGGTAACCATTGAGTATGATGATGATAACATCCCACAACGTATTGAAGCCATAGTGGTGTCTACCCAGCATGATGATTTTGCTGATGACGAAACGATGTTAGCAAAAATTAGAAAAGATATCGTGGAGATATTAATCCCACGTGTGATTTCTAAACTTCCAGAAGCGATCCAAAAGTTATTTAATGACGATATTAAATACCACATTAACCCTACTGGAAAATTTGTAATTGGTGGTCCTCACGGTGATACCGGATTAACAGGTCGTAAAATTATTGTGGATACTTACGGCGGAAAAGGCGCTCATGGTGGTGGTGCTTTCTCTGGAAAAGACCCAAGTAAAGTTGATAGAAGTGCCGCTTATGCCACCAGACATATTGCCAAAAACTTAGTTGCTGCAGGTGTTGCCGATGAAGTTTTAGTGCAAGTAAGTTATGCCATTGGTGTTGTAGAACCTATGGGTATTTTTATTGACACTTATGGTACTTGTCCGTTTAACATGACCGATGGCGAAATCGCAGAAAAAGTAAGTCAGATTTTTGACATGCGCCCGTTTGCTATTGAAGAACGCTTAAAATTACGTGCGCCTATTTACAGTGAAACCGCTGCTTACGGTCACATGGGACGTAAAAATGAAACGGTAACTAAAACTTTTACACAGCCACAAGGTGATAGTGTAACCCTAGACGTAGAATTATTCACTTGGGAAAAACTAGACTATGTGGACCAAGTAAAAGCTGCTTTCGGATTGTAAATTCGAGTAGTTTTTAGATTGAAATATTTAAAAGCCCTGCAGTTATTGTGGGGCTTTTTATTTGGCTATAACAAATTCTCCATTTGTTGATACATTTAATTCTTTCAAAAAAACTTTTTCATCCCTGAATCCGTTATACACCTTTATGATATAATCCTTATTTATATCAAATGTAGTTATATCATTTTCATCTCCAATATGACCAATTTCTTGCATATCGTTTATTTCATAGGAATTTGCTGAAATAAGAAGATAGTAATTTGAATCACCTCTCGCTACGTTTACCAAAAACACATTAAATTTATAGACAGAAGGCAGAACGAAACACTCATATGATTCTCCTTCATAATCGCTTTTTTTCAGAAAATCTTCTAATTTATCAGTAATTCTGTAATAAGTATATGTTGTTTCGGGCGTATTGTTCTCATAATATAAATCAAACAAAAATGGTAATTCATGAATTTCAAACCTCGTTCCACTACTGAGCTTTACCCACTTTTCAAGAGATTTATCTTTTTTAGGAACAACAAATGGTTCTTCTTTTTCAATTACTTCTGGAGACTCAACTATTTTAGACTCATTTACGTTAACAGATTGTTTACACGATAATACTGTTGTTAAACAGATTAATAGATAAAATAATTTATTTTTATAATTCATTTAATGGTTTTCCTTTAATTAAACTTTGTTTCTTAACGAAAAATTTATCAGTCAAATATTTCTGTTCGTATTTTGTAACATCCATATGGATCCAACTATAGGATTGATCTTTCCCTAATCCAATGGGCTCTAGTCTAAAATTATTCTTTCTCCCTGCCCACCCTTCTACTGAATTTAAGTGATTTATATAAAATTTATCTCGTATCTCTTTTAATGGCACAAGATTAGATAGCTTTTTCGACCTTATTTTATTGCCGTTCTCATAATATTGTATATCTACTGCTTTCCCCATATGATTTGTTGATTTTCTTGGGATCGAGTTATTATGTGCCCAACATCTATAACCTGCAGAAGTGTTCGAATATGCATATTTTTTTTGTTCAGACAAATAAAATTTTAAGGCGCTTATGCTCCATAATAGACTTCTATGCATACCAGGGTGTTCATTTTTACCGCCCTTACCATAACCAGTACATCTATTATTCAATGAAACTTTTGAACTAGGTGTGTGACATAGACATTTATAAGTAATTATATTTTCTAACCATTTTTCCGAAAACTCATCAATAGCTATTATAGTTTCATTATCAACAATCCCAGTCGGCGCAATTTTCATATAATCTTTTTGAAATTGAATTACTGTTTTCTCTGTGCGTTCTGTAAAGTCTTCGTCGGGCACATTTCCACCAAAACCTGCCAATCGAATATTTATCTCTTGAAGTATTTTTCCTTTTTCTGAACCTTTATCTCCTTTTTTATAAACTTTCCCAACCATCATCTTCATCTGCTCCACAAAAGCAATCGGATGAAAATGATACACATTAGAGTCCTTAAGAAATTGTCGTTTTACACGTTGTTCTTCTAACTGTTCGAAATCGTTCGCTAGGTTTTGCTCTTCGGAAGTGAGGTCATCGGTAATTCTGAAACTAGGATTGTGCTTGCGATGAGCAACGATATATTGTTGTTTGCGTTCTTCTTTCGGACTATAAGTCTGCGCTATCGGGCAATTCTAATTCTTATATATTATTCCAACCTAAGAAAAGCTTTTTTCTCTATTTTATTCTCTTTTCCTATGAGCTTCATATAATTTATATAATTCCTATAACTTTCTCTTGATTTCACAACATCCTGAGATTGCCAATAATAGTCACCCAAATTAAGATACGGTATTGGGTTAGTCGGGTTTTTACTTATTATTAACTCAGCAACATATACCATTTCATCTTCCCAACAATCTTTATAAGGCTGCCATACTTCACTAATTTGGCCAACATTTAAACTATCAATATAAATTTTATCATTAATACTCCAGTATCCTTTATTTCTATTAATCAATTTAAAAACATAATTTTCATTAGCTTTTTGATGTCTTTCTCTTCCTTTAACTATTATTCTTTTATCACTAGAGACTACATCTTTTACAATCATAGTATATTCTTCTTGTCCGAAGTTTTCCCAAACGGAGTCCTTAAAAACTTTAATAGTATTTATTTCCGCATCACAATAATGATATAATATATCTAAAGAATCTGTTTTAGTTACTAAAAAGAAGGTTTTATTAAAGACTTCATTTTCTCGAACTCTAGACAATGTTAAATCTACTTTCTCTAAAGCATTATCTTTATCATCATAGACATTAATTTCTTTATTAGTCCTTCTATTTTCACATGAAAACAAGACTAACACGATCAAAATTAATAAACCTATTCGTTTCATATCTTATTTTTTCTTACTTGAGTTAATGTATATTTCTTATTTGACACTGGCTTATTACCAACCAATCTAAAATTATCCTGTAAGTAAAGTCTATTGTTCGGGTTTACACCTTTTATTTCTTTATTCTGAGCTAATGTTCCAACCTCAAAAAACCTATAATACAAACCATTTTCATCTGACTTTCTACCTGTTATAACTATAAAATGTTCGGTGGTGTTATCCTTGTTATATGTTTTATTAGCCTCTCTATCCACCCCAATTACAATAGGACGTCCTCCTTCTAATTCATGATCTAAATACTTTATAGCTTCTTCCGTATATTCTGTGTTTTTTAAAACCCCATCTGGCATTTGTACAACAGCTTGAATAACATTACTCCATTGATTCGTTCCGTTTTCATACCTCTTTTCTAATTTTACCCCTAATCCTCCTGAAGTAGCACCAAATCTACCAACAACAATAACACTAGTCCTATAACAGGCCTGACTAGGATTAACCGGATTATCAAATTGTGACATCCACTTATCTGGATCCGACAAATCAATATCTTCTTTCCCAACAATCACCTTCATTTGCTCCACAAAAGCAATTGGATGAAAATGATACACATTAGAGTCCTTAGGAAATTGTCGTTTTACAAGTTGTTCTTCTAACTGTTCGAAATCGTTCGCTAGGTTTTGCTCTTCGGAATTGAGCTCATCGGTAATTCTGAAACTGGGACTGTGCTTGCGATGAGCAACGATATATTGTTGTTTGCGTTCTTCTTTCGGGGTTAAATCACCTGTTTTTATCTCATCCCAGAAGCATAAACTTTCTATCTTATCTTTTAAGACCTCTATTTTTTGATCCCGCTGGGTTTCTAACTTTTGTTTGAGGTCGTTACCTTCGGTGTCGGTGCCTTCGGCTTCATTAATCCCTTTTTCAAAAAGAGCTTGGAGTTCCGTTTCGAACTTTTCGAGTTTCGCTCGCATGTTCCATTCACTTTCATGCTTACAAACAAGCTTAGATATTGCCTCTAAGTGGTCTTTATTTTGCATCACTTGTTGCAGCTCGAAATTAGACAACACCCGATCGCCATTAGTATCGGCTTGCTTCCAGATGTCTTCCACGAAGGCATGTGGACTACTTTTCTCTACAAACTCCCCAAACATGTAAAAATATTGGTCGCCGGTATTATCCAGGATCTTCCAGCCGAAATCTGACCAATTATAAGGGTTCTTTTCTGTTAGTTCACTTTTTTTAACCCAACCAGATTCCTGTTTTGTTTTAACATGCCACCACAACACGCCTTGGCTATCTTTAGCTTCTGCTGTTTTTCTTACTTTTGAGGTTTTTAGTACCTCAACTGTTTCAGAATGATCACTAGGCTTGTTTTCAAACACCATATTAATAGGTGTACTTAAATCTTTCCAGTTATTAATACCTCCTGTTAACTCCTCAGATTTTACCCAAAACTTTTTTCCTGAGTATTTCATGCCATAACCTATGGTTCTGTTGACATTGTCTGCTCCTGTTTTATTTATATAATAGACTTCAGCCTTTTTATCTGGCAAGACATGGTTTAATTTTAAATTGATTTCGTCAAAATCCGCCTCCTTAATAGTGTAAACATTGTTCCTTACTTTAACGCCATTGACATAGGTTTTCGTTTTTTTATTTTTATCATTCAATACTGCATAAGGCACAACGGTGGTTTCATCTTCAAATCCGATTTGCGTGTAATCCCCATCAGATTTAAAAATTTTGACTTTGGTATTTGCTTTTAAAAAATCGCAAGGCTTTCCCTGTTGCAGCTTTTTACCTTTGTTTACCTCAAAAGCGATTTTAGACTTATCTTTCGTATTATTTATAAAATCTTTTAAGTTTTCATCATCTGTAAATACTTCCAAATGCAGTGTTTTGTAGGACTTTCGAAAATCAGATTCATAAGCACCAAGAGCGCCAATAATTTGACCCGCTTTTATAGGAACATCAACATTTTCAACTTTATTGAAAACCACATCATCTTTTATTTTTTTTATGATTTTACTACAATCTTGAGCTAAAACGTATTGTTCGGTGCCTTTAATTTTATACCACGCTTTATTTTTTGTAGTTTCTATTTCAAGCTCCGTGTTTTTACATGCCATACTAAGATAACGCCCTTCAATAGCGTCAAACATCATGGTTCCCATATGATCATCTTCCCCAAAAACATTAACCTCATTAGCTTTATAATGATCTATTTTAACATACCCATCCACCTCTTCAGTTAAGTAACCTTTATATACACAGAATACTTTATTGTTATAAGAACAAAAAACATATGAAGGATTACCACACATCCAATGCTCTTCTGGAAGGCATATATCATACTCCATTTTCAGCTTAGTTCCTTTAGAAAAAAAATGGGTTTCTTTTTTCTGTTTTTCAAGAATTTCAGGGCTATACTCACGAACTTTCAATCCCATTTCCCTAGAATTCAATTTTGTTTTTACAACATACTTTGCATACAAATCGGGAATGTTTTCCCCTGCTTCACTCGCTTCCATTTCTATTTTAGGCTGTAAGTGCATATACAAGCTATAAAATCGGAGTTTTACTTTTTCGGGCGTTTCAAAATCATGTTGGATGAGAATAAAACCGTTGGAGTATTTAGCATCGGTGCTATACTTTTCTAGAGTATAATCTTCTGGTATACGGTAAGCTATGATACGACCATCGGCAATGGCTCTTACTTTAGTGCCTATACCTTCAAGATGAATCCCACCATGCCACGTGTTATGCACACCTAAGGGAAAAAATCCCGCTCGGTTGTAATGTCCGAAATAACGTTCTATAGTTTTGGACTTATCAGTTTCGGTAGCATCATTGGCATACTCAGGGAGAATAGGATAATCGACTTTCATGGGGTTTACTAAATACTAAAATCGACTTCAACTAAATAACCACGATTCCTAGAGGCTTCCTGATTTCGCTCTGCTATTTTAAGGCTTTCACCCTGACCAACAACGACTGATTTTAAGCGATCAATCGTGCTAATTTTAGGAAATGGGATTTTTTCGGCAGGCAAGACCTTTGATGGTTCCACCAGACTGCTTCCAATTAAAATATTAGCTTCTCCCATAACTACTATTCCGCCGTGAGCCGAAGAATCCCCCACGCAAGCCATAGGCTTACCATTTATCAAAACCGTTGGGTTCCCAGAAATAATAGTATCAGGACCACCTACACAAGTACATAAACTACCTAAAGTAGCTGCAGGTTTGCTATTAAACAATACATTAACCTCGCCTTTAATTACGGGTCCGCCCACATGAGGCGTCGTACCACTACACATGGGACACGTATGATGACTTCCTAAAGTTGCGGCTGGTTTTCCAGGCATGATTTATACATTTGATAGATTTGAATCGCTCAAATGTAATCAATTTTTATTTATTTGTAGGATTTTGCTTATCTTTTTAATGTAAGCAGTCTCATGAAGATTAAAAACTAAATCCAAACGCGCCAGTGATACCAAATTGTCGGGCATTCGGATTTTGAACCTCATCCAGATAATTGCCTCGGAAATTGAAGTCCAAACGGAATACTTTAAAAATATTTCCGATACCGAAACTGTATTCGTAATAAGGGATTTCAGATGGTGCTTGATACACCAGACCTGAAGCATTCAAGTCGATATTATCTTGAGAAATACTTCCTATTACTGTTCTAAATCCAGCGATGGCTCTTAAATTGAGTTTCTTAACCAAAGGAATTCTAGAAAATAGGCGGCCGTTAAAATTATGCTCTACATGCACCGAAGTATAAGCATCGGTTACAAATTCATAAAAATCAATTTGCGAGAAGGTGTTATAAATCGAGAAATAACTCTGATTCCCAGGAATTACACTTAACAGACCGAGTGGCACGGTTCCAAATGTTTTTCCCGCTTCAATGGTCGTGTAAAGTCTTCCAAAACCACCAATTTGCCAAGGTTGCACATAGCGAAACTGAAGTTTAGTATAGTCAAAATTATCATTATCCCTGCCTTTCACACCGCGAGTAAATAAAGCAAATATTTGCGCATAATCGTCGTTAGCAGCCAAACGTTCCACTCCAAACCCAGTCATTTTTCGTCCTGGAAAAAATGACATTAATAATTCGGTTTCATATTGTTTAATTTCAGAAGAAATACCTGTTGGAGAATTGGGATCGTAATAATCTAAACTAAAGGTATCTGAAGCCGACTCCAAGGTTCTGTAACTCCCACCCAATCTCACCGTGAAATTTTTTACAGGCTCAAATTCTAGGGCTAAAGTCGATAAATTGATATTAGTAAGTTTATCGTTAGTAGCGGTTGTAAAAAGACCAGATGAAGCAAAACTACGTCCTAGCACATCGGTAGAATTTGTTAAACTCGCCCCTATTTGTTCGATATCACGACGGTTACCTCCTGAAATAATCAAACGCGTTTTTTTGTCTAACAGCACTTTTCCTGAAATACCATACTTAAACTTATCATCTCGAAACCCATAAGCCATAAAACCTTCAATACGCCATAAATCGTTTCTACCAAAATACGTACGACCACCAACACGGGTTCTAATCCCTTCAACGTCATTGTATCCAAATGACGAAAATACAGGACCATAATCCAAAGGCAAGGTATTAAACTCATAATAGCCAGAAGCCAAAACAGTACCTGCGCTATACAGGTTTTTAAACTTTTTTACCGTTTTTAAAGTATCGAGCATTTTATAAACACCCTTTTCGTCTTTACTAAGCTGCTCCATGCGATTTTCATCCCAAAAGGCATCATCACGGTTATAGACATCTTTATCGTAGTAGTTTACTTCTTTCTCGTAAAATTTCTTGTCCTTTACAATATCGAACTCGTAATTATCCAAGAGCGTTGTTCGCTTTCCGTAGAGTCCGCGTGATTTCTCCTTTTTACTCGGCGCAAAATCCGACATCATATAATCACGTTTCACTAAGAATAACGAATCGTTAAGCACTTCAAACTCCTGTTCGATATAAATTTCTTTTACCCAATTTATATTAGCACTTTTTGAGGCTTGCAGGTTTATTTCCTTAATGGCATACGTGGTATCGGCTACCCAAAAATCACCTTTAAAAGTAAGTTCATTTTTCCGTCTGGGATAGTAAATAATATTATAACACCATTTATTATCAATATAAGCGCTATCGGCTAAAACGTAGTTATAGGTATTAATACCTGTTCTTGACAGCGGACTCACAAAGCTTTTATCGAAAAATTTCAGGTAATTATCATACACATTGATATCGGCATACAAATCCTTTACAAAATCGATAAGACTCTGGTTATCACTAAACCCCGAGTTTTTATTTCCTTGAAGTATTTCTTTGTATTTCTTTAATACATTATCGCCATAGACTTTAGAAACGGCCTCATTTACAAAAATGGGCAGGTAAGTTTTTCCGGTGACTTTAGAGGTGTCTACCTCTTCAAAAACAAACTCCATACCTTTAAACAATTTACTATTTATAAGCGCACTGTCTATGGTATTGATATCAAACTCGAGTTTTTCGTATTTGTTATATTGATACTGTTTGAATTGTTTTAAGCCGTTACTACGCTTATGCTCCCATATTTTACGCAGTAAATCTATAGCCGGATTATTTTTTTTTGGCTGCTTACCTGATACAATTAACACCTCGTTTAACTGAGAACGAGCCTCCACCAGTGTGAATTTTAAATCGTAGTTAATTCTTTTTTCTAGCGGTATTTTTAAGGTTTCATAACCGATAAATGACACGGTTACACCAGACCATGTTTCATCCGACTCTAAGTAAAAACGACCATCCTCATTGGTTATAGTACCCTGAGTTGTTCCACTAAAAATAACGTTTGCAAAAGCAATGGGGTCGTTATTTTCATCAAAAACATAACCACTAACTTTAGTTTGCGCGAATACCGCACAAAAACATGTAAAAAATAAAGCTAGAAAAAGTCTTATGGTCATAATAAAAAAAACTTCACCAACACAAAATGCTGATGAAGTTTATATTAAGGTAAAAAATACGTTTTATTTATACATCACCTTTTTTACCGCCTTAATTACCTCGTCTTTGTTAGGTAACCATTCTTCCAATAATACTGGAGAATACGGTGCAGGTGTATCTGCTGTGTTAATTTTAATAACAGGAGCATCAAGATAATCGAAAGCTTCAGATTGTACTAAGTATGTAATTTCAGTAGCTACACTTCCAAAAGGCCATGCTTCTTCTAAAACCACTAATCTGTTTGTTTTCTTTACAGATTCTACAATCGCTTTTCTATCCATTGGACGTACCGTACGTAAGTCGATAATTTCACAAGAAATACCTTCTTTCTCTAACTCGTCGGCAGCTTTGTAAGCTTCTTTAATGATTTTACCAAAAGATACGATGGTTACATCGGTACCTTCACGTTTAATATCGGCAACACCTAAAGGAATAATGTATTCCCCTTCTGGCACTTCACCTTTATCGCCGTACATTTGCTCACTTTCCATAAAAATAACCGGATCGTCATCGCGAATAGACGCTTTTAACAAGCCTTTGGCATCGTATGGATTAGATGGCACAACGACTTTTAAACCTGGGGTATTAGCAAACCAGTTCTCAAAAGCCTGAGAGTGTGTTGCTCCTAACTGACCAGCAGAAGCTGTAGGACCACGGAATACAATCGGACAATTGAACTGCCCACCAGACATTTGTCTGATTTTAGCCGCGTTATTTATAATTTGATCAATTCCAACTAATGAAAAGTTAAAGGTCATATACTCTACAATTGGCCTATTTCCAGTCATTGTAGATCCTATAGCAACACCAGCAAAACCTAGCTCTGCAATTGGTGTATCAATAACACGTTTAGCGCCAAACTCGTCTAACATGCCTTTTGATGCTTTATAAGCACCATTGTACTCTGCTACTTCTTCACCCATTAAGTAAACGCTCTCATCTCTGCGCATTTCTTCGCTCATTGCTTCGCAAATAGCTTCTCTAAATTGAATTGTCTTCATTAAAGTTTATTTTTATTCGAATAGCAAAAATAATAATTATTGACCATACTATACCATAAAAATCATGTGTAAAATTCAGGAAAAATAGTTTTTAGTCAATAGCGTCCAAAACGCTTAAAAAGAGAAAGGGATTTTGTATCTCAAAATATTATTTTTGAGTTGCACAACAAAAAATAACCTTTCTCCATGACAAATATAACATTGTTCTCTCAGATAATCTCCAAATTAGACCGTTCTAGTTTTTCTAAACTTGTAAAAGCCAAGGGAACAGATAAACATCAAAAAGGATTTAATAGTTGGACACATTTAGTCTCCATGTTGTTTTGTCAATTTGCAAAAAGTCAATCCGTCCGAGATATAAGTAATGGACTTCGCTCTGCCACAGGAAACCTTAATCATTTAGGCATACAGAAAGCACCTTCTAAATCAACGATAAGCTATCAAAACAAACATCGAGACTGGACGCTTTATCGAGATTACTACTATGTTCTTTTAAAAAGTTTTGGACAGCACCCTCACTTAAAACGTGTTAAATTCAAAATTAAATCCAAGATATTTCTATTAGATTCTACAACGATAAGTCTATGTTTAAGTCTCTTTGATTGGGCAAAATACAAAACCCACAAAGGAGCTGTAAAAATGCACACCTTGCTTGATTATGATGGTAATTTACCGCACTATGTAAATATTAGCGATGGTAAAACAGCAGATAATAAAGGAGCTTACGATATTCCTTTGATTAGCCGTTCGGTTATTGTCGCAGATCGATTTTATAATGATTTTTCGTTACTTAACGTTTGGGACAGCAACCAAGTGTTTTTTGTAATTAGGCACAAAGAAAACATCCAATTTAAGAGTATTAAAGAAAAAGAATTGCCAGAAAATAGACATCATCATGTTTTAAAAGATGAAATCATTGAGCTAACAGGGGCTAAATCAAAAACAAAATACCCAAAGAAGCTACGTAGAATAGCTGTATGGGACGATAAAAATAACCAGGAAATAGAACTTATTACCAACCAAATGTCTTGGACAGCAAACACAATTAGCCAACTCTACAAAGCTAGATGGGATATTGAGATATTCTTTAGAGACATCAAACAACAGCTACATATTAAATCGTTTATAGGAACTTCTGAAAATGCCGTAATGATACAAATATGGACGGCTCTTATTACTATACTCATCCTAAAAGCCTTAAAAGCAAATGCAAAATATAATTGGTACTTGTCCAATTTAGTAGCTTTTATAAGACTTAACCTTTTTGTCAAAGTGGATTTGCAAAAATGGATTGATAGCCCTTTTAACGAGCAGCCTCCCCCCAAACAAAATTATACACAAGGGGTTCTTTTTTGAAAAAGATAAAAAACATGGCTAATTACCAGTAAAATCGTTGACTTTTGATTAGATCAAAAATGTTTAGGACAGGATTGGTTTTTAGTAAAAAAACATAAATAACTCACTATAAATAGGAATATATGAATAAGCAAATGGCTTTTGTTTTAATTTAAGATTACACAATTGTAAAACTTGGCATTATTTGTTTTATATTTTTGTCAATTCACAAAGTTTAACGGTCTTATTTTAGCTTTTTACTAGAGTGCCATATCAAATAATCAGAATAAAATAATTAACTTCGTCTCCTGAATTTTTCAGAAGATTTTACTTAAAACTTCTTAAGTCCTTACCTTAAATCAAGATTTAATTAGATTATCTACAGGATTAAGGTATGACTTGGAGATCTAATCATTATAAATTTTATACAAATGAAAATATTAGTGTGTATAAGTCATGTTCCAGACACCACCTCGAAGATTAACTTTACCGACGACAACACGGCTTTTGATTCGACTGGCGTACAATTTGTAATTAATCCTAACGATGAATTTGGATTAACTCGAGCCATGTGGTTTAAAGAAAAACAAGGCGCTCAGGTTACCGTAGTAAATGTTGGTACTGCCGACACCGAACCAACTTTACGTAAAGCGTTGGCTATTGGTGCCGATGCAGCCATTCGTGTGAACACTCCTGCTACCGACGGTTTTTCAGTAGCCAAACAATTAGCTCATGTGGCTAAGGAAGGTGCTTACGATTTAATTATTGCCGGTAGAGAATCGATCGATTATAACGGTGGTATGGTTCCTGGAATGCTTGCCGGACTTATAGACGCTAATTTTGTTAACAATTGTATTGGTTTGGAAGTTGAAGGTACTTCAGCGAAAGCGATAAGAGAAATAGACGGTGGTAAAGAAACCGTTTCTACGGCATTACCTTTAGTTATTGGTAGCCAAAAAGGTTTAGTGGAAGAAAGCGATTTACGCATCCCGAACATGAGAGGTATTATGATGGCCAGAAAAAAGCCTTTAACTATAGTGGAACCCGTAAGCTCGGAGGCTGAAACTACCTCTGTAGCCTTCGAAAAACCAACACCAAAAGGCGCGGTTACTTTAGTTTCACCAGATAATTTAGACGAATTAGTAAACTTACTTCATAACGAAGCTAAGGTAATATAAGTCTCCCCTAACCCTTTTATGGAAGGGGAATTGATTACAGAGATGTTCGTTAAAATATCGAAATTATCTTGAAATCCTGAAATAAATTCAGGATGAAAAAACAAAATTAATTAATGAGATTTCCGCTTTCGCGGAAATGAAAAAAAGTATATTTATGTCCGTTTTAGTATATACAGAATCAGAACAAGGCACATTAAAAAAAGCCGCTTTCGAAGTGGCATCTTACGCTAAAGCCGTTGCCGATCAACTAGGAACAAGTGTTACCGCTATTGCTATTAACGCTAACGACACGGCCGAACTTGGCAAATATGGTGTAGACAAAGTACTTCAAGTTAACCAACCGGAACTCGATAAATTTACAGCAAAAACTTATGCCGCTATTATAAAACAGGCTGCAGAAAAAGAAGGCACTAAAGTGGTTGTCCTAAGCTCTAGCGCCGATAGCAAGTATTTAGCGCCGTTATTAGCGGTAGGCCTTTCGGCAGGTTACGCTTCCAATGTTATTGAAGTCCCTACCAACACCAATCCGTTTACTGTAAAACGTACGGCGTTTACCAATAAGGCTTTCGAATCCATTCAAATCAATACCGATGTTAAAATTTTAGGTGTTTCCAATAATGCCTTCGGATTGGTTGAAAATAGTGCTAGCGCTTCCGCGGAAGACTTCTCGCCAGAAATACCAAGTGCTGGTGTTACTGTAGAATCGGTAGACCGAGCTACAGACAAAGTTACCATTGCCGATGCTGAAATCGTTGTTTCTGGAGGAAGAGGATTAAAAGGTCCTGAAAACTGGGGTATGATTGAAGAATTAGCTGAAGTTTTAGGTGCTGCAACTGCTTGCTCGAAACCTGTTTCCGATTTAGGATGGCGCCCTCATGGCGAACACGTTGGACAAACTGGAAAACCTGTTGCTTCAAATTTATATATTGCTATTGGTATTTCTGGAGCTATTCAGCATTTAGCTGGTGTTAGCGCTTCTAAAACCAAAGTGGTGATTAATACCGATCCTGAAGCGCCTTTCTTTAAAGCTGCCGATTACGGTGTTGTAGGCGATGCCTTTGAAGTGGTTCCTGCCCTTATAGAAAAATTAAAAGCTTTTAAAGCTCAACAATAATTTATTTTTTATAAATTGTGTAGTCCTAAAGAACTGCTTAATTTAGCATTTTATACCAAATGGGTACGCTCGGCTGGTTAAGTTCTAAATTAAGCGGTTCTTTACGTTTTAAATATATGAGTTTAGTAAGATTAAATATAAAAGGAATTTCCTATAGCCAAACGCAAAATGGCGCGTACGCATTAATTTTAAATGAAGTTGACGGCGACCGCAAACTCCCTATCGTTATTGGTGCTTTTGAAGCCCAATCTATAGCCATTGCCTTAGAAAAAGAAATTAGCCCGCCAAGACCCTTAACACACGACTTGTTTAAAAATTTCGCCGACCGATTTGATGTAGTGGTTAAACAGGTGATTATACACAAACTTGTTGATGGTGTTTTCTATTCTAGCTTAATTTGTGAGCGCGACAAAATTGAAGAAATCATTGACGCCAGAACCAGCGATGCTATTGCTTTAGCCCTACGCTTTCAAGCGCCTATTTTTACTTATAAAAACATTCTTGATAAAGCAGGCATCTACTTAAAAGTAAATCCAAAAAAAGAAGATGAAAATCAAGAAGACAGCGTCATTTTAGATGAGCTTGTTGCTAATGAAATGGAACCTAATGAGCAACGTGACACCTATAAAGGTAAAACTCTAGAAGAACTTCAAAAATTATTAGAAGAAGCTGTTGCCACAGAAGATTATGAAAAAGCAGCTCATATTCGAGATGAAATTTCCAAACGCGAATAATCCTTATTTTTAGACTATGAAAAAGTTGTTTTTGGGTATTGCTACCATTTTTTTATTAACATCAACACTAGGGTATGCCCAAGAAACACAAAACAACATTGTTACTGAAGCCGTTCAACAAAGTATTGCTACAGATTCCACACAAACACTTATAGAGCATATCAATGAAGAAATTAGGCAAACGCATACTACTGAACCTGCAAAAGCCAGTATAAGCAACCCCATTCAACCAAGTCAAGGTTTTTCCATAAGCAGTTTATGGCGCGGTGTTTTAGGAATGATTTCACTTATTGCGCTTGCTTTTTTATTCAGCAGCAACCGCAAAGCCATCAATTGGAAAACCGTTGGTATTGGTTTATCCTTTCAATTGATAATAGCTATTGGCGTTTTAAAAGTTCCGTTTATTCAAAACATCTTTAAATATCTAGGAAAGGCCTTCAATAAAATATTAACCTTTACAGAAGCTGGCACCGAATTCTTATTCAAATCATTTATATCGGGCACCATTGAAAGTCCGCTTATAAATTTTGCGGTCACGATATTACCAACTATTATATTCTTTTCTGCCCTAACCTCGGTACTTTTCTACCTGGGTATCATACAAAAAGTAGTAAAAGCTATGGCTTGGTTACTCTCTAAACTATTGGGGATTTCGGGAGCTGAAAGCTTAAGTGTTGCCGGAAATATCTTTTTAGGACAAACCGAAGCGCCCTTAATGATAAAAGCCTACTTGGAAAAGATGAATAAATCGGAAATTCTTCTGGTTATGATAGGCGGAATGGCTACTGTTGCCGGTGGTGTACTTGCTGCTTACATTCAGTTTTTGGGTGGTGACGACATGCAATTGCGTGAATTTTTTGCCAAACACTTACTTGCAGCCTCCGTTATGGCTGCGCCAGGAGCCATTGTCATTTCTAAAATATTATACCCACAAACCGAAGCCATAGAAACCGATGTTATGGTTTCTAAACAGAAAATTGGCGACAACATTCTAGATTCTATCGCTATTGGAACTACCGAAGGGTTTAAACTTGCAGCCAATGTGGCGGCCATGCTTTTAGTATTTGTAGCCTTTATTGCCATGTTAAACTACGGCCTTTTAAAAATTGGTAGTATAGGAAATTTTAATTTGTGGGTTAGCGAAAACACACCTTACAATGCCTTGTCTCTTGAAGCGGTTTTAGGAACTGTTTTTGCCCCACTAATGTGGCTTATAGGTGTTGCCAAGGAAGACATTATGATGATGGGGCAACTGCTAGGTATTAAATTAGCAGCCAGTGAATTTGTAGGTTACATTCAGCTTAGTGAATTAAAAAACACAGCAAACGCGATCCATCTTAATTACGAAAAATCGGTGATTATGGCTACCTATATGCTTTGCGGTTTTGCAAATTTTGCTTCTATAGGCATACAAATTGGAGGCATAGGTTCCTTAGCTCCTGGGCAACGTAAAACCCTATCGCAATTTGGCATGAAAGCTTTAATTGGCGGCACAATCGCTTCTTTAATTTCGGCTACCATTGCAGGGATGATTATTGGGTAACAAATTATAGGGCTCATTTTAGGTTATACATGGTATAAGAATAGCATCCCAATTCCTTCAAATAAAACAGCTCCATTTAGCCCAATACAATTCTAGCTTCCTACCTACCAGCTACAGAGGTTAATAACTTTTAATATCTAAGTTTGTTAAAATCTACTTAGAATCTATCAATTTCCTTAAATTCGCCATTGCAGAATTTATTCATTCTTTTTTACGAAATTTTCACCTTTTAAGAGATTCCTGCCTGCGCAGTAATAGGCCTATGAAACAATATCACGATTTAGTTAAGCACGTTTTAGAACACGGAAACCTAAAAGAAGACCGTACAGGAACTGGAACGAAAAGTGTTTTTGGTTACCAAATGCGATTCGATTTAAGTGAGGGTTTCCCTATGGTTACCACCAAAAAACTACACTTAAAATCGATTGTTTATGAATTACTTTGGTTCTTAAAAGGCGATACCAACATCAATTATCTTACGGAAAACGGTGTTAGAATTTGGAATGAATGGGCCGATGAAAATGGCGATTTAGGCCCCGTTTACGGCCACCAATGGCGTAACTGGAACAGCGATGAAATAGACCAAATTAAGGAGGTTATTAGCAGCTTAAAAAACAATCCGGATAGCCGTCGCATGCTAGTTTCGGCGTGGAATCCTTCTGTTTTACCTGACACCTCAAAATCCTTTAGTGAAAATGTTGCTAATGGAAAAGCTGCACTTCCACCATGTCATGCTTTTTTTCAGTTTTATGTAGCTAACGGCAAGCTTTCTTGCCAACTCTACCAACGTAGTGCCGATATATTTTTAGGCGTGCCTTTTAACATTGCATCGTACGCCTTATTCACCATGATGATGGCACAAGTTTGCGGCTACCAAGCTGGAGAATTTATCCACACCTTTGGTGATGCCCATATTTACAACAATCATTTTGAACAGTTAAAACTACAATTATCCCGAGAGCCGAGACCACTTCCTACCATGAAAATAAATCCGGAAGTAAAAGATATTTTCGACTTTAAATTTGAAGACTTTACCTTAGAAAATTACGATCCACATCCTCATATTAAAGGTCAGGTGGCTGTATAATTTAAAATAACCTAAAAAGTCGTCATTCCTTAAATATATTTATCAGTTTGAGCCCGCCGAAACTCAAATTATACTTGGGTTCATCAAGATATTTCGACAGGCTCAACCTCACTCAGAATCTAACATTATGATAGTCAGAATTTTATATATTACAAGTTTAAAACGCTATTTTCTGCGCCTGCATAATCGTTCCATGCATAGGCATCAGCGTCTGTATCATTAACATAAACGCCATCTACTAGGTACTTAAACTCATACGTGTTTCCTGTATCTAAATCAACTGTTCCTTTAAAGGTGCCATTTTTAAGCTTTTTCAAGACTGCCTTTTTTTCATTCCAGTCGTTAAAAGTTCCTACAACCGAAACTTTTTTTGCCGCTTCAGCTTCAATTGCAAACGTTACCTTACATACGGGTTTTGTTTTTAAATATTGTTTTTTGATAGCCATAATTAAATTTTTTCTGTGTTGTTATAACAACTAATTTATGAAGATTTTAGCACAAATAATCATTTAGAAGACTCATAGTGAAAGAATTATCATTTTAATAATTTGGGTTCAAAAAAA
Organism: Tamlana carrageenivorans; assembly: GCF_002893765.1. Taxonomy (NCBI): domain Bacteria; kingdom Pseudomonadati; phylum Bacteroidota; class Flavobacteriia; order Flavobacteriales; family Flavobacteriaceae; genus Pseudotamlana; species Pseudotamlana carrageenivorans. Next base: position 2,127,348 of record NZ_CP025938.1, on the reverse strand, counting down.
ATAATACTTACAAAATATTTTAATCATAAATTTATCGTATTACCAATAATCGCCGTAGCTTATATATTCATTTTCAACAACTTTTAAGCTTTTAAATTTTAAGTTATATCAGAAACAAGCATTCTCAATTATAGATTTTAAACTCCATAAAAAAGCATTAACTTTACCATAATTATTTTATACGTATGTTCGGCAAAAAAAAACCAACCCCACAAATAGACAAAGAGCAATTAGAACTTATTAAAAATGCTCAAAAACGTATTAAACAAAAAAAGAAGCTATATTTCCACTTTGTTTTATTCTTAATTGGTAGTGCCTTTTTAATACTTGCCAATACCGTTCTAGGTATGGGTACAGAATTAACAGAGATTTTGGGTGCCGAATGGTTTGTTTTTGCTATCCTTATTTGGTCATTTTTTTTTGTGTATCACGCCTTTAATGTGTACGTTACTCATAAATTTATGGGTAAAGACTGGGAACAAAAGCAATTAGCTAAACTGGTAGACAAGCAAAAAAAGCGTATTGAACAACTGCAGGCGGGACTACCTAAGGAAGAGGTCGTAAAGAAAACCTCAGAAATTAAAGCCGCTATAGCACCTACAAAAACGACTCCAAACCAAGAACTTACTATTATTGTCGCTGCCGCGGAAAACAACGCGATAGGAAAAGACAATAAATTAATTTGGCATTTAAGTGACGATTTAAAACGATTTAAAAGTTTAACTAGCGGACACCATATTATCATGGGACGTAAAACCTTTGAAAGCTTTCCGAAACCACTACCAAATCGTACACATGTTGTAATTAGCAGACAACAAGATTACACAGTACCGCAAGGCGTTATTGTTGTAAACAGTCTTCAAGAGGCTATTGATTTTTGTAAAAACGACCCACAACCATACATTATTGGCGGTGGCCAAATTTATGAACAAGCCTTAACGGTAGCCGATAAAATTGAATTGACTCGTGTACATAAAAGCTTTGAAGCCGATACCTTTTTTCCTGAAATTGATAAAAAGATATGGAAAGAAACCCAACTTAAGTTTCATCCTACCGATGATAAAAATGAATACGAATTTTCATTTATCACTTACGTTAGAAAATAATAACCTTAAACACTTTGGAAATAGATAAAACAGAAGCTTTATTGCAAAAATTTAATTATAGTTTCGAGAGAAAGCATTAAAAGTATATTAGTGGATTGGAACAAATTAATAATTTATCAGATTTACTCTTAAAACATTTAGATTTTAATTAAACATTCTAAAGCTATATAAAGCTTGCAAAATCATCAACTTGATTCTGCAAGCTTTTTTATTTGTGATTCTCAAAAGCAATACAATTTTCATTAATTTCGCAGTATGGTAAAAGAAATTCAACTTCGTATCACGTTAGCAGAGGAAGAGCGTAGCGATATTCTGGTGTTCAAATCGGCCATAAAGCTCGATATAGACAGAGAAGACATTACTGGCGTAAAGGTGTTACGCAAATCTATTGATGCTCGAAAACCAAAAATCATTTTTAATTATAAAGTGGCGGTATATATTCGCGAAGCTTTACCTAAAACCTCCGAATATCAGTTTGACTACAAAGATGTTTCAAAAGCCAAATCGGTTCATATTATTGGATTTGGTCCAGCAGGCATGTATGCTGCTTTACGTTGTATAGAGCTCGGCATGAAACCCATTGTATTAGAACGCGGTAAAAATGTACAAGACCGCCGAAGAGACTTAAGAGCTATAAATCAAGAGCACTTTGTAAATGAAGATTCCAATTATTGTTTTGGTGAAGGTGGAGCAGGAACTTACAGCGACGGTAAACTATACACCCGAAGTTTAAAACGTGGCGATGTGCGGCGTATTTTTGAAAACCTTGTGTATCACGGCGCCACCGATCAAATTTTAATCGATGCGCATCCGCATATTGGCACCAATAAATTACCTAAAGTGGTGAAAAACATTCGTGAAACCATTTTAAAATATGGTGGCGAAGTTCATTTTGAAACCCGAGTAACCGATTTCAAAATAAAAAATAATAGCATTTACGCCATTCAAATTCAAAACGGCGAAGAACTAGCCGTTGAAAAAGTCATCCTAGCCACCGGACATTCGGCACGAGATATTTTTTATTTACTTCATAAGAAAAACATTGCCTTAGAGGCAAAATCTTTTGCTATGGGTGTTCGTGTGGAGCATCCTCAGCATATTATAGATTCTATTCAATACCACTGTTCAGGTAAACGTAGTGAGTTACTTCCGGCGGCTTCATACGGTTTAGTGCAGCAAGTAAACAACCGAGGCGTATATTCATTTTGTATGTGTCCTGGCGGATTTATTGTTCCTGCAGCTACTGCCAATGGGGAGGTGGTTGTAAACGGCATGTCGCCTTCAAAACGAAATAATTTATATGCCAATTCGGGTATTGTTGTTGAAATTAATGTAGACACCGATTTACCTAAGTATGAAAAATTCGGCGTATTAAAAGGTCTAGAATACCAAAAAAACTTAGAGCGTTTGGCTTTTACCGCAGGCGGAAGAAGTCAGGTAGCCCCAGCACAACGTCTAACAGATTTTGTGGAAGGTAAATTTTCTAACCGTTTGAATGACTGCTCTTACCAACCTGGATTAAATTCGGCGCCGCTTCACTCCTTACTTCCAAAATTTATTGGAGGACGATTACGCAAAGGTTTTGAGGCCTTCGGACAAAAAATGAAAGGTTATTATACTGAAGAAGCCAATATTGTTGGCGTAGAATCCAGAACCTCATCGCCGGTTTCCATTCCTAGAACGGAGCATTTGGCACATCCTCAAATTACCAATTTATATCCATGTGGCGAAGGTGGTGGTTATGCTGGAGGCATTGTTTCAGCAGCCATGGATGGTGAACGCTGTGCTGAAGCTGCCATTGCTGCTTTCTAAATTCAAAATACTATGACAGGAAAAGAGAAACTGTTAGCCGGCGACACTCCCTCTAGAATTTAAAGATAGAAACAGCTGCAAGGAATACGCAATACATAATTATTGTCCATAATGTTTGGATGGGGAGCCCTGCTACTATTTGTTCGAGCGTCACCTTAGTTAATAATGTTGTCGTTGGCTCTGGATAGGTAAGAACAAAAAAGTTTTCCAAATGATATTGCGGTTGCAGGAAATCCTGCCAAAATTATTAAAAGCATATATAACGACTAAATTTATAATGCTTATTTTTGCAGCTCTAAAAAATTAAAAACAATGAATGCATATATTTTTCCTGGTCAAGGCGCACAGTTTACTGGAATGGGTTTAGATCTTTATGAAAACTCTGCCTTAGCACAAGAATTATTTGAAAAAGCCAATGATATTTTAGGTTTTAAAATTACAGACACCATGTTTGAAGGTTCTGCAGAAGACTTGAAGGAAACCAAAGTGACTCAGCCTGCTATCTTTTTACATTCAGTGATATTAGCCAAAACATTAGGAGATAGTTTTAAACCAGATATGGTTGCAGGACACTCTTTAGGAGAGTTTTCAGCATTAGTTGCCAATGGTGCTTTAACTTTTGAGGACGGATTGAAACTTGTATCTCAACGTGCTTTAGCCATGCAAAAAGCTTGTGAATTACAACCAAGTACTATGGCCGCTGTTTTAGGTTTAGAAGATAACCTGGTTGAAAATATTTGTAAACAAACCGAAGGTGTTGTGGTTGCAGCTAACTACAACTGTCCTGGTCAATTGGTGATTTCAGGGGAAATTGAAGCTATTAGCAAAGCTTGTGAAGCCTTAAAAGATGCTGGAGCAAGACGTGCTTTAGTATTACCTGTTGGTGGCGCTTTTCATTCACCACTTATGGAGCCTGCACGTGAAGAGCTTGCTGCAGCTATAGAAAACACGACTTTTAGCAAACCAAACTGCTCAATTTATCAAAATGTAACGGCCAATGCGGTAAGTGATGAAGCCGCTATAAAAGCAAACTTAATTTCTCAGTTAACAGCTCCAGTACGTTGGACGCAGTCTGTTGAGCAAATGATTGCAGATGGCGCCACTTTATTTACTGAAGTTGGTCCTGGGAAAGTTTTACAAGGTTTGGTTAAAAAGATTAATAGAGCCTCAGAAACTGTTTCGGCTACTTTTGAAAATTAATTTAGATGAAAATCACAAAACGTTCCATCTACATTTTTTTGGTTATTTTTCTAACCATTGCTGCCGATCAAATTTCAAAAGTGATTGTTAGAGCAACCATAGTTGGTAGAACCGATACCCAACCGGGCGAACGCATTCCTATTATTGGAGACTATTTCACTCTTATGAATGTGGAAAACACAGGCGCCTTTTTAGGCATGGGAAGCGATTTGAATCCAACCCTTCGTATCATTCTTTTGTTAATATTACCTATTGTTGTATTAGGTCTTGTATTAAGACACATTTTAAAAGACAAAACACTAGATAATTGGTCGCTTTTTGCATTTGCCAGTATTATTGGTGGTGGTATTGCCAATGTTTACGATAGAATTGTATATGGTTCAGTAACTGATTTTTTGTTTATAGACTTGGGTGGCGTTTTTAAAACAGGCATCTTTAATTTAGCTGACATGTCGGTGAGCGCTGGAATGATTATTTTACTTTTAATGAGTTTTAAAAAGCAGAAATCGGCTTAAAAATACAGCATATATAAAATTTAAAAACGGACTAAAATCAACTTTTTTTAGTCCGTTTTTGTATTTATAAAACACTAGAATCCATCAAAGTTTATCCACTCCTCACTTACATTTTCAAGAAAACACATGTATCTTTGTAACAACTAAACATTGTTACACAACTACCAAAATTGTTCTATGAAAAAAGAAAAAACCATTATCATTGTTGGTGGAGGCTTTGCTGGTTTACAACTGGTCGATCAACTAAAAAATCAAAGTCATTTTAAAGTCATTTTAGTCGATTTAAACAATTACAACTTCTTTCCTCCGCTTTTATACCAAGTTGCTGCAGGATTTATGGAGCCTTCGGCGATTAGTTACCCCTACCGAAAAATATTACGAAACAAAAACGTAGGCTTCCGAATGGGCGAACTGCAAGAGGTTATCCCTGAAGAAAACAAAATCATTTTAAGCAACGGTGAATTGCACTACGACATTTTAGTCATGTCTACAGGTGCTGAAACCAATTTTTTTGGCAATGAAAATATCGCCAAACTTAGCTTACCGATGAAAACCATTTCGGATGCTCTTGCCCTTCGAAATTTAATCTTTACACGACTCGAACGCGCAACACGTATTACCGATCCCAACAGAAGAAAAACCTTATTATCTTTTGTTATTGCGGGAGCGGGCCCTACAGGCGTAGAGCTTTCAGGGTTATTTTCTGAAATGCGTGCGCATATTTTAGCGAAGGACTACCCTGAATTAGACACCTCCGACTTAGGTGACATTTATTTAATTGATGGGCAAGATGCTGTATTGGCAGCTATGTCTAAAAAAACACAAGAATACACCTATGATAAATTAAAAGACTACGGCATCAATATTAAACTAAACACCTTTGTAAATGACTTTAAAGATGATGTCGTTTACCTTTCAGATGGCACAGAAATTCATTCTAGAAATTTAATTTGGGCCGCGGGAATTTCAGCAAGAACCTTTAAGGGTTTTAAAGAAGCATCTTATGGTCGTGGCAAACGCTTAAAAACAAACGGTCATAATTTAGTTGAAGGCTACAACAATATTTATGCGATTGGTGATGGTTCTATAGTTATGGATGACAAAAAATATCCCGATGGACATCCACAATTGGCACAAGTAGCCATTCAACAAGCGCTTAATTTAGGAAGAAATCTATTATCTAACGATTGGAAAGCCTTTAGTTACAACGACAAAGGATCGATGGCCATTATTGGCACCAACAAAGCAGTTACCGATGGCCCCAACCAAAAATTCTTTTTAAAAGGATTTATAGCATGGTGGGTTTGGATTTTTGTACACATCATGTCTTTAGTTAATTTTAGAAATAGAATGCGTGCCTTTTACGATTGGATGGGCTACTACATCAACAAAGACCAATCTTTTAGAATGATTATTCGTCCGAAGGAAAAGAGTCAGAAATAGTTATAAAAAAAGCATTAAAACTTCAACTTGAGGTTTTAATGCTTTTTTAATTTTAGTAAAAACAAAAACTTACTGTTCCGCTCTTACTTTTTGTTCCCACTTCCAAGCCGAACGCATCGCATCGTCTAGAGAAAGTTTTGTTTTCCAACCTAACTCATCGTTAGCTTTATTCGTATCGGCATAAGCAGAGATAATATCTCCTGCTCTTCTACCTACGATTTTATAATTTAATTTTTCACCAGAAACCTTTTCAAAAGACTTTACAACTTCTAAAACCGAACTTCCCGTTCCTGTTCCTAAGTTAAAGGTTTCATAGTTCGCTTTGTTTTTTCCTTCTAACAAACGTTTTAAGGCTACCACGTGTGCTTCAGCTAAATCTACTACGTGAATATAATCACGAATACAGGTACCGTCTGGCGTAGGGTAGTCATCACCAAAAACAGACAATTGCTCACGTAAACCAATGGCTGTTTGGGTAATAAATGGCACTAGATTTTGAGGTACTCCAATAGGAAGTTCTCCAATTGCTGCCGATTCATGAGCGCCAACGGGATTGAAATAGCGCAGTGCTATAGCTTTTAAGCTTGGCACCACATTACAGGTATCACTAATAATTTCTTCTCCTATTTGTTTGGTGTTTCCATAAGGGGATTCAGCCTGTTTTACAGGGGCGTTTTCTGTGATTGGCAATTCATCGGCTTGACCGTAAACCGTACAAGAAGAACTAAAAATAAAGGAGGCTTCAGGTAGTTTTTTCAACTCTTTTAAAATATAAACTAAGGTGCTTATATTGTTTTCATAATACAATAAAGGCTCTTGCACACTTTCGCCAACAGCTTTACTTGCTGCGAAATGTATCACACCTTTGATGTCGTTATGTTTAGCAAAAAAAGCTTCAACGCCAGCTTTTTCTTTTAAATCTAACTTTTCAAAAAGTGGTGTTTTACCTGTTATGGCTGTAATGCCGTCTAATACTTTTTCAGAAGAATTCGATAAATCATCAATAATTACGACTTCATATCCTTCATTCTGAAGTTCTACTACAGTATGCGAACCTATAAAGCCTAGGCCGCCTGTGACTAAAATTTTACTCATTTAAATAGCTTATTATAGTTGTTGTTATAAAATGTATTTGTTCGTCGTCCAATTCGGTGTGCATAGGTAATGAAATCACTTCCTTAACCAATTGATTAGTCACTTCAAAATCGGCTTCATGATAACGCTCATCTACATAGGCTTTTTGTCTATGCAGTGGAATTGGATAATACACACCACAAGGAATGTCATTTGCATTTAGGTGCTTTACTAAAGCATCGCGATCTACACCCTTTACTTGTAAGGTATATTGATGGAATACATGATTATCTAAATCGCCATAGCGATAAGGTGTAACGATATTTTCAACGTCCTTAAAAGCCGCATCATATTTATTAGCAGCTTCAATTCTACGATTATTATACTGATCTAAAAGTGGTAGTTTAGCATCTAAAACCGCGGCCTGAATACTGTCTAAGCGTGAATTAACCCCCACGACATCATGATGATAACGCTCATACATACCGTGGTTTACAATACCGCGAATGGTATGGGCTAAAGCATCATCGTTTGTAAAAATAGCACCACCATCACCGTAACATCCTAAATTTTTTGAAGGAAAAAAAGAAGTTGCACCAACATGTCCAATAGTGCCTGCTTTTACTTTTGTACCATCAGCATAGGTATAATTGGCGCCTATAGCTTGGGCGTTATCTTCAATTACAAATAAATTATGAGCTTTTGCTAGCTCCATTATCGCTTCCATATGGGCACATTGCCCAAAAAGATGCACTGGTACAATTGCCTTTGTTTTTGGCGTAATAGCGTTTTTAATCGCTTCTATATTAATATTGAAATCATCTGCATTCACATCAACTAAAACGGGAGTTAATTGCAGTAAGGCAATCACCTCAACCGTAGCGGCAAAGGTAAAATCGGCTGTAATCACCTCATCGCCTGGCTTTAACCCTAAGCCCATCATGGCAATTTGAAGGGCATCGGTACCATTGGCACAAGGAATAACGTGTTTTACACCTAAATAATTTTCTAAATTTTTCTGAAATTCGTGAACTTTAGGACCGTTTATAAAGGCGGTGTTTTCTATAACTTCTTGAATGGAAGGATTAACAATATCTTTAATCTCACTATATTGACCTTTAAGGTCTACCATTTGAATTTTTTTCATCTAAAAAAAGAGTTGAGCCCGCTAAATCATAAGATTAGCAAAGACTAATTTTAATGAAACTCAAACTGAGTTTACAGTACACAAATTTACAAAATGATTGGGTTTCTAGAGCCTTATAAAAAGAATAATATGGATGATGTCTAGTTAAATTCCAGTCATAAATTTTAACAAATTATGCTTTTAATTCTCATAATATTTTAAAGTCATGTATTTTAGCACAAAGAAAAATAGTGGATTTACTTTATAATTTAGGCACACAAATAACCAACGCCATACTACCCCTTAGCGGTATTTTTAGTGACAAACTAAAAAAGGGCGTTATAGGCAGAAAAAACACCTTTTCTGTATTAAAAGACGGATTAAATTCTAGCGACAAAACGCTTTGGTTTCATTGCGCTTCTTTGGGCGAGTATGAGCAAGGCCTGCCTGCTTTCCAGGCCTTACGCCAACACTATCCGACGCATAAAATTGTGCTGAGTTTTTTTTCGCCATCGGGCTATGAAATTCGAAAAAACAGTCCTATTGCCGATATTGTCGTTTACTTACCCATAGACACCAAAGCCCATGCTAAACGTTTTTTAAACCTGGTACATCCCGAGCTTACTATTTTTGTTAAGTACGATATTTGGCCCAATTACTTAAAAGAATTAAAAAAACGTGAGGGTAAAGCCGTTTTAATCTCGGCGGCTTTTCGAGAAAACCAACCCTATTTTAAATATTACGGTAAACCTTTAAGAGATGCCTTATTTGCTTTCGAGCATATTTTCACTCAAAACGAAGCCTCTCAAACCTTACTTCATTCTATAAACTATCGAAATACAACCATTACTGGCGACACTAGGTACGACAGGGTTTACAACCAATTAAGCATCGATAATACTTTAGATTTTATTGAAACTTTTAAAGATAATAAGTTGTGCATTGTTGCTGGTAGCACATGGCCAGAAGGCGAAGCAATGCTAATAAATTTCATCAATAACCATAGCGATAAAGACGTCAAGTTTATCATTGCGCCCCACAATATCAAATCTGATCAGATAAACCATATTCAAAAGCAAATTAAAGCGCCAACCGTACTTTATTCTAATAAACAAAGTAGTAATTTGGTTCAGGCCAAAGTTTTTATTGTAGACACCATTGGCATACTTACAAAAATATACAACTATGCCGATATCGCTTATGTAGGCGGTGGTCTAGGTCATACCGGATTACACAACACTTTAGAACCTGCTGTTTTTGGTATTCCCATTATTATAGGCAATCACTACGACAAATTTCCAGAAGCCAAAGCGCTCATAGAAAACGGAGGGATGTTCTCGGTTGCCACCCAAAATCAATTTGATACCATTTTAACAGATTTGATTGAAAACGAAAACAAACGACACGCTACTGGTATACAAAACGAAGTATTCATTAAAAAGAATAAAGGAGCAGTAATCCAAATCTTAAATTATTTGCGTATATTATAGCGTTTAACGCAACACTTTTTAGTTACTGTGTTAAATACATGTTTAAAACTAATTATTAACACAAACCCAAAAAAAATGAAAAGAATCATTTTAAGTACCGTTTTATGCGCATTTTTAACTCTGGGATTCACTTCTTGTAGAGATTCAAAAAAAGCAGATTCAGCTAAAGAAGCCATGAAAGAATCGGCCGATAAAGCAGGTGAAGCTATTGAAGACGCTGCTGATGCCACTGGAGAAGCTTTAGAAGATGCTGCACACGCCACCGAAAAAGCCGTCGACCACGCTGTAGACGCCACAGGAAAAGCCATAGACCATGCAGCTGATGCTACCGAAGATGCCATTAAAAAAACCTCGGATAAGGTAAAAAAAGAAGTAGATAAAATTGGTGACGACAACTAAAACGTCTCCCTGGTTTACCTTTTAAATTAACTGGATTAGATTATAAAAGCACAATTTCTTTTTATCTCGGTTTTTTATTTCTAAACGGGTGAAAAACAAGGGCCTCCTTTTTTGAGCTAAAAAAGTTATTAAACTTGGCCTAAGAAACAATCGATCTATTAAAACAAAATGAAAAATTATTAAAAATCTATTGTCAATATTTTTGTTCTGGCAAAATTCTTATACTCTGATGGGTAAAGTAGTTTCTAAATCTATAACCTTTTGAGGACACCAAAAAGAAGTAGAAACTGCGGTTGAAAAATTTGCGGATTCCCAAAAAAATAAATCCACAAATTAAAATCACCAGAAAATACCCGAAACATTTTAATTTGGATCTAAAAAAACCCGTAAAAACGGGGTTTTTTTAGGTCTAAATTTATTTTTTAAAAGGGTGTATAAAACCTTTAAATGGATTGCAATTAACTTTCTGGAGCCAATTCCACTTCTAGTCCTTCCATTTCTGGAGTCATTTGAATTTGACAACCTAAACGACTATTGTCTTTAACATCGAATGCCTCCGAAAGCATCGCTTCTTCATCATCACTCATTTCCGGTAAAACCGTATCACTCAGCACGTAACATTGACAAGAAGCGCACATCGCCATACCTCCACAAACTCCAATTGTTCCTTCTGGTGCTAGTTCATAGGATCTTACTACTTCCATAAGATTCATTGCCATATCAGTTGGCGCAACAATGTCATGAGTGACACCATCTCTATCTGTTATTTTGATATTAATATCTTCCATTACTTAATTTTTGTTCGGGTAAACGCAAGTCTTTTTTAATTTCGAATACAAATTTAATCGAAGCACCTTTATTATAATAAGTTTTATAAGGCTAATTAAAAAAAGTTTCTAAAAAATATTGAATTTATAAAATTCTATATTTTTTAGAAACCCTTTTACATTGAAACAATCATTTAACTGAAGCTTTTACAGCGCATTCAATTAGTTTTCAATATTAATAACCTGCTCTATTTGAGGCGCATATTTTTTTATGGTCATTTCCACACCAGATTTAAGTGTCATTTGATTCACACTACACCCAACACATGCTCCTTCTAAACGCACCTTTACTAAAGTATCATTTTCAATAGACAGCAATGAAATATCACCACCATCACTTTGTAAAAAAGGTCGAATTTCTTCAAGTGCTTTTTCAACATTTATTTTTAACTCTTCTGATGTCATATCCTTATTTTTTAACCACTGCACAACCAGCCATTGTTGTTATTTTAATAGCCTCTGTAGGCGGTAAATCATCGTTTCTACGAACAACTTCTTGAACCACTTGCTGTGTGATTTTTAGGAAGGCATCTTCTAGAGCTGTTCCTGTTTGAAGTGCAGCCGGGCGACCAACATCACCTGCTTCTCTAATACTTTGCACAAGAGGCAACTCACCTAAAAACGGTACTTTTAAATCTTCGGCCAAATGTTTTGCACCTTCTTTACCAAAAATATAATATTTGTTGTCTGGCAATTCTTCTGGTGTAAAATACGCCATATTTTCTATCAATCCTAAAACAGGCACATTGATACTATCTTGTTGAAACATAGCAACGCCCTTTTTAGCATCAGCCAAAGCCACATTTTGGGGTGTACTCACTATTACGGATCCCGTAATAGGCAAAGACTGCATGATGCTTAAGTGAATATCTCCTGTTCCCGGAGGAAGGTCTAATAATAAAAAATCAAGTTCTCCCCAATGGGCATCAAAAATCATCTGATTTAAAGCCTTGGCTGCCATGGGGCCTCTCCAAACTACTGCTTGGTTAGGTTGGGTAAAAAAGCCAATAGATAAGATCTTTACCTCATAACTTTCAATGGGTTTCATTTTCGATTTCCCATCAACATTTACTGCTAAAGGTTTGTCATTTACCACATCAAACATGATGGGCATCGATGGTCCATAAATATCAGCATCTAGAACACCAACTTTAAAGCCCATTTTTGCCAAAGACACCGCTAAATTGGCTGTAACCGTAGATTTCCCTACACCACCCTTTCCGGATGCCACTGCTATAATATTTTTGATTCCTGGTACTGGTTTACCTTTTATCACGTTGAGTTTCGGACTTTCAGGCGCTTCAACTTTTACATTGACTTTAATTTTAGCCTTCTCGTAAACCTTTTCATGAATGGTTTTTAAAATATCAACTTCAGTACGTTTTTTCGCCTGTAAACTTGGGTTCTTTATGGTAATTTCAACAATAACTTCATCTCCAAAAGTTACTACATTTTTAACAGCTCCACTTTCCACCATATTTTGTCCTTCTCCTGGAACTGTAATGCTTTCGAGTGCTGTTAAAATATCTTTCTTATTAAGCTTCATTTATTCAAATTAATTCTAGCTACAAAGATAATTAATAATGTACTACGACGAAACTTCTATCTTATAAGTTTTGTTTATAATTAACTTTAGCGCAAGGGCGTATAGCGCTATCTTTTCCAACCTTAAGAGCTATTATTATTAGGAAAGGCCTTATTAAAACAACAGTGTTATTATGTAACACTAGCTTTTTAATCAGTTATTTTTAAATTAAAATCATGAAAAATTAGTAGCTAGATAAGACCCATATTTTTATGTATACATAACAAATTTGTTTAAAGAATTTCGTATCTTAGTAAAGACCAGGCTAGTAAAAAAACGACTTTTCCAATATATACCAAATCGTATATTGATGTTTTTATTACTCATATAGGTTTACACAACCTAAGACACCTACATCATAACAGTTTAATATAACTAATTATGTTTAAGATGTTTAACTTCGAAAGCAAGGCCACCCGGGAAGATTGTAAATTCATAATTGACATTATAAAGAACTATTCGGAAGATCAATCAATCAAAAAATTAATTTCACCTATTTCTGATGAATACTATTTATTAGATGAAAAAAATCAAGTTTCAATCTGTATTGCCGATGACGAAATAATACTTGCAAATCACATTTACCTTTACAAAAAAGCTTTTAACTTAGCATTTACCAGCGACCTTAAAAAAATAATTAAGAAGCAAATGGAAAAAGAAATGCAGGATTTAAAGAAAACACTCTTTAAGAATGAAATTAATCTTTTAGATAAAATTCTGAATCTTTCTGCTCGTAAGAAAAAATCGCTTACTATAACGCCTAACTTAAAATCAAGCTAACTGATATGGAAATGCTTCAGATGGGTTCCAAAACACTTTCTCGAAATTCTGAATTTGGTTGTCTTTTACCACAACCCCTTCATTTTCGAGAAGCTGCTGCATTAAATGTGTACCTCCAAAGTGATGCTTGCCCGTTAATAAACCCTTACGGTTTACGACACGGTGCGCAGGCACGTCCTTATCATGCGCATTATTCATGGCGTAACCAACCATTCTTGCGCTTCGCGCAGCTCCCAAATAGGCTGCAATAGCGCCATAGCTCGTTACGCATCCGAAAGGAATTTGCCTGACTACTTCATATACACGTTCGAAAAAACTTAGAGTATCTGGTTTCATGACCCCTTTATAATCCCTATGATGGTTACTATAGACATGATTGCTGTGATACCTCCTATAAGACGATTCATGTTTTTTTGAGAGGTAAGCGCCTTACTTTTAATTTTATCAAAAAAGAAAATATACAAATACAGCGTTGCAAACGATCCCATTACAGCTCCAGCAACATACGAAATCACACTAATTTTTTCAAAAGTTATCCAGCCCAATGAAGCCAATGAAATGGTCATATAAGCTTGATAAGGTATAGGAAATACGTTTAACGCCGACATCAATACACCTTGAAAAAAACGACTGTGCTTGCTTCTTTTTTGCAGCTTGACCTCTTTGGGTTCTTTAGATTTTGCTATAAACAAAAAGTAAATGGTAATTAAAATAAAAATAACAACCGCAACCCGCCTTAGCACATCAACAACTTCGGGATGTATACTTAAATAACTAGCAAAAATGGAAGCGATATAGGTTTGACCTAAAACCACAATACAGGCACCAATGGAAAACATGATACCGCGAACATGTCCTTCCTTTAGGCTAATTTTTGCTGCGGTCATATTCAATAAGCCAGGAGGAATTACACCTAAAAATGCAAAGATAAAACCTAATAAAAATACAACTGTAATCTCCAAACTTATTTGATTTTAAACCTGATATAGGTTATCGCTTTGTTTTGCTCCAAATACTGAGATTCATAAAATGTCTGAATAGATGTAACTTCTTCTGGACTCCCCTCTTGTTTGTAAACATTATGATTTGCATAAAGCACTTCATGCCCAGCACCATGTAACAAACCAAGGGTGTAACCGTGCATAAATTCACTGTCTGTTTTGAGATTAACCACGCCTTCAGGTTTTAATATTTTCTTATAACGCTCCAGGAATGTTGCATTGGTCATACGATGCTTGGTACGCTTGTATTTTATTTGTGGGTCTGGGAAGGTAATCCAGATTTCATCGACTTCACCTTCGGCAAAAGCATGATCAATAAGCTCTATTTGAGTTCGTAAAAAAGCCACATTAGAAATCCCATCTTCTAGTGCTGTTTTTGCCCCACGCCAGAAGCGTGCCCCTTTGATATCAATTCCAATGAAATTTTTATCTGGGTATTTTTGAGCTAAAGCCACAGAATATTCTCCTTTTCCGCAACCTAACTCTAAAACCAAAGGGTTGTTATTTTTAAAAACTTCAGTACGCCAATGCCCCTTTAAATTGAATTGAGATTCCACAAGCTCATCTCTTGTAGGTTGAAATACATTTGAAAATGTTTCGTTTTCCTTAAATCTTCTAAGTTTATTTTTGCTTCCCAAGGTATGCTTACTATTTTTAATTATTTAATTTCACTGCTGTAATAACTTGCAAAAGTATGACAACGTTAAACTATTTTAAAACAATGAATTAACAATTAATTATTATTTGAAATAGATTTGGTAAAATTAAGGAAATATAAAAGAGTGATAATACACTTACCTTTGAAATTATAAAAATTTTCACAAGCTGCATTACGAAGTAAATATATAATTAAATTTAAGGTTCGGTGTTGCGAAGATGCAGCACTTTGCTTCATGCAAAATGAAATAATAACACCCAGCTATGAAAAAGCAAGTTTTGGTCGCTCCATTAAATTGGGGCCTAGGTCATGCCACCCGATGCATACCCATTATAAACGCTTTAATTGCCGATAATTTCATCCCCATTATAGCTAGCGATGGTGCTGCATTAGATTTGTTAAGAAAAGAGTTTCCGAATATATCGACTATCGAACTGCCTTCGTATAACGTGACTTATGCCAAAAACGGAAAACACTTTAAATTAAAACTAATTAAAGACTCTCCTAAGCTTCTAAAGGCTATAAAAAGGGAAAAAAAAGCAGTTGCTGAAATTCTAGACACACACGATATTGCTGGAATTATTTCAGATAACAGAATAGGGGTAAGAAACAAAAAAGTACCTTCTGTTTTTATAACACATCAATTATATGTTTTAAGCGGAAGCACCTCTTGGTTAAGTACTAAAATGCATCAAAAATTCATAAAGAAATTTGACAGATGCTGGGTACCCGATATTCCTGGAGAACCGAATTTAAGTGGTAAACTAGGTCATGTAAAAACATTCGATATCCCTACGGAATACATAGGGCCTTTAAGCCGATTTACAGCATCAAACGAGGTTATTAAAAATGATTTGATGGTTTTAATTTCGGGGCCAGAACCGCAACGTTCTTTTTTAGAAGAAAAGCTTTTACAAGAACTTAAAAGCTACACAGGAAAAATTGTTTTTGTAAAAGGCCAGATGGAAGCCCAACAAACCAAAGAAGTTATTGGAAACATCACCATTTATAATTTCATGACCTCAAAATTGCTTGAAAAAACCATCAATGAAAGCGCCTTAATCATTTCGCGTTCTGGGTATACCACCGTCATGGATTTAGCAAAACTTAACAAAAAGGCCTTTTTTATTCCAACCCCCGGACAATTTGAACAAGAGTATCTTGCAGAAAGGCTTTGGGAATTAAGTATGGTTCCTACATGTCATCAGGATGAATTTACCATAGATAAATTAGAAGAAATTGTAGCCTATGAAGGACTGAAAGCCTTTGATTTTACGCCAAATTATAAAGCCCTATTCAGCTTTTTCTAAAGTAAAGGAGAACTCACTACCAATACCTTCTTCACTTTCTACATAGATTTTCTCTTTATGCGCTTCTATAATGTGTTTTACAATAGACAAACCAAGACCTGACCCACCTTCTTTTCGTGACCCACTTTTATCTACGCGATAAAAACGTTCAAACAAACGTGGTAAATGCATTTTAGCTATACCTTCACCATTATCGGTTACCCGAATGATTATTTTATTTTTTATAAGGTTTTCTATACTTATTTCGGTGGTGCCTCTTTCACTTCCGTATTTAATCGAGTTCACAATTAAGTTTGCTAAAACTTGCTGCACACGTTCTTTGTCTGCACGAACAAAAACCGGGGTGATATATTTTCTATCAAAAGTTAAGGTAATGTCTTTTTTATTAGCCTTCATTTCCAGCATGTCAAAAACTTGCCTGATAAGCTCTACGATATTAAAAACCTCGTATTGCAACCTAAGGTCTCCCACTTCAAGCTTGGTAATCATATCCAGGTCTTTGATAATAAATCCAAGTCTTTCAATTCCTTTACTGGCGCGTTCTAGATATTTTTTTCGAATTTCCTTATCGTCTGCTGCACCATCTAACAAAGTTAAAATATAGCCTTGAACTGTAAATAAAGGCGTTTTTAATTCATGAGACACATTTCCTATAAACTCTTTTCGATACTCCTCTCTAACCCTTAAAGTTTCAATTTCTATCTTTTTATCCTTAGCATAACGATCGATATCCTCGGTAAGAGTTTGAATATTTGTTGTTATAGGTCCTTTAGATAGTTTGGCAGACTCGAGCAAGGTTAAATCGTCGTATATTTTCTTAATACGCTTATAGATAAACCGCTCAACATTAAACTGAATAATCACTAACGCAAATACAAACAAAATGATACTAAATAGAGCGAGCCAGTACCACCTAAAGACTTCGAGATAATACAAAAAAACACCCATTACGAGTGTTGTATAAAAGACTATCAACAACGATGTTCTTACCGCGAAACGATATGATTTTTTAAATTGTGAAGACATTAATCAACAAACTTATAACCCACGCCTTTAATAGTTTTAAAGCTATCATCTCCTAGTTTTTCACGAAGCTTTCTAATGTGAACATCAATGGTTCTACCACCCACGACTACTTCATTTCCCCAAACAGCATCTAAAATTTCATCTCTTTTAAATACTTTCCCTGGTTTAGAAGCTAATAATGAAAGTAATTCAAACTCTTTTCTAGGCAGAATGATTTCAACACCTTTAGAAGTAATTTTATATTCATCACGATTAATAATTAAATTACCAATTTTCATGGTATCGGCAACGTCTTCCTCTTTAAAGCGTCTTAAAAGCGCTTTCACCTTACTAACCAAAACTTTTGGCTTTATAGGCTTCGTAATATAGTCATCGGCTCCAGCATCAAAACCAGCTACTTGCGAATAATCCTCACCTCTAGCCGTTAAAAAGGTAACAATCGTATTTTTTAAGTCCGGATTTTTTCTAATGATTTCACAAGCTTCAATACCATCCATTTCGGGCATCATAACATCTAGTATAATAAGATGCGGCAATTCTTTTTTAGCCTTTTTAACCCCCTCATGTCCGTTTTCGGCCGTAATGACTTGGTAGCCTTCACTAGATAAATTATATCCAACAATTTCTAAAATATCTGGTTCATCATCAACCAGTAAAATTTTAATATCCTTTTTATTCATTACGGTATCTCTTGTTTGATTTAGTAAATATAAAACATATCCAATAATTTAATCTAAATAATTTAATTAATAATATTGTTGTCCGATAAAAAACAGAATTAGCTAAAAAAGCTTTGGTGTTGGCCTTTTTTATTGATCGCACTCTTTATTTTGAAAACAGAACCTCCTTATGGGTCAAAAAGGCTTAATTGCCCAATGTTTTTGGTTGTAATCTCTTCCCAATTAGCTTCTGGGTTTTTCAGGAATTTGAACAAATCGATATATGTCATCAAATGGTATCGTATGACGGACATCATATTGGAATAAGCCCAGTTTCTTTGGGCTTTTCTTTGGATCACAAGCATAATGAGCTGGATTATCAAACTGACCCAGATTTGTATTTCGATGGCATTTTGATTGTCTCCCAAAAAATACTTTAGCGGAAAGTTCTGTTTAAGCCGCTTGAACATCGTCTCAATCTGCCACCTATTTTTATAGATGTCGGCTATTTTGTCTGCATCAAGATCATAATTATTAGTGATGAACTCATAAACTTTTTGGTGCTTTTCGTGCCAAAAAGCGATTCTCCTCAGGGAAAAAGCATTGCCGTTTTTGTCCGTAAGCCCTATTTTTTCGTCCTTTAAGACAGCATCGTCCACTTTATTGGAGATATCAAACTCTTCAAGGCTTGTATAGCGAGCATTGTCCTTTTGCCGAGTCACAAAGTAAACATCTTCCAGTGTCCATTTTTGGTATTGCTCATAATCCACATACCCTTTGTCAAAAACCACATAAGAGCCCTTCTTGAGTTCCAGGTCTTTTAAAAAGGTGTGGTCGTGCGTGGCCGCGCTTGAAAACTTAATCAGACAAGGAACGTCTTCCATGGCGTTTATCATAGTATGCATCTTGATACCTCCTTTCTTTTTGCCGTTGAGCGGGTTCCTTCCTACACCTTTAAGAATGTCACTAAATAGGGGGATGGTCGAGGAATCAACGATTTTAAGGTTCTTCACTGCAGGTTCTAAGGGTCTGCTGTCCGATAAAAAGCGATGGTAACGTTTGTAGAGTAAATGATAAATATCGGCAAATACTTCAGAGCTTCTTCTCCTGTTAGCATCTGACAAGGTACTGCGTTTTGGAAAGTCCGTGAGTCCTAGATGGTTGATCTTTCCCTCGCAGGCAAGCATAATACTGGAAACCTCACGAAGTGAGCTACAGCCACTGATCACGGTAAATACCATAGTGGCCAAATGCTCATAGGTGGTAAACTTTTTGGTATAGCGATCGCTGTTGTGCTTTTTGGCTGTCCGATGAACATCTTTGGGCAAAATGAAATTTAATACCTGTTTGATTATGGGGTGTCCGCTAAAGTTTTTACTTTTATTCATATCTTGGATGTGTGATAACTTCAAGATACAAAATAAGCGGGAAATCCTATCTTGGAAATCCCGCTTTTTAAATCTTTTATCGGACACTAATGAATTAATAACACTAAGGTAACACATAGCTTACACCTTGTTAAACTTTTGGTAAACAAGACATATATTTGGCACTACTTTTGCAATAATTTAGTATATTTAAACGTATGAAAAAAGGCTACTTTTTCTTTTTTACCTGTATCATCTGTTTGTTTTTTGTGCAAAATACGAATGCACAAAAAGCAAGTACGCCTATTCATCATCAACAGTCTATTGAGGGTTTAAGCTTTTATCCTAATCCTGTTAAAAGCGAAACAGGCTATATCACTATTTCAAGTAAATTAAATAGCATTAAAAAAATAGACATTTATAATGTACTTGGCAAACAATTACTTACTTTAAAACTAAAAAGCAAAGAGTTAAATATTTCTAATCTTAAAAAAGGAGTTTATATCTTAAAAATTACCGAAAACAACGTGAGTGAGACTAGAAAGTTGATTGTTCTCTAGAATAGAGTCTGATTTTCATCTTGAATAACAATTGCTATACATCGATTTTTTGTTATGTTTTTTTGTTAAAACATATAATATCATTAGTTTTCGCAACTAATAAAAAACTTTTTTAATGAAAAAAATTACATTTTATCTTTTTACCCTATTATTAAGTTCCTTGTCTTTTGGGCAAACTATTACTCTTATTGATGCTCCTGCCAGTGGTTCTGATATTATTGCCGATCCAGAATATTCTGTAAGCCCTAGTATTGACTTTGAGGTTACCAATTTTAACATGCCTTCTGAAGGCTCATTAGAATGGAGCTTAAAAATAGACAGTAACGGTACTACCGTAGATTCAGGAAATACTACAAATTCTTCAGGAGAGATCATCTTACCTGCTCTTAATAACGGCACCAAATATGTTTTTACAGCAGAGTTGGTAGATTCAAATAGTAACTCTTTAAATCCAGTTGCTCTTTACTCTTTTAAAGTTACTTTTGCAGAATACATTGATGTTTTAAATTTAACTGAACTAATATCTAATAATACAAATCCTGATGTATATTATAGAGTTACTGGCGAGGTTATTGGTACTTACAGCATTGATATTCCAAATGTCGCTCAGTTTTTTTTCTTTCAAGATGACACTGCTGGTATTCGTGTATTTGACCCTGATTACTCTCAAGGAACGTTTTACACCAACGGAGATGCTATTAGCAACATTAGAGGAAGACTTATAACTAATGATGGAGGTGAAAAAGAATTTGTTCCATCTGACGTAGAATGGGGAGCTCCTACTTCTACAGGCAGCACGCCATCTATCCCTACTGTAACAATTACTGATATTACTGGTAATGTTCCAACTTATGAAAACAGATTGGTTAAAATCAACAATGTTACATTTGCCCCTGATTCATTTCAATTAGACGCCCAGCTTGACATAACTGACGCGTCAGGTACAATGAAATTTAGAAGCGCTTTCCCTACCGCTGATTATTTAGGTGACAACACACCTACTGGAGCACAAGATCTTACAGCCATTGTGATGAATTTAGACAACTCATTACCAACTGTTACAGCACGATATTCATTAGATTTTAGCCCTACTCTTAGCGCAAACAATTTTGATTTAAAAAACTCTTTTTCAATTTACCCAAACCCTACAGAATTAGGGTATGTAAATATTTCAAAGAAGAACGATTCAGATGTTAGTGTTAAAATCTATAATGCACTAGGTAAAAACGTTCTTGAACAAACACTACCTAGCTCACAATCTCAATTAAATGTATCAAGATTAAGTTCTGGAATTTACATTTTAAAGCTTACCCAAAATAACACTTCAACAATTAAAAGATTAGTTATTCAATAACCTTTTAATTAACCACTTTAAAAAATAGGTTAAACTCCAATCCTGTCCTAAATAAATTTTAGACAGGATAAATCCAACCATTTTACTAGTTTAATAGTTTATATTTTTGAATTTTCAAAAAAGAACCCCTTGTATGTGCTTATTGGGTGGTGGTTGTTCTTTTGCAAACGGATTATCTAGCCATTTATGTAAATTTACTTTCACAAAAAGATTTAATCTAATAAAGGCTACTAAATTAGATAAATACCAAGGATGCTTTGCTTGTGTTTTTAGCGCTTTTAAAATGAGAATGGTAATTAATGCCGTCCAGATCTGTATCATAACCGCATTTTGACTAGTTCCAATGAAAGACTTGATGTGTAATTGCTGTTTGATGTCTCTAAAAAATATTTCCACTTCCCATCTAGCCTTATAAAGCTCCGTAATAGTGTTTGCTGTCCAAGACTTCTGATTGGTAATAACCTCAATAGTTTGTCCATTTTTATCATCCCACAAGGCAACCCTGCGAAGTCTTTTGGGATATTTCTCTTTTGTCTTAGCGCCTGTTAATTCAATGATTTCATCTTTTAGAACGTGTTGATGCCTGTTTTCTGGCAATTCTAACTCTTTGACTGATTTAAATTGAATATTGTCTTTATGTCTGACTACAAAATTGACTCCGTTGCTGTCCCAAATCTTTAGTAAATCAAAATCGTTGTAAAACCGATCAGCAACAATAACACTTCCTTTTAAAAGCGGGATGTCGTAAGCCCCTTTATTATCCGCTGTTTTGCCATCTGTAATATTTACATAAGCTGGTAAATGACCATCATAATCAAGCAAGGTGTGCATTTTTACAGCTCCTTTTTTAGTCTTGTATTTTGCCCAATCAAACAAACTTAAACAAAGACTTATCACGGTTGCATCTAATAAAAATATTTTGGACTTTATTTTGAAATTAGTACGCTTCATTCCTGCTTGCTGTCCTAAACTCTCTAATAATACATAATAGTAGTCTCTGAAAAGCTCCCAGCTTCGATGTTTATTTTGGTAGCTTATAGTAGATTTTGAAGGCGCTGCTAACATGCCTAAATGATTCAGGTTTCCTATTGCTGAACGCAATCCGTTGCTGATATCTCTAACAGATTGACTGTTCGCAAATTGACAAAACAACATCGATACTAAGTGAGACCAACTGTCAAATCCTTTTTGATGTTTATCTGTGTTATGAAACCTGACTAATTTATTGAACCTTGACTTTTCTAATTTTGTGATTATTTGAGAAAACAGCGTTATATTTATCATCTGAGAAAGGTTTTTTTGTGGTGCACCACAAAGGTAACTTTGCGGAACAAAATTTCCTTTCTCTTTTTTAATCGTTTAGGACGCTATTGGTTAAACTCTATTTAAAAAGCATTGCTCTAGCAATGCTTTTTAAATTTATATACTTTTGCTTTTTTATACTATAAGGTGAAAACAGAAACTATTTTTAAAATAAAGAATGCATCAGATTTTGAAAAGACAGCTCTAGAAGTGTTTAAGCATCAATTTGACAACAACCGAGTTTACAGAGCTTTTTGCGATTTGTTATACATTCACCCTAGTGAAGTTACTAGCATAGAACAAATACCTTTTTTACCAATTCAGTTTTTTAAAACGCGTGACATTTTAAGTTCGCAATCTGCCATACAAACAACCTTTACCAGCTCTGGAACTACGGGCATTGCCACCAGCAAACACCATGTTACAGATCTTGACGTTTACAACAAAAGTTTTACTAAGGGTTTTGAATACTTTTATGGCCCTATTGAAGATTATGTTATTTTAGGACTTCTACCCTCCTATTTGGAGCGTCAGGGCTCGTCGTTAATATACATGGTCGATGCGATGATTAAAACCTCTAAACATCCTGAAAGCGGATTTTATTTGAATAATCTTGAAGAATTAAAAGAAGCCCTTATTAGACTAGATGCTGAAGGCAAAAAAGTTTTATTAATAGGCGTTTCATTTGCCTTGTTAGATTTGGTTGAAACCTATCAGTTTCAATTAAAAAACACCATAATTATGGAAACCGGAGGCATGAAAGGCAAACGTAAAGAACTAATTAGAGATGAACTTCATAACATCTTAAGAGCGGGTTTTGGTGTGAACAATATACACAGTGAATATGGCATGACCGAACTATTAAGTCAGGCGTACTCCAAAGGACAAGGTGTTTTTAACTGTCCGCCATGGATGAAAATACTAACACGAGATACCGAAGACGCCCTAAGCATTCAAAAACCAGGTAAAGCTGGCGGCATGAATATTATTGATTTAGCGAATATTAACTCATGCTCATTTATTGCCTCGCAAGATTTAGGTCGCGTTAACCCGAACGGTTCTTTTGAAGTTATTGGTCGTTTTGATAATTCAGACATTCGTGGTTGCAACCTTATGGTTTTATAAAAAAATTAAAACCAGTGAAAGGTTTGGTATGTACGTACGACTATAACAACAGCTAGAAAAAGAAAAATTACTATTTATTTTTAAAGTAGAACACCTGATTTTTAATAAAATCAGGTGTTCTTGTTTTATAATTGTTTTCACTAATATAGCTATAAAAAGAGGGTCTCCAACACTGCCCTTAAATTAAACTACACTACTTGTAACACAAAGTAATTCTTCTTACCGCGTTGTAAAAGCACGAACTGATCATTAATTAAATCTGCTGATGTAATTTTATAATCGTCCTTTACCTTTTCTTTATTTACAGAAATCGAGTTCTCTTTTAAGGCGCGTCTGGCCTCACCGTTTGACTTTAAAAACCCGCCTTTTTCGGCCAAAGCAGCAATAATATCCAAGCCCTTTTCAATCTCCTCTTGTGCAATTTTTGTTAAAGGCACGCCATCAAACACATCCAAAAAAGTTGCTTCGTTTAAAGCTTTTAAATCTTCACTGGTAGACTTTCCAAAAAGAATATTACTTGCTTTAATAGCATTGTCTAAATCTTCTTTAGAATGTACCAAAGTCGTAATTTCTTCAGCTAAACGTTTTTGTAATAACCTTAAATGTGGTGCTTGTTTATGTTCTTCAACAAGAGCTTCAACAGCTTCTTTATCTAAAAAAGTAAATATTTTAATATACTTCTCGGCATCTTCATCACTAGAATTCAACCAATATTGATAAAACTTGTAAGGCGACGTTCTTTTAGCATCAAGCCATACGTTACCACCTTCGGATTTTCCGAATTTAGAACCGTCTGACTTTGTAATTAACGGACATGTAATAGCATAACCTTTACCTCCAGAAATTCTTCGAATTAATTCTGTTCCTGTAGTTATGTTGCCCCATTGGTCGCTTCCGCCCATTTGAATGGTACAATTCTTATTTTTATACAAGTGAAGAAAATCGTAGCCTTGAACCA
Source organism: Tamlana carrageenivorans (assembly GCF_002893765.1). NCBI lineage: Bacteria > Pseudomonadati > Bacteroidota > Flavobacteriia > Flavobacteriales > Flavobacteriaceae > Pseudotamlana > Pseudotamlana carrageenivorans. Next base: position 2,102,671 of record NZ_CP025938.1, on the reverse strand, counting down.
ACTGATAGGTAAACTCGGTAAAACTCATACCTTCGGATGATTCTGAAGAAATTCTATTCTTTACAGAATCTTTAGCCATCATATAGTTTACAGTAATATGCTTACCAACGTCTCTAATAAATTCTAAGAACGAAAACTCTTTCATCCAATCATAATTATTCACCAACTCGGCTGCATTAGGCGCATCACTTTCAAAATCTAAAAAATGTGCTAATTGCCCTTTAATCGCTTCTTGGTTATGACGCAGTGTTTTTTCATCTAACAAATTACGCTCGTTAGACTTCCCGGAAGGATCGCCTATCATACCAGTGGCACCACCCACTAATGCAACAGGTTTATGTCCGCAACGCTGGTAATGTGCTAAAATCATGATTGGAACAAGGTTTCCTATGTGTAAAGAATCTGCCGTTGGATCAAATCCAATATAAGCACTCTTCATACCTTCCATTAAGTGGTCTTCTGCTCCTGGCATGACTGTATGTATCATACCTCTCCAAGTCAATTCTTCAACAAAATTCTTTATCATTTTAGCTTAAATTTAAAAACATCAGCAAAGATAAAAATACAAGTATAATAAGTCGGCAATTATGAATAATTCTTTAATTTAGTTGCATGATTTTAGTAACAGGAGGAACCGGTTTAGTTGGCGCACATTTACTCTTCAAACTTATTTCGGAAGGAGAAAAAGTTAGAGCCATATACAGAAGTGATAAAAGTTTAAAACACACTAAGAATGTATTTTCTTGTTATTCAAAATCTCCTGAAACCTTAATAAATTCCATTGAATGGGTTAAGGCCGATATTTTAGACATCCCTGCCTTAACGGAGGCTTTTAAAGGCATTACCCTGGTTTACCATTGCGCTGCTCTGGTCTCTTTCGAACCTGATAAATATCATCAATTACGAAAAACAAACATTGAAGGCACGGCTAATTTGGTTAATTTATCACTTAGTCATGCGGTTAAAAAGTTTTGCTTTGTAAGTTCTATTGCCACTTTAGGAAACACATTAAACCAATTACCCATAACCGAAGACCGCATTTGGAATCCTGAAGAAGACCATAATGATTACGCCATAACAAAATATGGGGCCGAAATGGAAGTTTGGCGTGGTACACAGGAAGGTTTGGATGCTATTATTGTAAATCCTAGTGTAATTTTAGGTCCTGGAATTTGGAAAAATGGAACAGGAAAACTATTTAAAAAGGCCTTTAAAGGCATTAAATACTACACAGCAGGAACCATTGCATTGGTCGACGTAGAAGATGTCGTTAACATCATGATAACACTTACAAACAGCACCATTAAAAATGAACGTTTTATTTTAGTAGCCGAAAACTGGCACTACAAAAAATTTATTACAGCCCTTAGTAATGCTGTGCAAGCTAAGCCTCCTAAAAAATTAGCCAGCAAAAGGCTTTTAAGTATTTTATGGCGTTTAGATTGGCTGAAACACCAACTTACAGGAAAAAAAGACAACTCACCAAGCATCTCTGTCAGGCTTTATACACTGAAAAAAATTACAGCAGTAAAAAAATAAAAACCGCCTTAAACTACAAGTATAAAGCGGTTGATGCAACTATCGTCGATATAGGAAAGCATTTTTTAAGCTAACTCAATCCATTATTGGTTTTATAAACTTTAAAGAATCTCTTTTAACACCTCGCTCTATTGGTTCATCTATCTCCTTTTGGGTTTGAGCTTTCCACTCTTCAGCTTGAAGGTCTTTTAATTGTTCATACAATCGATTTAAACTATCAATCGCTTTGTTATAAATAGCATCGTAAAGATCGATGTGAAAAGCATAATAGGCGTTACTATCAGCAAATTGCAGACTATCTATTTTATATTTTTGATACACATAAGTATTCACATCTAAATTGCTATCAATCAGGGTTCTTTTATTAGCAGAATTCGCAGAACTAAGCAATTTAGAATCGATTAATATGTTAATCATTTTATCCTGAGGAATTAGGTTTTCAGGCTTTTTGGGACCTTTAAACCTGTTGCAAGCCATAAAGCACAGCAACATACCCAAACATAAGATTATGCGTTTTAAAATCATCTTGTAAAAGTTAATCGCTTTGCGGCTTTTACATTTTTAAATTCGGCATTCTGATACACCAAGCTACCATTTAAAAAGGTGTGAGTTACCCGAGATTTAAAGGTGGCACCTTCAAAAGGCGACCAACCGCATTTATATAAAATATTTCCTTTATTAACTGTCCATGGTGCATTTAAATCGACTAAAACCAAGTCGGCAAAATAACCTTCTTTAATAAAACCACGTTTTTCAACTTGAAATAAAATAGCTGGGTTATGACACATTTTTTCAACCACTTTTTCTAAGGAAATTTTACCGCGGTGATACATTTCCAACATGGCGGGCAAAGCGTGTTGAACTAAAGGACCTCCAGAGGGGGCTTTCGTATAAACATTATCTTTTTCTTGTTTGGTATGCGGCGCATGATCGGTAGCTATTACATCAATTCTACCATCGAGTAGCGCTTTCCAAAGCTGTTCTCTATCGGAAGCTGTCTTCACTGCAGGATTCCACTTTATTAACGTCCCTTTTTTATCGTAATCTTCATCTGAAAACCATAAATGATGTATACAAACTTCTGCTGTTATTTTCTTATCCTTTAAAGGTATTTTATTGGTAAACAGACTTGTTTCCTTCCCTGTAGATAAGTGAAAAATATGCAAACGCGCACCTGTTTTCTTGGCCAGTTCAATGGCTTTTGAAGACGACAAATAGCAGGCCTCTTCACTTCTAATTAAATGATGATACTTCACAGGAATATCATCACCATATTGGTCGTGATAAGTCTTAAAATTAGCCTTAATAGTGCCTTCATCTTCACAATGCACTGAAATAAGCAAATCGGTATTTTTGAATATATTTTCTAAAACTTCAGGATTATCTACAAGCATATTTCCTGTGGAAGAGCCTAGAAATAATTTTAATCCAGCAACATTGGTTTTATCAACTTTTAAAATTTCATCCAAATTGTCGTTGGTTCCACCAAACATAAAAGAATAATTAGCCAAGGACGTTTCGGCAGCAATAGCAAACTTTTCTTCTAGTTTTTCAATAGTGGTGGTTTGCGGATTGGTATTTGGCATTTCAATAAAAGACGTGATACCCCCAGCAATTGCTGCTCTGGATTCGGTTGCAATAGTTGCTTTCTCGGTTAAACCAGGCTCTCTAAAATGCACTTGATCGTCTATAACCCCAGGTAAAATATATTTTCCTTCTGCATCAACAACATTAACATCGGGAGATTTAGCACTTATTGATTCGTCAATTTGCTTAATAAATTCACCTTCAATTAATATATCGCCGCTAAACACTTTACCTTCATTGATAATTTTAGCGTTTTTAATAAGTGTAGTTTTCTCTTTCATTGGTTTCTACTTTTTAAATAGACTTTTTATCTTCATTGAAATAACTCCAAAGATAGCTTCAGAGATTATGCTTGAACTTAGTTTGGATTCGCCACGTGTTCTATCTGTAAAAATAACGGGCACTTCAATAATTTTGAAACCTTTTAAATAGGCTTTAAATTTCATTTCAATTTGAAAGGCGTAACCAATAAATTTAATGGTTTTTAAATCGATGGCCTCTAAAACCTCTCGCTTATAACATACAAATCCAGCAGTGGTGTCCTGAATATTCATACCCGTAATAAACCGCACATATTTTGATGCTAAATACGACATTAGCACCCGTCCCATAGGCCAATTTACAACATTAACTCCAGTAACATATCGAGAACCTATTGACAAACCTGCACCTTCTTTATGACAAGCCTTATAGAGTTTGATGACATCTTCTGGGTTATGAGAAAAATCGGCGTCCATTTCGAAAATATATTTATAATCCCTCGCCAAGCACCAATTAAATCCGTGAATGTAAGCTGTTCCTAAACCAGATTTTTCTTTTCTAGTTTCTAAAAACAGTTTGCCTTCAAATTCCTTTTGAAGCTTTTTAACTTTTAGCCCTGTTAAATCTGGCGAATTATCATCAACAATGAGAATATGTAAATCCACCGGTTGTGCGAATACGGCTCCAATAATAGCTTCTACATTTTCAATCTCATTATACGTTGGAATAATAACAACTGTATCAGGCATATTTTTTAATTATCGCAATCCATTTTATTTTGACAAATGTACATGATTAAGGCATTATATTTTTTAAAAAATCCCTAATAATACGCTGAAAAACTAAAATTTATAATAATTTTATGCCATGCTTCGTAACATAATTTCAAACGAGATATTTACAATATTAATTATTGTTGGATTAGCCATCGTGGCTATGGCTAAATTATTGGCTCCAAAACGCTTTCATGATTTTATGTTGGTTATAGGCAACGCGCGTTATCTTAAAATACACGCTAGAGATCAAAAGTTTTTCGATATGTTTGATGCCTTGCTTTTTGGTAATTTAGCCATTTCTCTATCGTTATTTTGCTTTATTATTTATAGGCAAATCACAACAGTAAGCAGCATACCCATAAACGACATGCTAAAATTTATCATTTGTTTAGCTGTTTTCATTTTTATAAAAGTGTTAATAGAGCGTTTAATTGGGAGTATTTTTGAAATTGATAAACTTACCGATCATTATTTATTTCAAAAAATAACCTTTATAAATTACTTAGGCGTTTTATTACTACCTATAAATGCGATCTTATTGTACAGTTTCCAACCTACATGGCCTGTAATTTACGGTATCATTATATTGTTGTTAATTATTAACACCATTGGCTTAATTAGTTCATTTAAAACCTATCAAAATTTAATTAAATTAAACTTGTTTTATTTTATTTTGTATCTTTGCACTCTCGAAATCGCGCCATATATCATATTGTATAAGGCGTTTGTTTCTAATTAAAGACAATCGACCAGATCCCTTATGAAAGTAAAAACAATTTTGGTATCTCAACCGGAACCTAAAATAGAGAATTCTCCCTACTTTGATTTACAACAAAAACAACGTGTGAAAATTGATTTTAGACCTTTTATTCATGTTGAAGGCGTGTCTGCCAAAGAAATTAGACAACAAAAAATCGATTTAAAAAACTACACTGCTATTATTCTAACTAGTAGAAATGCTGTAGATCATTTTTTTAGAATCGCCGATGAGATGCGATTTAAAGTTCCGGATACTCTAAAATATTTTTGTCAGTCTGAAGCTGTTGCTTACTACTTACAAAAATATGTGGTATATAGAAAACGTAAAATTTATGTTGGAAAACGTAGTTTTTCTGAACTTTCTCCACTTATTAAAAAATATAAAGACGAAAAGTTTTTATTACCTAATACCGACAAAGTAAAACCTGAAGTTCCTAACACCTTAGACGCTTTGGGTGTAGACTGGAAACAAGCTACTTTTTACAAAACCGTAGTTAGTGATTTATCTGATTTAGCTAACGTGTCTTACGATGTTCTTGTGTTTTTTAGCCCTTCAGGAATCGAATCTTTATTTCAAAATTTCCCTGATTTCAAGCAAAACGACACACGTATTGCGGTATTTGGAAATACAACCATTAAGGCTGTTGAGGAAAAAGGTTTACGCGTAGATATTGCTGCGCCAACCCCTGAAACTCCTTCCATGACTATGGCTTTAGAAAAATATATTGAAAAAGCCAATAAAGGAAAATAATAACACACATTATAAATAACAGATAAAAAGGGGATGATTTAAAAAAATCATCCCCTTTTTAGTAAGCTATATTTTAATTTAAAAAGCATAACGTTGCGGCCCACCGCGTCTTATTTCTTCTGTACAGTAGTCCTCAAATTTTTTAAAATTCTCACGAAACGCATTCGTTAATTTAAAAGCCGTTGTATAATAAGCTTCATCGTCGTTCCATGTGGCTCTAGGACTTAACACATCGGTTGGGACACCTGGACAACTTCTAGGTTGCGCCACTCCAAAAACCGAATGAATATGATAATCGTCGTAGTTATACAGGCCTAAATCACCATTAAGCACAGCATTAATCATGGCGCGTGTATATTTTAATTTCATACGGGTTCCCACTCCATAAGGCCCACCAGTCCAACCCGTATTAACCAACCATACATTAACACCAGCATCGGTCATTTTATCACTTAGCATTTGGGCGTATTTAGCAGGATGTAAAGGCATAAATGGGGCACCAAAACAAGCTGAAAATGAAGGTACCGGCTCTACAACACCGGCTTCAGTCCCGGCTACTTTTGCCGTGTAACCAGAAATAAAATGATACGCCGCTTGACTTGGAGTTAATTTTGAAATGGGCGGAATTACCCCAAAGGCATCAGCCGTTAAAAAGAATATATTTTTAGGGTTTCTACCTATAGACGGCACTTGTATGTTTTCAATATGATGAATCGGGTAACTCACTCTGGTATTTTGAGTGATGGACGTATCGGCAAAATCGACTTTACCGCTGTCATCTAAAACAACATTTTCTAAAATGGCACCTTTTTTAATGGCATCAAAAATTTCAGGCTCCTGATCTCTAGACAAGTTAATGACTTTAGCATAGCACCCACCTTCAAAATTAAAAATGGTATTTTCTTTAGTCCAACCATGTTCATCATCACCTATTAAACTTCGATTCGGATCGGTTGAAAGTGTTGTTTTACCAGTACCAGACAAACCAAAAAACACAGCGGTATCGCCCGATTTACCAACATTTGCACTACAGTGCATAGGCATGGTTTCTTTAAAAACAGGTAAAATAAAATTCAAGGCAGAAAAAATACCTTTTTTAATCTCACCAGTATAACCTGTACCTCCTATTAAGGCTATTTTTTTAGTAAAATCTAAAATCGCAAAATTATGCTGCCTGGTTCCATCCACTTCAGGGTCGGCCATAAAGCCTGGAGCATTAACAATAATCCACTCCGGATTAAAATGATTCAACTCGGCTTCCGTTGGACGCAAAAACATATTATAAGCAAACTGGTTGCTCCAAGGATATTCATTAATGACACGAATATTCAACTTATAATTTTCATCCGCGCAAGCGTAGCTATCTCGCACATAAACTTCTTTATTCGATAAATAATCGACCACTTTATTATAGAGTTTATCAAACTTTTCAGGTTCAAAAGGAATATTTACTTTACCCCACCAAATGCGATCTTTAGTCACATCGTCCTTTACTATGAAGCGATCTTGAGGCGAACGCCCAGTAAACTCACCTGTTTTTATAGCCAATGCTCCAGAATCGGCCTCAACACCTTGTCCTTTTTCAATAGCTATCGCCTGTAGCGCTTCTGGAGATAATTGATAATTAATTTTAGTGTTTTTAATACCATATTGATCTAACGAAATAGTTTTTATAACCTGATTTTCACTTTCCATATCTGCCTTAAATTATTTATTCCGTAAAATTAATATATTTTATTTACATAAAATTTAATTATCACCAATTTTAGACTTGTTTTTTATCAAATTCACAACCGCAAAACCCCAAGCCAAAATTAACAACAAGCCCCCAATTGGTGTAACAAACCCTATAATTTTAAAATCAAATGATGTTAAGGTGTTTGTAGATAAACCATAAATTGATCCGGAGAAAAGAATCACCCCAACTAAAACCAACCAATAGACACTTTTTTTAGCTTTGAGGCTCACAAAATTTGTTCCTCCAACAATAAGCAATAAAAAGGCATGATACATTTGGTAACGCACACCAGTTTCAAAAGTTTGAATTGATGATTCTGCAATCAAAGTCTTTAATCCATGAGCGCCAAAAGCACCAAAAACAATACTGAGCATTCCTAAAACAGCTCCGGTAATTAACAGTCGTTTATTCATTTATCTCACAATATAGTTTATAATTATTTTTAATATTCATATTTTAGTAACAAACCGCTTCTATACAAATGGTCGCGTGTCACAAAATTACCTAAACATAAATTAATATGAGACAGATTTTAGTGATTGGCTCCGGAAAATCGACCTCTTACCTCTTAAAGTATTTATGTGACCATGCATTTTTGGAAAACTTATTCATTACAGTTGCCGATCTACATACTGAAAACGCCCAAAGTTTAATTAATAACAACACCCGAGCACAAGCTGTTAAACTTGATATTTTCGATGCCATTTCCCGATTTGATTTGATAAAAAAAGCCGATATCGTCATTTCCATGCTTCCTGCCCACCTTCATATTGAGATTGCTAAAGACTGCTTAAAAGCTAACAAACATATGGTTACTGCCTCTTATGTGAGTCCCGAAATGCAGGCCTTAGATTTAGATGTACGGGCTAAAAACCTTGTTTTTCTAAATGAAATTGGTGTCGATCCAGGTCTAGATCACATGAGCGCCATGCAGATACTTGATCGCCTACGAGAAAATGGAAGTGAAATATTTGCCTTTGAATCGTATGCAGGAGGTTTAATCGCACCTGAGAGCGACAACAACCCTTGGCGTTATAAGTTTACATGGAATCCCAGAAATGTCGTACTCGCAGGACAGTACGGAACTGCAAAATATTTAAAGGAAGGTAGCTATAAATACATACACTACAACCAACTTTTTAAGCGGGTACAACCTCTTAATATAAAACCTTACGGTGAATTTGAAGTATACGCCAATAGGGATTCGTTACAATATAAAGACCTATATAAGTTGGATCAGATTAAAACGCTTTTACGAGGCACTATTCGACGAAAGGGGTTTTGTGAAGCTTGGCACGTTTTTGTCACTCTAGGCATGACCGACAATAGCTACACCATGACAGGTAGCGAGTTTTTAAGTCATCGTGATTTCTTAAACGCTTTTCTGCCATACCACCCAAACAAATCGGTTGAATCAAAATTAAAGGACGTATTACTTATAGATAACCATCATCATATCTGGGAAAAACTAGATTGCCTAGATCTTTTTAGTAACAGCTGTTATTGCGGTATTACCAACGCAACTCCGGCACAAATGCTTGAAAAAATATTAACGAATTCTTGGTCTTTAGAAAAAACAGACAAAGACATGCTTGTTATGTATCACAAGATTGGTTATAAGAATAATAATAAAAAGCACGAATTGCATAGCCATTTAATTGTTACAGGAGAAGACAGCACCTACACAGCCATGGCAAAAACGGTAGGACTTCCCATTGCGATAGCCACTTGTGCCATTTTAAACAAAAAAATAACAAGTGCTGGCGTACAAATACCTACAGCAAAATCAATTTACACCCCGATACTGAAAGAACTACAAGATTTTAAGATCATTTTTAATGAAAATGAAAAATTTTATTAGGAATAATCTTGTTAAAAAAAACAATTTAACCAAAATTTAAAGCTTCCCTAATTTAGATTGATTTTTTTAACATTTTAAAATAAAAGTTAATACCTATTGTAAATCAATTAGTTAGACAACAACACACATTCCACTCTCACCGTTAGCCTTAAAAAAAAGTTTCAATTTAAAATCAAATGTTTACATTTATGCTTTAAACTATAACCAAATGAACACAAAACCAAAAACTATAGCCATTGATGGTATAGACAAAAAAATTCTGCGCGTATTGACGGAAGACGCCAGAACGCCTATACTTGAAATAGCCAGAAATGTAGGGATTTCTGGAGCAGCCATACATCAGCGATTAAAAAAACTTGAAAAATCAAAACTTTTATCTGGATCAAAATTTGTTATTAACCCTAAGGTATTGGGGTATTCCACTATGGCTTTCGTAGGGGTGTATCTGGATAAAGCAGCAAATACAGATGACGTAGTAAAAGCATTAAGGCGTTTTCCAGAAGTTTTGGAATGCCATTTTACTACTGGTAATTACAATTTATTTATCAAATTACTATCGATTGATAATGAGCATTTAATGCATCTCCTTAATAAAAACATTCAATCTATTGAAGGCGTTTTAAGAACAGAATCGCTCATATCTCTAGATCAACAAATAGACAGACAAATACTAGTATAAAAAAAAGAGGCCTTTTAAAAAGCCTCTTTTTTTTTGCATCTATTTTGTTATAGATTATTTCATTTTCATCAACCAAGAACGCATATCTACTGCCTCTTTAATGATGTTTCTTAAATCTGAAATTTTCACGCGTTCCTGCTCCATCGAATCTCTATGACGAATAGTAACCGATTGATCTTCTAAAGTATCATGATCTACGGTGATACAGAATGGCGTACCGTTGGCATCTTGTCTTCTATAACGTCTACCTACAGCATCCTTTTCATCATAAACCACATTGAAATCCCACTTTAAGTCTTCAATAATTTCTTTGGCAATCTCAGGTAAACCATCTTTTTTAACTAAAGGTAAAATCGCTGCTTTAACTGGTGCTAATACACTTGGTAATTTTAAAACCGTTCTTGTGGTGCCATTCTCTAATGCTTCTTCTTGTAAAGCGTTTGAGAATACTGCTAAAAACATACGGTCTAATCCAATAGAAGTTTCTAATACGTAAGGCACATAGCTTTTGTTTTCTTCCGGATCGAAATATTGTAATTTTTTACCAGAGAATTTTTCATGTTGCGATAAATCGAAGTCAGTTCTTGAGTGAATGCCTTCTAATTCTTTAAATCCGAATGGGAATTTAAATTCGATATCGGCAGCCGCATCAGCGTAATGAGCTAATTTCTCATGATCGTGGAAACGGTAATTATCTTCACCCATACCTAAAGACAGGTGCCATTTTAAACGTGTTTCTTTCCAGTGCTCATACCACTCTTTTTGAGTGCCAGGCTTAATAAAAAATTGCATTTCCATTTGTTCAAACTCACGCATTCTAAAAATAAACTGTCTTGCAACAATTTCATTTCTAAAGGCTTTTCCTGTTTGAGCAATTCCGAAAGGAATCTTCATACGTCCTGTTTTCTGAACATTTAGGAAGTTCACAAAAATACCTTGTGCCGTTTCTGGTCTTAAATATAGGTCCATAGCACTTTCCGCGGAAGCGCCAAGTTTTGTTCCAAACATTAAGTTAAACTGCTTAACGTCGGTCCAGTTTTTACTTCCGGATAACGGACAAGCAATTTCTAATTCTTCAATTAGGGCTTTTACATCGGCTAAATCTTCATTTTCAAGAGATTTGGCCATACGTGAAAGTGTGGTATTTATTTTTTCTTGGTATCCTAAAACACGAGGGTTCGTAGAAACAAACTCTTCTTTATTAAAAGCATCACCAAAACGCTTAGCTGCCTTGGTTACTTCTTTATCTATTTTAGCTTCTATTTTAGCACAATAGTCTTCAATTAAAACATCGGCTCTATAGCGTTTTTTCGAATCTTTATTATCAATTAAAGGATCGTTAAACGCATCAACGTGACCAGAGGCCTTCCAGGTGGTTGGGTGCATAAATATTGCAGCATCTAAACCTACAATATTGTCATGCATTTGCACCATGGCTTTCCACCAATAGTCGCGAATATTTTTCTTAAGCTCAACACCATTTTGAGCATAGTCGTAAACTGCACTTAGTCCGTCGTAGATCTCGCTACTTTGGAACACGTAACCATACTCTTTTGCGTGAGAGATTACTTTTTTAAATTGATCATCTTGATTTGCCATCCTGCAAAAATAAAAAACCGCAGTAAACTAATAGCCTGTTTAATAAAGATTTTTTGAAACAAAATAACCCTAAAAAGCGCCATTTTTTAACTATGTTTACGAGTAAGATTTTTCACATACATGTTTCAAGCTATAATCGACTTATTTTTCCCTAGAGTGTGCTGCGCCTGTTTAAAGGCTTTAAACGACCGTGTTGAAATGATTTGTCTAGATTGCCGTCACGATTTACCAGTAACCAATTTTCATTTCACCAACGACGAAAGCGTCAAGAAAGTACTGTATGGCAGAACGAAAATTGAACATGCTACCGCTCTTTTTAGGTTTGAAAAGAAAAGTAACGTACAACAACTCATTCATAATTTAAAATATAAAAACCAGGAAGAAATAGGTGCTTTTTTAGGAAACTGGTTGGGCGCCGAATTACAAGACATTAAAGACTATAAGGACATCGATTTGGTTATTCCGGTGCCACTTCACCGAAATAAATTAAAAACCCGTGGCTACAACCAGGTTGCTAAATTTGGGAAACAGATTGCTAAAGCCTTACATGCCGAATATAGAGATGATATTCTACTAAAAGTTACAACATCCAGATCGCAAGTACACAAAAAACGATTGGCGCGTTGGCAAAATAACACCGAACAATTTACCTTAACAAACCCAGATCCCATAACGGGAAAGCACATTTTAATAGTCGATGACCTTATAACTACGGGCGCGACCTTAGAATCCTGTGCATCGGTTTTAAATTTAGCAAATAATATAAAAATAAGTATCGCTACCATGGCTATAGCCTAACAGACTACCTAATATATCTTTAAAATTATGTAGGTTTGTAAAAATTTTGATTCTTTAATGAAAAAGACGCTTTTTAATTTTGCTCTAGTCCTTTTAATCACCTCTGTATGTATCAATTGTGCCAACCGAGGCACTCCTGGTGGCGGGCCTAAGGACGAATTACCACCGGTGATTATCAAATCTAATCCTGAAAATTATTCAACCAATTTTGAAGGCAATGAAATTGAAATTACTTTCGATGAGTATATCAAAATTAAGGACCTCCAAAAGCAATTAATTATTTCACCGCCCATGGAATACCAACCCGACATAAGTCCGTTGGGTGGTGCCAGTAAAAAGGTGGTTATCAAAATAAACGATACACTAGCCCCCAATACCACATACGCCTTCAACTTTGGCAATAGTATTACCGATAATAATGAAGGCAATCCGTACCCATACTACCGTTATGTTTTATCAACAGGCAGTTACATCGATTCTCTAAAAGTAACAGGAAGCATTGTTGATGCCATGAAGAAAAAACCTGAAACCTTTATTAATGTAGGGCTTTATGAAGTAGATTCCACATTTACCGACTCGATCATTTTTAAAGAAAAACCCAAATATATTACCAATACTTTAGATAGTGTTACCACTTTTGCCATTGAAAATGTGAAGCCTGGAAAATATTTATTGATAGCCTTAAACGATGGCAATGGCGATAATAAATTTCAGCAAAAGTCCGATCAAATTGCATTTCATAATAGTTTTATTAATGTACCTACCGATTCGACATACACCCTAAAACTGTTTAAGGAAGAGGCTACTTTTAACGCCACCAGACCAAAGCTCATTTCTGGAGAAAAAATTGTTTTTGGCTATGAAGGCGATTATAAAGGCATGAAAATAAAAATGCTATCCGAAACACCAGAGGATTTTAACTACCGCATCACAAAAGATCCAAAAACAGACTCATTAATGTACTGGTACACTCCAAGAATGAAAGTCGACTCCTTACTTTTTAAAGTCCAAAAAGATGATTTTGAAAAAGATTTCACAGTACGTATTAGTGAGCAAAAAAGAGATTCCTTAACAGTAGACATCCTTACAGGAAACAGCATAGGACTAAAAGAACCGTTGCAATTAACAGCAAACACACCATTTGTAAAATTTGATGCTTCAAAAATATCTTTAATGGATAAAGATTCAATAGCTATTTCGTTTGATACTAAATTTGACACACTAACCAATACTTACGATTTCAATTTCGATAAAACCGAAGATAACCTTTATAAGATGCAAATTCTCCCTGAAGCTTTTGTCGATATTTTCGATTACAAAAATGACACGCTGAATGTTGCGGTAAAAACCAAAAAAAGTTCCGATTATGGTTACGTACGCTTCACTTTAGCAAACGCAACATTTCCAATTATTATTCAGCTTACGGATAAAGACGGCAAATTAAAATACGAATCTTATGTTACCGAACAAAAACCTGTAGATTTCTTAGACCTTAATCCGGCTGTATATGCCATTAGGGTTATACACGATGCCAATGGCAACCAGAAATACGACACAGGAAGCTATTTAGAAAAACGCCAACCTGAGAAAATAAGTCATTTTAAAGATGTTGAAATTCGAGCCGACTGGGGGATTGAAGAAACGCTGGAATTTAAATAGCCGCGCGATTGAGTGTAAAACCACCAGTTGAAAACTGGCGGGAGCGCTAAATTGCGGTAGCAATGCATCACAAAACTAAAGTATAGTAAACCGATCCCGATCGTTTAAAAACTTGAACTTATTGCGGTAAGCTTCAATATGACGTTTTTCTAGAGTAACAGTCTCTACCGATACTTCATTTGGTCTTAGTTCGGAAATTAAATTCCCGAGAACATCATAAGCAGCAGAGTGTCCTGAATACACAGCATTGACCCCATCTACACCAACGCGATTCACACCTATACAATAACTCATGTTTTCTATGGCTCGAGCTTTTAACAAGGTATCCCAGGCTAAAATTCGTGGCTTTGGCCAATTGGCTACATAAATTAAAAGATCGTAATCATCGGTGTTACGTGCCCAAACCGGAAAACGTAAGTCGTAGCATATTAGCGGACAAATTTTCCAGCCTTTATAATCTACAATAATTTTTTTTGCGCCTGCTGTATAAGTTTTCTCTTCACCTACCAAAGTAAAAGTGTGTCGTTTATTGTAGTACGTGATTTTCCCAGAAGGCTCTACAAAAAGTAAGCGGTTGTAAAAGTTATCATCTTCGGAAATCACCAAACTCCCCGTAATCGCCGTGTTGTAAGTTAAAGCCATGTGCTTTAACCACGAAACAGTTTCGCTTTCCATGGTTTCGGCGACTTCAGCAGCATGCATTGTAAATCCTGTGGAGAACATTTCAGGTAAAATAACAAGATCTGTATCATTTGAAAGGCTTTCAAAATGCTTGCTAAACGCTACTCTATTTTGTTGCGGATTTTCCCAAACCAAATCGGTTTGCATCCAACTTACTTTAAATTGGTCTTGCATAATGGTAAAGATAAAAACTTCCTTTGGGAAATTTGCCTTCTATACAAAGTGAATTTCAGCTAAACGATTTCCATTTTCTTTAAGAGGAAAGACGCATTCATGTTTTTACAAACACCATGTTTTAGCGTATAGTCAAAATACAATTCATCATGGATAATCTCGGCATCAAAATAGTAGTTTTTAACCTCTTTAAGTTCCTTTTCCATCTCACACAAACTTAAATCGTGTGTTGCTATAATGCCTGTTGCGTTTGAAGCCACGAGTTTTTCAACAAATTTTTTCGAGCCAATGGCTTTATCGGTGCTGTTCGTGCCTTTTAAAATTTCATCGAGAATGATAAAATACGGTTCTTGTTGAATGGCATCGACTATGAATTTTAATCGTGTTAATTCTGAAAAGAAATATGAGCTTTCGTCTGCTAAAGAATCTGTGGTACGCATACTCGTAATGAGTTTTACAGGTGCATATTGACTCTTTTTGGCGCAAATTGGTAATCCTGCATTTGCCATAACAATGTGCAATGACACGGTTCGTAAAAAAGTACTTTTGCCTGCCATGTTTGCTCCAGTAACAATAAAGAATTCTTCGTTTTCTATGATGACATCGCTGTCTACGCGTTTAGCTTTATTCAATAACGGGTGCCCTAATCCTTCGGCTTTTATAACAGGTCCGTTTTTAACAATTTCTGGAAACACAAATTCAGCATGATTAAACGCATATGTACCAAAACTGTTATAAGCATCAAAAAAGGCAACCACCTCAAACCAATCGACTACTTTTTCACCGTATTGTGCCATCCACTGCTCTACCTTATAAGAGTTTTTAATATCGGTTAGAAATAAACCGTTGCCAAAAATAGCACCTATAAGGTTGTTTCGGTTATCTAAAGCATCCAATGATTTTGAAAAAGACCTGAAAATAGTCGAAGCTTTTTCATCTTCAAATTGAATCATTTTTTGTTTTTCTTCCAACAATACAGACGTAAAGGTTTCCTTTTCAATTAAATCCAATAAGGTCGCATACTGCCTAAACGTATCGCGAACCTTATCGCTGTTTGAAGCCAACACATTTACTTTTTTTAAGTAAATACTTGAAACCCCCAAGCCTACAAACATCCAGTAGCCAATTATTGCTTTATTGGTAATCGCATCAAAAAAAGTAAGCACGAGAATTAAAAGCGAGATCATTCCAAAAACAACCCCTACCCAATACATGGTTTTACTGAGAAACAATTGATGGTTTTTCAGCCAATCTAAAATAGATTTCGCTGGTGTTTCAACCTGAACCAAATTTGAAGTTGCCGAATAAAACTGTCGGAATTTAGCCTTTTCCGAAAGTTCTTTAATTGCTGCTTGTCGCCCTTCAATATTTGAGACATCATTCGCTTTTAAAGCCTCAGCAAGTGTTTTAGCCCCTTCCAGACTTGTGGTTCTATTCATAAATTGATAAAAAGAACCGCGACCAAATAAATCGATATCTAAGCTGTAAAAATGCTTGGGGTATTGAAACTGAAGTCCTTGATCCCGATCATGAAAATTGCCCGACGCGATTTTAATTTCATCTTCATTAATAGCAACCAATGCTTTATTAAACGCGCGGGTATGTTTTACATCGGTGTATCTAGACAGCAAATAGATGAATATGGCAATCCCTAAAACAGCAATAGCTATGCCTATTTTCCATTGTTCCATGAACATATAAACACCAAAACCAGTAAGAACAAAAACCAATAAACGTAGCAAACTAATGCTTGCCATTTGTTTAAAAAGGCGTTTAACCTCGGTTTGATAAATTTCTAAGTGTTTTTTATAATAATCTAAAGGCTGTTTCATGTGGTAACAAATTGGGCATAAAGTAACAAAAAAGCCCTGAAAATGTTCAGAGCTTTTAATGTATGTTTTGTATTTGTGTATTTTAATCTCTTCCTCCAAAAAGCTGAAGCGCCCAATAAAGCAAGTTTGCTAAGGCACCAATAGCAGCTACTAAATAGGTTCTAGCCGCCCATTTTAGAGAATCTTCGGCACCAGCATATTCTTCTGGAGCCAACATATGTCTGTTTTTTAACCAAGCTAAAGCACGGTTACTCGCATCGTATTCTACAGGTAAAGTGATAAAGCTAAACAAGGTTGCAAAGCCCATAAAAACCACACCTAAAACGGCAACCCACCAGCCTAATCCAACACCAGCGGCTCCACCTAGTACAAGTCCACCAATAATAAGCCACTGCGACATACCAGAAGTTACACTCACAATAGGCACTAAAGCCGAACGCATTTGTAACCAATTGTAGGCCTGAGCATGTTGCACCGCATGCCCACATTCGTGAGCAGCAACGGCCGCCGCAGCTGCATTTCGTTGATTGTATACGGACTCACTTAAATTAACCGTTTTATTTTTCGGGTTATAATGGTCTGTTAATCGTCCTGGTGTAGAAATAACTTCTACATCGTAAATACCATTGTCAGCAAGCATTTTTTGTGCTATTTCGGCACCACTCATACCGTTGCGTAAATGTATTTTAGAGTACTTTTCAAACTTACTTTTAAGCTTGTTACTCACCAACCAGCTTACTAAAGCAATGGCCCCAATAATTATATAATATCCTAACATGATTTCTTTTTTAAGTTTTAATTTCTATAGTAAATATAGCAAAAATAACGCCATAAAGATATTATGAAAATTTGTCAGACTTTTTCAGTTTAACTTAAGATTATAAACAAAAAAAACGTCTAGACTTTTAAAACAAGTACTAGACGTTTGATTTATTGAAATTTAAATAACTTAAGCCATTTCCATATCGAAAGCTTCAGCAATCTCTTTATAAACGATTTCTCCTTTAACAATATTTAATCCTTTTTCTAATGGCGCGTTATTCTCGCAAGCCTTTTCCCAACCTTCGTTCGCTAATTTAACTACGTAAGGTAACGTAACATTGGTTAAAGCCATTGTAGATGTGTAAGGTACAGCACCTGGCATATTTGCTACAGTATAGTGTACAACCTCATCTATAATATAAGTTGGGTCTTGGTGTGTTGTTGGTTTTGTTGTTTCAAAACAACCACCTTGATCTACAGCAACGTCAACCATTACGGTACCTGGCTGCATCTCTTTAAGCATATCTCTTGTAATTAATTTAGGTGCTTTGGCTCCTTTAATTAATACACCACCAACGATTAAATCGGCATCTTTAATATGTTTTCTAATATTATATTCACTAGAAAACTCACTAATAACATTATTTGGCATCGAATCACTTACATAACGTAGCGCTTTCATGTTTATATCCATGATTACCACGTGAGCTCCTAAACCAGCTGCCATTTTAGCCGCTTGATATCCTACAATACCAGCACCTAAAATAAGTACTTTTGCAGGAGGCACCCCAGGAACACCACCTAATAAAATACCACGACCTTTAATTGGTTTCTCTAAATATTTTGCACCTTGTTGAATAGACATTCTACCTGCTACTTCCGACATTGGGATTAACAATGGCAGGGTACCATCGGCATCTTCAACAGTTTCGTAAGCAATACAAATAGATTTGCTTTCAATCATGGCGTTTGTTAAAGCCTCGCTCGATGCAAAGTGAAAATAAGTAAATACTACTTGGTTTGGCTGAATTAATTTGTACTCTGGCTCGATAGGCTCTTTAACCTTAACGATCATTTCTGCAATAGCATAAATCTCTTCAATTGTATCAAGAATTTTAGCTCCAGTCTCTATATAATCTTCATCTAAAAAACCACTGTTAAAACCAGCATTTTTCTGAACGAAAACTTCATGATCTCTTTTAGTTAATTCAAACACCCCAGAAGGCGTCATACCCACTCTATTCTCGTTGTTTTTTATTTCAATAGGAACACCAATTTTCATAAGCGATTTATTTTAAAATTTTAATTTTTGATAACGGACGCAACAAAGCTAAATTAAATGATTTAAAAAAAGTTTTAAAACCCATTTTTTATTATATTTTCTATAACACTTTTAACTTTTTATTAAGAATTGCATAATATATATTAATTTACTAGGATTTTATTACACATTCCATATCAATAGCGTCCAAAACGCTTAAAAAGAGAAAGGGATTTTGTATCTCAAAATATTATTTTTGAGTTGCACAACAAAAAACAACCTTTCTCCATGACAAATATAACATTGTTCTCTCAGATAATCTCCAAATTAGACCGTTCTAGTTTTTCTAAACTTGTAAAAGCCAAGGGAACAGATAAACATCAAAAAGGATTTAATAGTTGGACACATTTAGTCTCCATGTTGTTTTGTCAATTTGCAAAAAGTCAATCCGTCCGAGATATAAGTAATGGACTTCGCTCTGCCACAGGAAACCTTAATCATTTAGGCATACAGAAAGCACCTTCTAAATCAACGATAAGCTATCAAAACAAACATCGATACTGGACGCTTTATCGAGATTACTACTATGTTCTTTTAAAAAGTTTTGGACAGCACCCTCACTTAAAACGTGTTAAATTCAAAATTAAATCCAAGATATTTCTATTAGATTCTACAACGATAAGTCTATGTTTAAGTCTCTTTGATTGGGCAAAATACAAAACCCACAAAGGAGCTGTAAAAATGCACACCTTGCTTGATTATGATGGTAATTTACCGCACTATGTAAATATTAGCGATGGTAAAACAGCAGATAATAAAGGAGCTTACGATATTCCTTTGATTAGCCGTTCGGTTATTGTCGCAGATCGATTTTATAATGATTTTTCGTTACTTAACGTTTGGGACAGCAACCAAGTGTTTTTTGTAATTAGGCACAAAGAAAACATCCAATTTAAGAGTATTAAAGAAAAAGAATTGCCAGAAAATAGACATCATCATGTTTTAAAAGATGAAATCATTGAGCTAACAGGGGCTAAATCAAAAACAAAATACCCAAAGAAGCTACGTAGAATAGCTGTATGGGACGATAAAAATAACCAGGAAATAGAACTTATTACCAACCAAATGTCTTGGACAGCAAACACAATTAGCCAACTCTACAAAGCTAGATGGGATATTGAGATATTCTTTAGAGACATCAAACAACAGCTACATATTAAATCGTTTATAGGAACTTCTGAAAATGCCGTAATGATACAAATATGGACGGCTCTTATTACTATACTCATCCTAAAAGCCTTAAAAGCAAATCCAAAATATAATTGGTACTTGTCCAATTTAGTAGCTTTTATAAGACTTAACCTTTTTGTCAAAGTGGATTTGCAAAAATGGATTGATAGCCCTTTTAACGAGCAGCTTCCCCCCAAACAAAATTATACACAAGGGGTTCTTTTTTGAAAAAGATAAAAAACATGGCTAATTACCAGTAAAATCGTTGACTTTTGATTAGATCAAAAATGTTTAGGACAGGATTGATTCCATATTTAAATTTCTTGAATGTTTTTTGGGCGCCTGCCTGCCGGCAAGCAGGTTACCACAAGGGTCAGGCTATTCGTTACAATCTTTTTTATTTGGTTATTGGTTGGTGGTTTTTGGTTTTTGGTTTTAGCTGTAAGCTCGAGCTGCTGTTTACTGATTATAAAAAAGGATTTCCACTGCTATCCTTAATGCAAGTAGCATGTCTATAAAACAACAAACCCGAAGCCATCGACTTCGGGTTTGTTAATTCAACAATATAATAAAGAAAAGCAAAGTCCAAACTTTCAACTTTTAACTTTTAACTTTTAATATCTAACTTAAATCTACCCTACAATATTCACAATCTTTCCAGGCACCACAATCACTTTTTTAGGTGTTCTACCTTGTAATTGTTCTTGTGTTTTTTCGTGAGCCATGACTGTTTTTTCGATATCCTCCTTACTCATATCCAAAGGCAATTCTAAAGTAAATCGCATTTTACCGTTAAATGAAATCGGGTAATTTTTAGCGCTTTCAACCAAATGACTAGCGTCAAATTCTGGGAAAGCAGCTGTTGAAATTGACGTTTCATGACCTAACTGACTCCATAATTCTTCAGCAATATGTGGTGCATAAGGCGAAATTAAAACCAATAAAGGTTCTAAAACAGCTTTGCTTGTACATTTTTGAGTACTCAATTCGTTTACCGCAATCATAAAAGTTGATACCGAGGTATTAAACGAAAAGTTCTCAATATCTTCTTGAACTTTCTTAATCGTTTTATGTAATGTTTTTAAAGCATCTTTAGTTGCAGGAGCGTCATTTACTTTTAAACCGTTATCATCGGCATATAATTTCCATAGTTTTTTCAGGAAGTTATGTACCCCAGTAATTCCAGCGGTATTCCATGGTTTGTATTGCTCTAATGGCCCAAGGAACATTTCGTAAAGTCTTAAACTATCGGCACCATATTCGGCAACAATATCATCTGGGTTTACGACGTTGTATTTCGATTTGGACATTTTTTCCACATCGCGACCTACTTTGTAAACACCATTTTCTAGAATGAATTCGGCATCTTTATAATCTTCACCAAACTCACTATCATTTTTTAAACCTTCAATATCCAATTCATCCGAAGCGTTTATATATTTTACTTTCACGTGAATAGGTTGTACATTTTTGTCTTTTGCTAATCCCGCTGAATAATAGGTGTTCGTTCCTTCTTCTCTATAAACAAAAGCACTTGTTCCTAAAATCATCCCTTGGTTAATCAGTTTTTTAGCAAACTCATCAACAGGAACCACGCCTTTATCGAACAGGAATTTTTGCCAGAAACGCGAATACAATAAGTGTCCGGTTGCATGCTCACTTCCACCAATGTACAAATCAACATCTTTCCAATAATTCAAGGCTTCTTGACTCGCAAATTCGTCAATATTCGTTGGATCCATGTAGCGGTTAAAGTACCAAGAGCTTCCTGCCCAACCTGGCATGGTGTTCAGTTCTAAGGCCCCACCTAGCCTCCCCGAAGGGGAGGAATTCTCAAACTCCTCTTTAGAAACTATTTTAGCCTCATCACCATATTGTAACCAATGCCATTTTAAAGCGTTACCCAATGGTGGCTCGCCAGTTTCTGTAGGCAAGTATTTTTCAACTTCAGGTAATTCTATAGGCAAAAACTTGGTGTCTATCATTTTTGGCATGCCATGCTCATCATAATACACAGGAAATGGCTCACCCCAATAACGCTGACGCGAAAATACAGCATCACGCAAACGGTAATTGGTTTTTCCTTCGCCTACCCCTAATTGTTCCAATTCGTAAATGGCGCGTTTGGTGGCTTTCTTATAGTTCATCCCGTTAAGGAAATCACTATTAGCAATTACTGTTTTATCCTTATCTGAAAAAGCTTCTTCAGAAATATCGACTCCTTCAAAAATATTAAGAATCGGAATATTAAAATGCTTCGCAAAATCGTAGTCACGTTGATCACCACAAGGCACCGACATAACAGCTCCTGTTCCATAACCCGCTAAAACGTAGTCACCAATCCAAACTGGAATCGGTTCTTTTGTAAAAGGGTGTTCCGCGTAAGCGCCAGTAAAAGCACCAGAAATGGTTTTTACATCGGCCATTCTATCACGCTCACTACGTTTAGCAGTCGCTAAAATATAGGCTTCCACTTCTTCCTTTTGTTCAGGTGTGGTTATTTGCGATACCAATTCATGCTCTGGCGCTAAAGTCATAAAACTTACTCCAAAAATAGTATCAGGACGTGTTGTGAATACAGATATGGTTGCTGGTTTTTGGTTATTGGTTGTTGGTAGCACGTTAAAAGTAACCGAAGCTCCAACCGATTTTCCAATCCAATTACGCTGACTCTCCTTTAAAGAATCGGTCCAATCAATTGTTTCTAAACCTTGTAGTAAACGCTCGGCATAAGCCGAAATTCGCATACTCCATTGGGTCATTTTTTTACGAATCACCGTATGTCCACCACGTTCGGATACGCCGTTTACAATCTCATCGTTAGCTAAAACAGTACCCAATGCTGGACACCAGTTCACTTCAGTTTCAGCCAAGTAGGTTAAACGATATTGTAATAATATTTTTTGTTGCTCTTCTGATGAAAAGTTCTGCCACGCTTCCGCGGAAAAAACCTCAACATCGGCATCACAAACAGCATTCACATTGGCATTTCCTTCCGAAGCAAACACTTTAACCAATTCTGAAATATCTTCAGCTTTATTTGAATCGTTATTGTACCACGAATTAAACAACTGAATAAAAATCCATTGTGTCCATTTATAGTAACTCGGATCGGAAGTTCTCACTTCACGCGACCAATCGAATGAAAAACCTATTTGATCTAACTGTCGGCGATACGTTTTTATATTTTCAGCGGTAGTAATAGCTGGGTGCTGCCCCGTTTGAATCGCATATTGCTCGGCAGGCAAACCAAAACTATCGTAACCTTGCGGATGTAACACGTTAAATCCTTGATGACGTTTGTAACGCGCATAAATATCGGAAGCGATGTAACCCAACGGATGCCCTACATGCAATCCGGCACCACTAGGATAAGGAAACATGTCCAAAACATAATACTTTGGTTTGTCACAATTATTTTCGGCTTTAAACGTTTGGTTTTCGGCCCAATATTTTTGCCATTTGGCATCGATTTCGTTGAAATTATACGTCATTATCATCCTTATTTTAAGAAGTTGCAAATTTACGTTTTAATTAGAAACAGGAGGTCTTAATGAATAAAAAATGACTTTGCTTAATCATTTAAATTAATAGAATTACTTTTGGCTCGCTATTTATTCACCTCCTAAAACCACAAATTTCTTTGATAAAAGCAAACATTATAAAAGCGCATCTTGCTTTATTTGGCGGCCATGTTATTTATGCGGCCAATCATTTTATTGCAAAAGGGATTATGCCCGAAAAGCTAGACCCAAGACCCTTTGTGTTGTTTCGTGTTTTAGGAGCTGGCATCCTATTTTGGTGTATAAAATTATTTATTAAGGAAAAGGTTGAGAAGAAAGACTTTTTCAGACTCATACTATGCGGACTTTTTGGTGCATCATGTAACCAACTATTTTTCTTTGAAGGGCTGAGTATTACATCGCCAATTGATACGTCCATAATCATGACGTCCTCGCCAACTGTTACATTTATTTTAAGTATGATTTTCTTAAAAGAAAAAACAACTACCAATAAAATAATAGGATTAAGTATTGGTGCTATAGGCGCCATTGGTTTGGTGTGGTACGGCCAGGTAGCCGAAGGCACTAGTAGTTTTTTAGGCAACCTTTTTATTTTTCTAAACGTTGTAAGTTTCTCACTTTACCAAGTGACTGTAAAACCCTTGATGAAGAAATATCATTTTATAACCATTATTAGTTGGGTGTTTTTATTCGGACTTTTATTCACAATACCTTTTGGTTTAAACGATGCTGTTTTTAATACCGATTACAGCCTATTTACCACAAACACCTTTCTGGTTATTGGCTATGTTATCCTGTTTACTACCTTTTTAACCTTTCTATTTAACATCTATGCCTTACGTCAAGTTTCGCCGTCGGTAGCTGGAAGTTACACCTACATACAACCAGCGGTTAGTTTTGCCATCGTATTGATGTTAGTTTATTTTTTTAATAACGATACTTACAGTGAGGACATCAATCTGGTAAAGGTCTTGTCATGTCTTTTTGTAATTATTGGTGTGTATTTAATTAGCAAAAAAACGAAGTCTTCAGCATAATTATTTATTGGTTTTACAACATTATTAATTTGTTTTGGTTTATATAAATACAGATTAATAATACTTTATTATTTTTACCGTGTTAATCCAAGAAAATTTATGAGTTCATCATTTGAAAAGCACCAAAAACGCAGACTTATTTCCTCTTATTTTTCAGTAGTTTTAAGTATTGCTCTGGTTTTATTTTTATTGGGATTATTAGGCTTGTTAATTCTAAATGCTAAAAAGGTTTCCGATCACTTTAAAGAGCAAGTTGTAGTTACCATTTATTTAAAAGACACTGCCAAAGAGGTTGAAACCAAACAGCTTGAAAAGAGTTTGGCCATGGCCGATTATGTAAAATCTACCGAATACGTTTCTAAAGAGCAGGCTGCCGAATTTATGAAAGCCGATAACGGCGAAGATTTCATGGATTTCGTGGGTTATAATCCATTACAAAACTCTATCGATGTACATTTAAAAGCCGATTTCGTTACATCAGAACATCTTGAAAAAATTTCTACCGAAGCCCTCAACAAAGACTTTGTTGAAGAGGTAACTTACGATAACGACTTAGTTAACTTGATGAACGACAACGTTAAAAAAATTAGCTTTTGGGTACTCATTATCAGTAGTATTTTTACTTTAATTGCGGTATTATTAATAAACAGCTCCATCCGATTGGCGGTTTACTCCAAGCGTTTCACGATTAAAACCATGCAAATGGTTGGCGCAACCAAACAATTTATAAGACGACCCTTTGTTTGGCAAAGCGTCAAACTCGGTATTATTGGTGCTATTTTAGCGCTTATTGGTATGGCCGTAGTACTTTACTATTTAGACAAAACCTTTATAGAACTCAACCTTTTAGGGCAGCCCGTTTTTGTAGCTTTGCTTTTTGCATTTATTTTTGGGCTAGGCATTATAATCACTTGGATTAGCACACATTTCGCAACGCAACGCTTCTTAAATTTAAGAACAGACCAGCTGTACTATTAATAGTGAGAGAATAATTTAGAATGAGATTAACAATAAAAATTAAATAAATCTGTTACTTTGCATAAAATTTATGCCTCAGCTTTTTAATTATGGGAGAACAAAAACGAAAAGAAGCTTCTAAACCACATTTCATCTTCGGAAAGAAAAACTATAAATTCATGTTTATAGGTTTAGCCGTTATTGCTTTAGGCTATATTTTAATGTCTGGTGGCGGAAGCGACGACCCGAATATCTTTAACCCTGAAATTTTTAGCTGGATACGTATTCGATTAGCACCAACTTTAGTGCTTATTGGGTTTGGCATTCAAATTTATGCCATTCTTTTAAATCCTGATAAGAAGTAAATTACAGGTGTTTTTTAGCAAATATCCGAGCCATTTCTACAAGATACGCTTTCCCATTTTCCATGGCGTCGTTTAAATTTTCCGAGTAGTTTAAAACGCTATCTGCGTAATCTATCCCGAAGTCTCTTAGTTTATTTTCGTTCAAATCGATGGCACCACATAATGCAGCGACTTTTATTTTTTTCGCTTTCGCGGAATCAAGCACGCCACGAATCGTCTTTCCAGACAAGGTTTGAACATCCAACTTCCCTTCACCCGTAATTAGCCAAATGGCACCTTGTATTTGATGATCAAAATCTACTAAATCTTTCACCAAAGTAATTCCAGGCTCCAAAATACCATTTAAAAATACTTTGGATGCGATGCCCATACCTCCTGCTGCACCACCTCCTTTTACAGATTGCACATCCATATTAAAATGATTTTCAAGAACTTTTGAAAAATCTTGCAAACCCTGCTCAAGCAATACCCTATCTTTTTTGTTTGCGCCTTTTTGTTTGGCATAAACCTGAACGGCACCGTTTTTTCCGTATAACAGATTTTCAACATCGCAGGCTATTTGAAACTTAACAGACTTTAATTTAGCATGAATATATGACGCATCAATCCTTTTTATTTTAGATAAATTGGCACCAATAGGTTTTACTTCTTTATCGTTTTCATCTAAAAACCGATAACCCAAAGCCGATGCCATACCAATACCACAATCGTTTGTAGCACTTCCGCCTATTCCTAAAATAATTTGTTCAGCACCTTGATTTAAAGCATCAACAATCAGTTCGCCGGCTCCTAAAGTGGTGGCATTTTTACAATCTAATTCTTCAAGTTTCAGTAGTTTTAAACCTGAAGCTTCAGCCATTTCAATAAAAGCTGTTTTAGATTTTTCAGCAAATAAATAAGAAGCAGAAATCCTTTCAAAAAAAGGATTATGAACCTGCACGGAAACAAATTCCCCTTTTAAATAAAAATTGATAATATCTATGGTGCCATCGCCACCATCGGCAAGTGGTAATGAAACAACCTTTAAATCTGGACGGATTTCTTTCAGACCAGCTTCAACAGCTTTACAGAATGCAAACCCTGAAACCGAATTTTTAAACTTATCTGGTGCTAAAACTATTTTCATTACTTAAAAACAAACAATATTAAGCACACACCCCTTAATCCCCTCTTACTAGAGGGGAAGCCGTTGAGCATGAGTTTCCCTCCTAAAAAGGAAGGACTAAGGGAGATGTAAACACTACCTACTGCATAGATTCTTAAATAAGCTTTTATTATTGAGGAACATCTGTTGAATATAGGAGTATTTTAATATTTTAGCGCCATGGAAATTATAGATGCAATTATTTTAGGTATCATTCAGGGACTTACTGAATTTTTACCCGTTTCTTCAAGTGGTCATTTGGAAATAGGAAAAGCTATTTTAGGCGAAGACCTAGAAGCCAGAACCAGCTTACTTTTTACAGTCGTATTACATTTTGCTACGGCTTTAAGTACTTTAGTAGTTTTTAGAAAAGACATTTTAGACCTTATAAAAGGGGCTTTAAAATTTAAATGGAACGAAGATTTACAATTTATTACCAAAATTGCCATTTCTATGATTCCTGCCGTTATTGTAGGCTTATTTTTTGAAGAACAACTAGAACAACTTTTTGGCGGTAACATCATGTTGGTTGGATTTATGCTTATTATTACGGCCATATTACTGTACTTTGCCGATAAAGCTAAAAACACCAATAAAAAAGTTTCTTTTAAAGATGCTTTTATTATAGGTGTTTCCCAAGCCATTGCGATGCTTCCAGGCATTTCTCGTTCGGGAGCAACCATTTCGACCTCTGTGTTGTTAGGTAATGATAAGACTAAAGCAGCTCGTTTTTCATTTTTAATGGTCGTTCCTTTAATATTTGGTAAAATTGCTAAGGACGTTTTAAGTGGAGATTTAGCTTATGATAGTAATAATTTTACTTCCCTATCTATAGGATTTATAGCGGCATTTGTCGCCGGACTTTTTGCCTGCACATGGATGATTGCCCTAGTTAAAAAAAGTAAACTTATATATTTCGCCATTTACTGCGCCATTGTTGGCCTTATTGCCGTAATATTTTCAATGTTAAATGCCTAATGAAAACCCTTGAAGATTATCAATCTGGCCAGGTTTTGCTCATCGACAAGCCTTTAAATTGGACCTCCTTTCAAGTGGTTAATAAGCTGCGTTGGGAAATTCGACAAGCCTTCAAAATAAAAAAGATAAAAGTAGGTCATGCTGGAACTTTAGACCCTTTAGCTACAGGTTTGTTAGTGCTTTGCACAGGAAAAATGACCAAGCAAATTGACACCTTCCAAGGGCAAATTAAAGAGTACACGGGCACCATTGTATTAGGGAGTACAACCCCTTCATTCGATCTAGAAACCGACATTGATAAAACCTATCCCACAACACACATCACAGAAGCATTAATTAAAGAAACCACCAAGCAATTTATAGGGGACATTCAACAATATCCTCCTATATTTTCAGCTTTAAAAAAGACGGAAAACGCTTGTATGAATTCGCCAGAGCTGGTGAGGATGTTGAGATAAAACCACGTACCGTTTCAGTTTCTGAATTTGAAATTACAAATATTGATGAATTTTATATATCTTTCAGAGTTATTTGTAGCAAAGGCACTTATATTCGTTCCTTAGCCAACGATTTTGGAAAAGCCCTAAACTCTGGTGCGCACCTATCTTCCCTCAGGCGTACTAAAATAGGTGATTTTAAGGTTGAAAATGCCACGAGCATTGAAGCCTTTATCGAATCACTAAAAACTAATTAATATAATTTTACGTATATTAAATAAACTTAAACCTTTAACAATCAAAGATTTGAATCTCACAAATCAACATAGAGCCCTACTTATTACCCTTCTAATTTCTGGAACGGTCATTCTTATGGTTTTTAATTTAAGCCTAAATAAAAAAAAGGAATTTGCATCAGAGAGTTACTATGAAATAGAACCCGAAAAGGAACCCACTTTAGAAGAATTAAAAGAAATCGAAGCCTTAGAAAATCAGAATCAAGCTAAAGCAGAAACTAATAACGCTTTTAATGAAACTGAAAAAGTAAAGCATTTTGCACAAGCCTTTAAGCCTATTGCACCACCTGAAGACTATCAACCTAAGTCTGAAGACCAAGGAGATGCATCGGAGACTAGTGAAAAAACAGATCTAAAACCTGACACAGATGCTTCTTTAAACCAGGAAGAACTGGCTAAATTTAGCAAGGTTAATGAATTGCTTAAAAAACAACGTGCGCAAAACAATTCACGTAGTAGCATTAGTTACTCTTTACCAAACCGAACAAAAATTCACATTCCCATTCCTATTTATCTTTGTGAGGTTGACGGGAAAATCATTGTTAATGTTGCTGTTAATGCCAATGGCGATGTTGTAGATTCGTATGTAAACACTTCATCTACTTCCAATAACGAATGTTTAATGGAACGCGCCTTAGAATATGCCAATCAATCGCGATTTAGCAAGGATCCCAATCAAAAAAGCCAACTGGGAACGATTACTTTTATGTTTGTTGGCAAACGGTAGTTTGTAACTTTCCAAGCATTTGGATGATATCATCGATAACATTTTCCCCTTTATTATCGTTATACCAATACTGTAAATCGGCCTTAAAAGCAGGAGTAAGTTTTCCATTTTTGGCTTTAAAGCGTTTCACGTAATTTGCAGCTTCACTCGGTCTTGGCCCATAGGTTTTAAGAACTTCTCCTGTGTGATTATCAATCACAATTAGTTTCGGAATAGAAGCACTTCCATTAGTTAAAAACAAATCCATAAGCTTCAGATTTTCATCGCGAATAACCACTTTAAAATCAATATTATCATTAAGTGAAGCCATTTTGTATAACACTGGTAGTACATGTGCTGCATCACCACACCAACTTTCGGTAATAACCAACCAGGTTACATTTTGCTGAAAGTCCTTCATGCAACGTTTAGCTTGTTCGGTAAGCTTTATCGTTTTATCCCAGCGCTTCATGCGTCTTTCATTCAACTTCGTAAAATCGGCCAATTCTTCCGATTTACTAACGCCAGTATTCGAATGCTCATCAACTAATTGTTTTACTAAAGCACGGTACGCTTCATAGGACATGCTACGCTCTAAACTTTCTTTTATAATGGATTTCATAGGCCTTATGTTTAAAATGGAAAATATTTTAACGAAACAAATTTAGCATCTTAACAAGATAATTTTGATGACATTTGTCATAATTCAAATTTAAAACCAACAGAATCAAACACATGAACACGAAAACCAAATGCTCTTGGTGTCAAGGTGATACATTATACGAAGCTTATCACGATAAGGAATGGGGTGTTCCTATTCATGATGATCAATTATTATTTGAGTTTTTAATTTTAGAGACTTTTCAAGCAGGATTAAGTTGGATTACTATTTTACGAAAACGGGAAAATTTCCGAAATGCTTTTGATG
This sequence comes from Tamlana carrageenivorans, assembly GCF_002893765.1. NCBI lineage: Bacteria > Pseudomonadati > Bacteroidota > Flavobacteriia > Flavobacteriales > Flavobacteriaceae > Pseudotamlana > Pseudotamlana carrageenivorans. The sequence continues at coordinate 2,072,352 of NZ_CP025938.1, read as the reverse complement.
CTTTTGATTATAAAAAAATAGCCCATTACCAGCAAGATAAAATCGACGCTCTACTTTTAGACGCAGGTATTATCAGAAATCGGTTAAAAATAAAAGCGACCATAACCAATGCTCAAGCTTTTATAAAAATACAAGAGGAATTTGGAAGTTTTAACAGCTATATATGGGGTTTTGTAGATGGAAAACCTATAAAAAACCATTTTAAAACCATGGAAGAAGTTCCAGCCAACACCCCGCTTAGTGATACCATAAGTAAAGATTTAAAACAACGTGGCTTTAAGTTTGTGGGATCAACCGTGATTTATGCTCACATGCAAGCTACAGGTATGGTTAACGACCATATGGTAGATTGTTTTAGATACAAAGAAGTTTAAACCACTTCATTATTTAATTTCTCCCCGTTTATAAAGGCTTTAATATTTTCTAAGGTTGTGGTTGCAATTTCAAACATGGCTTCTTTTGTGAAAAACGCTTGATGAGATGTTATTAAAACATTTGGAAAGCTGTTTAGACGCAACAATAAGTCGTCATGAATGATGCTCTCCGACAAATCTTCATAAAATAAATTTTCTTCTTGCTCATAAACATCGATCCCCAAATACCCTATTTTATTCTGAGATAAACCATCAATAACATCTGCCGTCTCAATTAACGCACCTCTACTGGTATTAATAATCATGACACCCTTTTTCATCAGTCTTAAAGAATCTTTATTAATGATATGCTTAGTAGATTCGAGCAGGGGGCAATGCAATCACATCCGAATGTTTAAACAAATCGTCTAAAGCAACATATTTGACACCCTGTTCTATCAACTCTTCCGAGGGATACACATCATAAGCTATAATCTCACAGCCAAATCCGCTTAAAACCCTACAAAAAGTAGCACCAATTTTCCCTGTTCCAATAACGCCAATGGTTTTATTACTTAAGTTAAAACCAATGAGTTTATTAAGAGAAAAATTACCCTAACGTACTCTTTTATAGGTCTTATGGGTTTTACGATTAAGCGTTAAAATTAAAGCCAAAGTATGTTCGGCAATGGCCTCTGGAGAATAGGCTGGCACACGAACCACCTTAATTTGATGTTTTTTTGCTGCATCTAAATCTACATTATTAAATCCTGCACAACGCAAAGCGATTAATTTGACATTATTTAACGCTAAAACAGCCATGGTATTAGCATTTAATTTATCATTTACGAAACAGCAAATAGCATCAAAACCCTTGGTTAAATTGGCCGTATGACTGTTAAGTGGTGTTTCGAAGAACGTAAAATCGAAATTGTAATCGGCATTATATTTTTCAAAATATTCCTGATCGTATGGTTTTGAACTAAATAAGGCTATTTTCATATATTAAGCTTTATAATTTCAATGAAGATATTAATTTCTTTAAAAAATTAGCCTTCTAAATAATTTAAGAAGGAGGTTCTAGACATATTTTCTGCCCCTAAGCTTTCTAGATGCTTGGTATAAACCTGGCAATCAATCAATTTATAATGATGATTTTGAATCAAGGAAATGAATCCTACTTTACTGGCATTACTCACCTTAGAAAACATGCTTTCGCCACAAAATACGCCATTTCCTAAGTCGATGCCATAAAGCCCGCCCACCAGTTCATTATCTTTCCAAACTTCAACCGATTTAGCATAACCTAATTCGTGAAGCTTGGTATAAGCAGAAATCATACTTTGGGTAATCCAAGTATCGTCCTGACCTTCACGTTTTATTTTGGAGCAGGATTGCATCACCTCAACGAATGTCTTATTTTCGGTAACTTTAAAGCCACCATTCCTTAGCACTTGCCGCATGCTTTTGGAGACTTTTAACCGCTCTGGAAACAACACAAAACGGGGGTTTGGCGACCACCATAAAATAGGTTCACCCTGACTAAACCAAGGAAAAATACCACTGCGATAAGCCAATAACAAACGCTCAACCGATAAATCGCCACCAACTGCAAGTAAACCGTCGGCAAAAGCTTTACCAACATCTGGGAACCACAAGTCTTTAGAGAGGAAGTACATAATAAATTTCTAAAAAACAAAAGGCTGCCTAAAAAGTCGTTTAACGTGATACTTGTCAGGTGGAGCTTGTCGAAACCACAATAAATATGTGTATTTATGATATTTCGACAGGCTCAATATGACAAAGTTCTTAACTTTTTAGACAGCCTATTTGTGTTATATGATATTTACGCTTTCGCGGAAATGAATGTGTTTACATTTTAGAAAGGTAAATCGTCTGAATCATCTTCTTTTAAATCACCTGCAGGCTCAAAAGCATCAGCTGGTGGTACAGGAGGCATGTTTGCTCCTCCGGCTTCAGCTTGAAGCGCCTCGATTCTCCATCCTTGAATAGAGTTAAAGTATTTGGTTTCGCCTTGTGGATTTACCCACTCTCTACCACGTAAGTTAATACTAATTTTTACTTGTTGTCCAACTTGGTAATTATTTAATAAATCGGTTTTATCTTGAACAAACTCCACCATAATATGCTGTGGGTATTGCTCGTCGGTAGTGACTACAATTTCTCTTTTTCTAAACCCATTACTTCCGAATGATTGCGTCTCTCCAACCATTTTAATTCTTCCTTGAACTTCCATTTACTCGTATTTATATTTGATATTATTTCTTAAACTAAAAACATAAGACCATTGATCTACTATAATGTTGTAATATACCATGGTGTAAAAAGCTACATCCCGTAAGATACTAACTTATAGACACAAACGAAAAAATCCTGTAATTTATTGACGAAATGCCATTTTAGATTTACGTAGAATATTTACCCCAATATATTTGCACAAAACTAATTAAAAAAATCATGAAAAATGAATCTAGTTTTCAACAATAACGAAATGTTTCTTTATCATTTTTCACATATCAACTTACACCCCATCATGGTGGCGTGTCCCACAAAAAATCAATTTGCCTTTTATTTGCGCAATAATATCATCAGATTTACATTATATTACCGATCAAATTTTAGAATTAATGATTTTTGCCAAGTATAGCAATACATTTCGTTGGGCGATTATTATCGCATCTTTCGCCATTGTCTCTCTTATTTTATGGAAAACCTATGAGTTCTTTCAGCATTTTAAAGAGGAAGAGCGCATAAAAATGGAGATTTGGTCCTTTGCTCAAACCGATTTAATTAATTCGGACGACAATACCAACCTAGACCTCACACTTAAAGTCCTTAACAGCAACACCACAACTCCAGTTTTAGAAATTAACAGGGACGGCAGTATTGGCAGTTACCTCAATATTGACGACAAACGTTTTTCAGACCAAAAATATGTCAACCAATTAATTGCGACTTTTAAAAGTGAAAACACACCCATTGAGGTTATTTTTGAAAACGAATTAAACAGCACCATTTACTATGGAAATTCCCCATTAATTAACAAGCTCAAGTACTACCCTTTAGCCTTGTTACTTATTGTTTTTCTTTTCGGAGCTGTTATTTTCTTCTTTTATCGCAGTAATAAAAATGCCACCCAAAACAAATTGTGGTCGGGTATGGCAAAAGAAACAGCACACCAAATAGGCACACCACTATCCTCATTAATTGGATGGACCGAAATTTTAAAAACCGAAAATATCGATCCCGATTATATCATGGAGATGGAAAAGGACATCGAACGTTTAAAAACCATCACCGAGCGATTTAGTAAAATAGGCTCCCTGCCCACACTAGAACGATCGGATATCGTGGAAGAAACCATAAAATCGTATGACTACTTAAAAGCCAGATCGTCCGATCTTATAGAATTTGAAATTCGTGTGCCAAAAGAAAAAATTTTCATAAATTTAAACAAACAACTATACAGTTGGGTTATTGAAAATTTAGTAAAAAATGGTATTGATGCCATGAAAGGTCGCGGCAAGCTTATTATTGAAATTACGCAGCTTGAAAACCAGGTAAAAATCTGTGTTACCGATACTGGAAAAGGGCTCGCTAAAAAACATTTTTCAAAAATTTTCGAACCTGGTTACACCACGAAAAAACGTGGTTGGGGCCTAGGATTATCATTAACAAAGCGTATAATTGAAGATTTCCATGACGGAAAAATTAAAGTATTACAATCTGAAATTGGAAAAGGAACCACTTTTCAAATCAGTTTAAAAAACACCTTATAACTATGCCAGAAAAACTAATCGACATTAAAGAAGTGCCCCTAAATAACAATTGTCCCGAATGTTACAACACAAAGGGATTGCATTTACTTTTTAAGCAGAAAGTGGTAGAAACCGCCTTTTATAAAGCGATTACTTCTGAAATTCATCATGAATTAAACTGTAAAACTTGCGAAACCGCGATTTACCCAGAACAATGGACTGATGATATTGATCGCGTTGTAGATTATCAGAAAAAAGTATTTGTTCCTAAAACCCCATTCAGAAAAATAAAGCAAATGACTTGGGCTTTAATTGCAGGTGGGCTCTCTATAATTGGGATTGGTGTTTCGTTATTCCTTCTTTAATTGGGCATTAATGGCATGAGCCAATGCTTGAAACTCCTCTGTAGACATACTTACTTTTTTTATAAAACGCGCATCATCCATAGTTTGTAAAGGAATAAGGTGCACATGAACATGAGGAACTTCTAAACCAATCACACCAACACCAATGCGCTTACAAGGCACTGCTTTTTCTAAGGCCAAAGCAACCGTTCTAGAAAAGGCCATTAAACCCTTATAAGTGGCTTCATCTAAATCAAATAATTTATCAACTTCCTTTTTAGGAATACACAAGGTATGCCCTTTGGCATTCGGATTAACATCCAAGAAAGCTAAAAAGTCATCGGTTTCGGCAACCTTGTAACAAGGAATTTCGCCATTTACTATTTTAGTGAAAATTGATGCCATAATATGGTGGTTTAATTTGAGCGTTCATGTAAATATAAAAAGAAAATCCATTAGGTTAGCTAACCTAATGGAGTGTTTGTCAAGCTGAGCCTATCGAAGCCCTTGTTAACGATACGTAATCAAAATAATTCGACAGGCCTAAAATGACTTAAAATTTAACGCTTCAAAAATCTATCTTGAAATTTCAATAATATCGAATTTCATTACCCCGTTTGGCACTTGAATTTCGGCAACATCTCCAACAGATTTTCCTAATAAGCCTTTACCTATGGGTGAATTTACAGAAATTTTTCCTGAAGCTAAATTCGCTTCACCATCGGCAACTAAGGTATAGTTCATTTCCATACCATTGGTTTGGTTCTTAATTTTCACTTTAGAAAGCACTAACACTTTAGATGTATCCATTTGCGATTCATCAATAACACGTGCTCCTGCTAAAGCATCCTCTAACTTGGAAATTCGCATTTCTAACATGCCTTGTGCTTCCTTAGCTGCATCATATTCGGCATTTTCACTTAAATCTCCTTTATCTCTTGCTTCAGCTATCGCTTTTGATGCTTTTACACGCTCAACATCTTTAAGTTGCCTTAATTCATCTCTTAATTTTTTTAATCCCTCAGGTGTATAGTACGATGCTTTACTCATAACTTCATTATTTAACATTATAAAAGATGCTGAAATACTCCAACAAAACGGCGTCAAAGGATTCAGCAAACAAAAAAATCCCGTTTTCACGAGATTGTCCAACAAATATACAAAATATTTAAATCATTTATTTTTTAATATTTTAAAACAATCCTGTCCTAAATAAATTTTAGATAGGATAAATCCAACCATTTTACTAGTTTAATAGTTTATATTTTTGAATTTTCAAAAAAGAACCCCTTGTATGTGCTTATTGGGTGGTGGTTGTTCTTTTGCAAACGGATTATCTAGCCATTTATGTAAATTTACTTTCACAAAAAGATTTAATCTAATAAAGGCTACTAAATTAGATAAATACCAAGGATGCTTTGCTTGTGTTTTTAGCGCTTTTAAAATGAGAATGGTAATTAATGCCGTCCAGATCTGTATCATAACCGCATTTTGACTAGTTCCAATGAAAGACTTGATGTGTAATTGCTGTTTGATGTCTCTAAAAAATATTTCCACTTCCCATCTAGCCTTATAAAGCTCCGTAATAGTGTTTGCTGTCCAAGACTTCTGATTGGTAATAACCTCAATAGTTTGTCCATTTTTATCATCCCACAAGGCAACCCTGCGAAGTCTTTTGGGATATTTCTCTTTTGTCTTAGCGCCTGTTAATTCAATGATTTCATCTTTTAGAACGTGTTGATGCCTGTTTTCTGGCAATTCTAACTCTTTGACTGATTTAAATTGAATATTGTCTTTATGTCTGACTACAAAATTGACTCCGTTGCTGTCCCAAATCTTTAGTAAATCAAAATCGTTGTAAAACCGATCAGCAACAATAACACTTCCTTTTAAAAGCGGGATGTCGTAAGCCCCTTTATTATCCGCTGTTTTGCCATCTGTAATATTTACATAAGCTGGTAAATGACCATCATAATCAAGCAAGGTGTGCATTTTTACAGCTCCTTTTTTAGTCTTGTATTTTGCCCAATCAAACAAACTTAAACAAAGACTTATCACGGTTGCATCTAATAAAAATATTTTGGACTTTATTTTGAAATTAGTACGCTTCATTCCTGCTTGCTGTCCTAAACTCTCTAATAATACATAATAGTAGTCTCTGAAAAGCTCCCAGCTTCGATGTTTATTTTGGTAGCTTATAGTAGATTTTGAAGGCGCTGCTAACATGCCTAAATGATTCAGGTTTCCTGTTGCTGAACGCAATCCGTTGCTGATATCTCTAACAGATTGACTGTTCGCAAATTGACAAAACAACATCGATACTAAGTGAGACCAACTGTCAAATCCTTTTTGATGTTTATCTGTGTTATGAAACCTGACTAATTTATTGAACCTTGACTTTTCTAATTTTGTGATTATTTGAGAAAACAGCGTTATATTTATCATCTGAGAAAGGTTTTTTTGTGGTGCACCACAAAGGTAACTTTGCGGAACAAAATTTCCTTTCTCTTTTTTAATCGTTTAGGACGCTATTGATTTTAAAAGTACTTTCGTTATCTCTTACGTGTAACCAATAGGAAAGCAGAAATAAACGCCAGTGGATTTGCTTTTTATTGTTAAATTGCCATTTATTTTACAACGATGAAATCACTATATTTTATTCTTTTTCTTACTGTATTATTCGCTTGTAGCAGCGATAACAACAACGATAACAATTGTAATTACTTACTTAATATTAATGTGAATTACAGTATAGATTTATCCTTACCACAATACTCAACGCTAAACAGCCCAGGTAATTCCATATACATTCCTAATGTGGGAAACAGAGGGATTATTTTGGCCAATACCGGCGCCAATATTTTGGCTAGGGATGCCAGCGACCCGAACCATGCACCAAGCGAATGCTCGGCAATTATTCCTGATGGTCTTTTTGGCACATGTGGCTGTGGTGATGAAAACCGTTATAATTTTATAACTGGAGAAGCAGACAACAACGATGCCTTAACTTGTGCTTTAAAATTCTACCCAACGAACCGTAGTGGCAATATTCTTTATATTTCGAATTAACCTATTTAACATAAATTGCTAAAAAAAAGACCTTTCAGGTTTTTAAAACCTGAAAGGTCTGATAAACGGTTTTTAAATCATTAAACGTTGTAATTCTCTACACGGGTTTCGAGAAGCTCAACCTGACAAACACCACATGAAAAGACTTTTTAAATCGTTCGACACGAGTCTATAATTAACCACTTCAAAATCAAAAACACTAAAACTTCAAATTCACCCCTACTAAAAAGTTTGCTGTTGCCTGCGGATAATAACCTGCATAATAACCTGTGGTGGTTCCTGTAGGACTTGATAGATCGGTGTAATCGTAAGAACCAAAATAACCGTTAGACACATATTCACGGTTAAAAATATTATTCGCTAATCCAGAAATAATAATAGATCTAAAGATTTTCTTAGGTATGATTTCGTAAGTAACACTTAAATCGTTCACAAAATAATCAACTAATTTAGAATCGTCATTATCGGTATTCCCCATGTACTGTTCGCCAACATACTTACTTAAAAGCGATAATTGTAGGTGATCTATGGGTGAAAAATTTAACGCATTTCCAACCACAATATTGGGTGATAAAGAGATATTGGTTTCACCCAAATTCACCAATTCTCCATCAATAGACATGGTAAAATCTTTGTTTTTATTTTGACTTAAAGTCACGTTAGAATTCATGCTAAACCAGTTGTTAAACAAGATATTGGCATCAACTTCCAGACCTAAGCGATAACTTTTACCACTGGTGGCACGAATAGCGCTCCCTACATCGTCTAGTTCGCCGGTTAAAACCAACTGATTTCTATAAAACATGTAGTACATATTGGTATTTACCTGAAGCTTCTTACTGTTATAACGCCAACCTAATTCCAAATCGTAAAGCGTTTCGTTTTCGGTAACTCCTGCTTCAAAATCATCTCGATTAGGTTCGCGGTTAGCCACAGCAAAAGAGGTGTAGAAACTATTAAAATCGCAGTGTTTATAGGTTAAACCAACTTTAGGGTTAAAAAAACTGAAATTTGCATCGGTTACAAAAGGCGCGCCGTCGGAGTTAATCCCATCGGTTTTATAGTGCACAAAACGTTCTTGTAAATCCACAAACCCTGTAAACTTTTGTGCAAATTTAAAAGTAACTTTAGAGAATACACTATAATCAATTTTTTTAGCATCCCCTTCATAGTAACGATCTCTAATTTCGGCATCGGGAGCAAAGGCTCTAGCCCAAATCACTTCGCCAAAATGATCACCAGAGTAGGTGTTAAATGACATTCCTGAAATGACCTCAACAGCATTGTTTTTAAAAGTAACATTCGCATTTACCACATAAAAATCGTTGTCTAACCAACGTCTACGAATTAAATCTGTAACGGGATCGCCATCATCATTGGTATCGGTAGCCACTACAATACCATTGTATAAACCAATATCGGTAGTTTCAGCCTGATACTGTTCAAAATACCCTTTTCCTTTGGTGTAGTTTAATCCTAAGTTTGTAGACCAGTTATTATCAAAACGCTGGTTCCAGTGCAATTGGTAATGATCTTGCCAATAGGCATCAATTTCATTGTCGTAGGTATATGGATTTTGACGACGATCTTCCTCCAACTCATCGGCCGTTAAGCCATACCAAGCCTGATAAGTTCGCTCTTGATTCCCGAAAGTTAAGGCTTTAATTAAAGTATTATCATCTTTATAAACCCCTTGAAGGAAATAAGATTTCAAATCGGTAAAAGCACGATCCACATAACCATCAGAATCAATTTTTGAAAACCTTCCGGAGACCTCAAAATGATCGTTGATAAGTCCGGTACTCATCTTAACGGTGTGTTTTCTGGTATTGAAACTTCCGAAGCTATTGGCAATTTCCGCGGAAGCGATATCCGACACCTTATCGGTTAACAAGTTTAAACTCGCACCAAAAGCTCCCGACCCATTGGTAGAAGTTCCTACTCCACGTTGTAATTGTAAACTCTCGGTTGAAGAGGCAAAATCGCCTAAATTCACCCAAAAGGTACCCTGACTTTCTGGATCGTTATACGGAATCCCGTTAATAGTGACGTTAACACGAGTGGCATCGGTACCACGTACACGAATACCAGAATACCCTATACCGGCTCCGGCATCACTGGTGGTAACCACCGATGGCAAATAATTTAATAAGGTGGGAATATCTTGTCCGAGATTACGTTTTTCCAGTTGTTCTTTAGTCATATTGGAGTGTGTAATGGGCGCATCGGCGCTTACACGTACGGCTTTAACTAAAACTTCGTCAAGATTTTCGGTTACCGTAGAGTCTACCGGCTTATCATTTTCTTGAGCATAACTACTAAATGACAATAATAAAACAGCAAGAATGAAAAGCGGTTTTATTAATTTTTTCTGATTCGATTTCATACAAATTCTATTATGATGATCGAATAAAAAGAGGCTATTATTCTTTAAATTATTGGTTTGTTTATAGAATTAAATGGGACGTTTTAAAATCTTCATTAATTCAAATCCCTAAACAGCATGACCTGTTCCAGGTTCAATGGGTATGATCTCAGCCCTTTTGGAGTTAAAAATTAAAAGTTAATAATGAATAATTAATGGCCTTACAACAAACCTATTCAATAAAAACTCAAATCGTTCACTGGCATGGGCACCCCTTTATGAGAACGCTGCAAAATTACTAAGCAATTTGTAAATAGCTCACTTTAAACAAAGTTTTTTAATCCCAGTCAGGTTTTCGCCTATTCACCTTTTTATCAGACAGTTGCTTTTTACTTTTAAGACGTTTTTTTATGACTGATTTTGGAATTTTAGTAGGAATACGGCGTTTTCTTACTTTTAAGGCTTGTTCTAGCAAGTCTAAAAATCGAGAAATAGCCAGGGTTTTATTTTTATGCTGGCTCCTACTTTCATCACAGAATAGAATTAAAAGACCATCTTTTGTCAATCGGTTTTCTAGTTTTTTAAACAGGCGTTCTTTTTGAACATCAGAGAGTGCTAGTGAAGCATTCAAATCGAAACTCAATTCAATTTTTGAAGCCACTTTATTAACATGTTGTCCGCCACTACCCGAACTGCGAATGGCCTTAAAATTTAATTCCTTTATGATGTTTTCCTTATCAAACATTAGGATGCTTGATGTTCTGGCTTCAACAAATCATTCACCGTTTTTACCGGATTAAAGGTTTCAAGAGGTACTTCAACAAAAATAGAATTCCAATAGGCCATACTTCCGTTCCATAGCCCTGGTAACTCCAAAGCTTTTATATCGATGCCATTATGCGTTTTAGAGGTGATAAAAGCAGCTTCGGGATCAACAAAATCTTTAAGATTGAATTTATTCCCCTTATAATCTTTCACACCACAAACCAAATCGGTTGGATTAAAGTGTGTGGCTTTATAAACGATGCCTTGCTGTACGGTTTTACTAAAATCGATTTGCGCGAATTCTACAATTTGAAGTGAAACTTCGTCATTTTTATCTTTCACCCAAAATGGCCCACCCCCAGGTTCACCCTGGTTTTTAACCATACCACAAACACGAATAGGACGATTAAACTTATCTATTAAATAAGCCGTTTTTTCTTCAAAAGTATAGGTGTCAAAATCGACACTCACCGGTACATTTAATCGGTAACGTAAAAAGAGTACCATTAAGTTAAAATCGGCTTCTTCAGCAGTACCTTCTGTTAATTTTTGCAAATAAGCAAACACCTTTTCTTGTGCTTCTAATAAAACACCCGCTAATAGTTTTTTATAATTAGATACTTCACTATTTTTATCGGCAACAACAATATTATCAATGTTTTTAATGAAGATAATATCGTGATCTAAATCGTTTAAATTCTCTAATAAGGCACCGTGTCCTGCTGGCCTGAATAAAATAGAACCATCTTCATTTTTATAAACCTCATCTTTAGCTGTAAGTGCAACAGTTTCGGTAGCTTCCTTCTGAAAAGAAAATGAAATATTAAAAGTTACACCAGTTTCGGCTTCTAAATCCGATTTAATCGCTTTAAGGGTCTTATCGAAATATTCCTGATGTTTTTCTGAAACCGTAAAATGTAAATTTGCTTGGTTTTTTGAAGAGGCATACAAGGTCGCTTCAAACAAATGTTCTTGAAAAGCGGTGACTATTTTCCCATTATATTGATGAAACGGCAGTAACCCTTTTGGAAAAAAACTGTAATTTAAAGCATCTTCATCTAGCATCATTTTTACGAAATACAAGCAACGTTCACCTCGAGATAAATTATCAAAATTCGGATTAGTATCACGGACTTTGGTAAGTACTTCATCATAAAAAGGGAACTGTTTCAAATTAGAAATAAAGGTTTCCACTTGGCTATTTGCCTCCTTACCGATGTAAGACTCAATTGTTTCTTTGGAAGGATTGTACTTTTGTAAAAATTGAAATAAAAATTTAAACATTCTTGTAGCTGCACCCGAAGCTGGTACAAATTTTAAAATGCTTAAGTTTTCTTTCTTCGCTTCGTATAACTGTATTAATTTTTCGGTTTCAGAAGCATCATAGCGTTCTATTCCTTTTCCTATGGTAGCGGCTCCAATTAAAACAGAATGGGTCATACCATCTTCTAATCGAGCGACTTGAGCTTTAATTTGGTTTAGAGTAATGCCTTTGCTATAGATTTGTTGAATATCTCTATCTTCAAACATGAGGGTTTTATTTTAATAATTTATCAATATGTTTTACGGCGGTTTCAAGGCGTTGTTTTTTACTCCCTTTTAGTAAAACATAGGGTTTATTATGTTTAATTAGTTCGTTTTGAAAAGCTTCAAACATGGCTTCGCGTTGGTCTGGCTTATCCCTTAAATCGTCTGCTTCCCAAGGCGTATCAATATAGGTCAAAAAATACAAATCGTAAGTATTTTCCAAAGCATATTTTTCAAGTATGGGATCGCAAGATCCTAAATAGTAAACTTCAGAATACACTTTAGTTTCCAATAAATCGGTGTCGCAAATTAAAACCGTATTTGTTTTTTGAGCCAGTTCGTTTTCTAAGCGCATTTGGCCTTCGGCAATGGGTAGTAAATCTTGCGGCTCACAGGTTTTGCGCTCGTTATTCCATTTGTTTTGAAGATACTCACGGGCATACTCGGGCACCCAAACCGAATTGTAATATCGCGCAAGTTGTCTAGATAGCGTGGTTTTTCCTGTGGATTCGGGCCCAAACAACACCACTTTTATAACATTTGAGGGCTGTTGTTTAAACTTTTCTTCCATGCTTTATAACCATAAATGGCAATTATTGTAAAAATTAAATATTGAAAGGATGTAAACATTAATCCTTTGTAATAGTATAAGGGCACCGAAATGATATCACCAATAATCCAATACACCCAGTTTTCTAGTTTCTTTTTAGCCATAAGCCACATGCCTACAAAAAATATGGCTGTTGTTAAGGTGTCAATATAGGCCGTCCAAGAGTTAAATTTATCATTATATAGATAGATAAAAATCACAAAAACCATGGTTAATAAAAAAATAACCACACTCCAAAGATGCTCCTTTTTAGTTGTTTTAGTTACAGGAACTTCATTATCATTTTGGTCTTTTCGTGTCCAATAATACCATCCATAAATGCTCATTGTAAAATAATAGGCATTAATAAACATATCGCCTAAAAGTCCGTAAACATATAATATGTATACAAAAATAGCTGTACTGATAATGCCAGTTGGGTATACTAAAATATTTTCTTGCTTAGAATACCAAACACTCAGAAAGCCAAAAAAGACCCCAATGAGTTCCAAAACCACAAGGTGTGTTGGAGTGCCTTGATATTGCGAAAAAAACCAATCAAAAATGTGGTTCATAGTCGTGTCTATCCGATTTTACAATTTTCATAAAAAGTAATCCACGTTCAATCAATTCGAAAGCTTCTTTTATTTCGGAAGTAAGCAAGGCCATCACGGTATCATAATCGCCATACACTTGTGTACTTAACGGATTTTCAAGAACCGTTAAACCCGAATCACGCAATTTTTTAATAAAATGAATGATGGCTGGCTCGTAATTGTCCTGAATGGGTGTTAAGGTTAATTCAACGGATATTTTCATCTATTTAAATTTTTTCAAGAACCTCTGGTTCCGTTATTTAATCATTTCGGTGGGTAATGCCCATTATGGACTTTCATAATGTTTCTCTCTTTTTAATTCTTCAAAAAATGTGGTATGCTCTTCAAATGCGGTACCAATTACCACCAAATCGGCTCCAGCCTTGTAAGCTTCATCAAGCTGTTGTTTACTTCTTATACCACCACCAACGATGAGAGGAATATTTAAAGTTTTTTTGACTTCAGAAATCATAGTCCTCGTTAAAGCTGATTGAGCTCCACTACCCGCCTCTAAGTAAATGAGTTTCATGCCTAACAATTGTCCGGCGTAAGCGGTATCAGCAACCTCTTGGATGTTCGATCGACTTAAAGGCTTTTCGCCTGTAACCCGTTCTACAGCAGTCACTTTTCCACTTTCAATTAATAAATAGCCTGTTGGAACAACCTCCAAGGTGCTCCTTTGCAATTTTGAAACCGCTTTAATATGTTTTCCAATCAAATACTCTGGATTTCGCCCAGAAATAAGTGACAAGAATAAAATAGCATCGGCTTTATTGGTAATTTGTGTCACATCACCAGGAAATAAAACCACAGGTAATTGGGTGTATTTCTTTATTTCAAGGACTAATATTTCGGTCACAAAATCATCAACCGTACTACCTCCAACAAAAACATGCGTGGCTTGAGAGGTGTTTACTTTTTGCAGAAAAGAAGCAGCGTTTTCAACAGGAAATTTATCAGGATCTATTAAAACCGCTAATAGCTTTTTTTTCTCTAAAACCGATTTTAATATGTTTTGGTATATGTTATTCACCACAAATATTTCTCTAACGTTTAACGCCTTAATGTTTAACTATAAACTGTTAACTATTACCTATTAATTGTTAATTGTTAATTGTTCACTATTAACTATCAACAGCGTAAGCGCAGGTAAAACCTTCAAATTCTAAAAAATGAATATTATAAGGATGTTTTTTATCTCTATAATCAATCCATGCCTTCGTTTCTTCATCTTTCAACTCAAAAGGAATCACTAAAAAGTAGTCTTTAAAACTCAATCCTGGCGTTGCAAATAATTTATATAAAGACTCTTTAACGCACCAAATGGTGGTGAGTTTCCTAATATAATCGGGAGCATCCTTCTTTAAATAATCAAACTCATAATCTATAAACTTATGGGCGATCACTGGAATTTTTTCACGTTGTTTTTCAATATCGATACCCACAATGCTATCGGAGATAATCACCGCAGAAAAAATAAACGAATGGGTTATGGAAATCTGTTTACCATCTTTTAAATGAGGCTTTCCGTTTTCATCGTAAAACAAATCGAAATCATCATACCCCAATTCGGCCAGTAATTTACGGACACTAAGGAAACCGCGCTGGTGTAATGCACTCTTCATGCCCAAAACACGTTGTAAGGTTTCTGGTTTTAAAGCTACTGAATCTAATAAATCGTTGTAGGATTCTTCAATCTTCCAGATTTTAACAGTAGTTTGCGAATTTGGTGTTATGGTTTTATAAAGAGGCATTTAAAATCTAAAACTTATTGATTACCTTTGCAGCTCCTAAATATTTCAGGGCTTTATTGACAAGCGAATTTAAGTATTTTAAGTACTATTCACAATGAAGTTTAGGTTTTAACAAAAAGAAAAATTGATATGAGTACAAAAACAATTCCATACGTAGCAAATAAGGTAAAAGATATCACACTTGCCGAGTGGGGTAGAAAAGAAATAGAATTAGCCGAAGCTGAAATGCCAGGACTAATGAGTTTGAGAGAAGAGTACAAAGATTCTCAACCACTTAAAGGAGCTAGAATTGCTGGTTGTTTACACATGACCATTCAAACGGCGGTTTTAATTGAAACTTTACAAGCCTTAGGTGCCGAAGTAACATGGAGTTCTTGTAACATTTTTTCTACTCAAGATCAAGCTGCTGCTGCTATTGCTGCTGCTGGAACTGCGGTTTACGCTTGGAAAGACATGACCGAAGAAGAATTTGACTGGTGTATCGAGCAAACTTTATTTTTTGGTGAAGACAGAAAACCACTAAACATGATTCTTGATGATGGTGGCGATTTAACCAATATGGTTTTAGACAAATACCCAGAGTTAGCTGCTGGAATTAATGGCCTTTCTGAAGAAACAACAACAGGTGTTCATAGACTTTACGAGCGTGTAAAAAACGGCACTTTACCAATGCCAGCTATAAACGTAAATGATTCGGTAACAAAATCGAAATTCGATAACAAATACGGATGTAAAGAATCTGCTGTAGATGCCATTCGTCGTGCTACAGATATCATGCTTGCCGGTAAACGTGTAACCGTTTGTGGTTATGGCGATGTTGGTAAAGGAACTGCTGCCTCTTTTAAAGGCGCTGGAAGTATTGTAACAGTAACCGAAATCGACCCAATTTGTGCCCTTCAAGCAGCCATGGATGGTTTTGAAGTTAAAAAACTAGAAACTGTTATCGGTAATACCGATATTGTAATCACTACCACAGGTAATAAAGATATCGTTCAAGGCAGACACTTCGAAGCGCTAAAAGACAAAGCCATCGTTTGTAACATTGGACACTTCGATAATGAAATCGATATGGCTTGGTTAAACAAAAACTATGGTCATACCAAAAACACCATCAAACCTCAGGTTGACAAATACACCATCGACGGAAAAGATGTTATCATCCTTGCCGAAGGTCGTTTAGTAAACTTAGGTTGTGCTACAGGTCACCCAAGTTTTGTAATGAGTAACTCATTTACCAACCAAACGTTAGCACAAATCGAGCTTTGGACCAATGCTGATGCTTACGAAAACAAGGTTTACATGTTACCCAAAGCTTTAGACGAAAAGGTTGCGAAATTACACTTAGCTAAAATTGGTGTAGAATTAACCGAGTTACGTGAAGAGCAAGCCAGTTATATTGGTGTAACCGTAGATGGTCCTTACAAACCAGAACACTACAGATACTAAAAATACACTTTTGATAAAAACCAAACACCCTCATAAAACATTTTATGAGGGTGTTTAATTTTAAAATAAACGCTATTTCTTTTTACTAATTTGCTCAAATAACCCTGTTACTTTATTGAATCTTTTAGTTAATTCATTAGTAACATTATACACATCAATTAAATCAAAATCACCATTTAAAAACTGTCTTTTATTAGATTGATACGGCTCCCATAAAGCCATAATTAAACCTATTTCTTCTTCAATTTCTGTTGTATTAAAAGTACTTATTAATAAATCTCCTATTACATAAGAGAATTCATCAAACACCTTCCCTAAAACTTCTTTAAATTCTTCTTTGTTTTTAGGGAACTCATTAATAGCAGCAAAATACAAACACATCCTTTGTGATAACATTCTTTGTTTTCCAGATACATTAATCGTGTTAATCAATTCTTGATCATTATTCTCAAAAAACTTATTATTGTAATTAGAACTTCTTTCTATACTTAAAACAACTTGATGACAGTTTTTAAGCAATTCGGTGTTTAATGACATAATGCGTAAAGCATTAACCGTGTTTGCTTCTTGATTTATGAGCTTCTTAAAATCATCCCAAACATTATTCACTTGTTTTAAATAAAGTCTTGTTGATGAACTTTCACTGTTTTTTTTTAAAATTTCTAATTGTTTTTCAAAAATAAACTTACTAGCATTTAACTCTTTATTTATCATGTCGTTAGTAATACCCTGAGACTTTAATAAATAAGCCTTAGCCATTTTTTGAGACAGCATTCTTTGTTTTCCTGATATATTTATAGCTTTATTGTAGTCTATGTCTCCATAAGTTTGGCTTTGGCCCAGGGCTAAACTTATAAAAAATAGAAAAAAGATAACATTTAAAATTGTAGGTTTTTTGTTCATTTTGAGTGGTTTTAATGAGGTTAAACTTATATCAAACTAAGTAAATGTACGTAATAATATTACGTAATAAAAACCAGACATATCACACCATGCGAGAGAAGAACAAAAAAACCTAAAAAAACACCAACAGCAGTATTTACCTAGTATTTTTGAGGCATCAAAAATGTTAAATAGGTAAAATAGCCCCTTTTTTTTTCTAAATCATCAAAAATAAAAGATATACGTATTTTTTAAAAAAACTTAAAAAACAGGGATTCAACACAAAGAATGAGAAAAAACTAAGTATCGTAATAACTTTTTATTCATCTACCATATCTTCTTCAAAATACCACCATAAACTGGAATCGATAGAAGATTTCATTTTATCAATATCCACATGATCTTTTAAATAAATAGTAATGTTTTCACTTTCTCTATTTTGCCCATGACTCTCTCTTATTTCTGTCAGCTCAATATCACTAAAATGGTCTAAATGTTTTTTAATTCTAGGCACTAAAGTTTGATCGCTTAAAAATATTTTAATGGTAGGATGCGATGGCGAATTTCTAATTTCAGATCTAAAGGGAAGCATATTTTATTAGTTTTAAATGAAACAATAGTTTGAATATAGCCGGAATTGTCTTAAAGTTAAGGATTTAATTAATATCTTTTAGAAATATTTTAGAATATGACAAACAGATCTTTACAAAAACTTCAATCACTTTTATTAGAAATTGAATCAAACATCATTAATAAAAACATCAAAGATTCAAGCATTTCTAAAGCAACTGTAGGTTGGCAACTGGATCATAGTCTAAAAGTCTTTAATGTGGTTTGCGAAGTATTGGCAGAATCAAATCCTAGTGACTATAGCTCAAAATTAAATACTAAGCGATGGCTTATTTTCACACTAGGAACCTTCCCTAGGGGTCGAGCCAAAGCACCACAGAAAGTAGTTTCTAAAAATATAAACATTTCTGAAAAGGAACTGCACCAACGGTTAGAACGCGCAAAAACAGGATTAAACATTATAAAAACACTGGAACCACATGCGTTTTTTAAACATCACGTGTTTGGAAATTTATCTAAAAAACAGACGATGCGCTTTTTAGAAATACACACCAATCATCATTTAAAAATTGTACGAGAAATTTTATGCAGTCACTAGAGAAAATAATCTTAAAATACATTACTTTTAATATTTAAAGCATTAAAAACCTACCACTGAAAGAAGAAGCAGCAAACATAACAAAAAAAACGCCCACCCCTAAAACAAGGAAATACCGAGGCTTAAAACGTCTTGGCAGGGTTTTTATTGGTTTTGTTCTATTTTTTATCCTTCTGGTATTCCTTATTAGAACCCCTTGGGCGCAAAATTTTATTAAGGACAAAGCGATAAATTATGTTTCCTCTAAAACAAACACCAAAATTGATATTGAATCGCTGTTCCTAACTTTTGATGGTGATATAAAAATTACTGGATTATACTTAGAAGACACCCAGCAAGACACTTTAATTTATTCTAAATCTTTAGAAGCAAACATCGCCATGCTCCCTTTAATTACTGGTGAAAGTTTTGGTCTTGACGATTTATACTGGGAAGGCGTTCGGGCACATGTATGGAGAAAAGACACCATTCAAGGTTTTAATTTTAATTTTTTAATCGATGCGTTTGCTTCCCAAGACCCTAATGCAGTTACCGAAGTAGACACCAGCTCTACAAGCATCAAGCTGATTCTAAGGAATTTAGATTTAAAAGACTTCGAAATATCTTTCGACGATGAACTTATTGGCATTAATACCAAAGCAAAGTTTAACGAACTCTTTCTAGATTTAAAGAAAATAGACCTTGATAGGATGGTGTTTAACGCTCCCGAGGCCAAAATTTCTGAAGCTAAAATTGATGTCATTCAAAACGAATCTAAAATTATTGATAACGATACCACAAGTAGTGTTCTGCCTTCCTTTTTGGTTGAATCGTTTGTTTTAGAAGAGGTAAAAGTACATTACAAATCGAATACCTCTAATTTAGAATTAAATACCACGATTAACGATTTTTCTGCAGAATCGACCGATATTAACTTAGAAACTAATCGTATTTATTTAGATGAAATTGCTTTAAGGCATTCTAGAGTAAAACTCCAATTAAACGACGTTGCAAATAATTCTGAGCCTGCAGAAACAAATAATTCTGAAGCTTTTGAATGGCCTGATTTTGACATCAAAGTTAACCAGGCACATATAGAAAATAACGATATCGGTTATTTTGTAAATAACCATAAAGCTCAAAAGGGCGTTTTTAATGCCGATGCCTTAGACTTTAAAAACCTCAGCCTTATTACCAAAACCGCTTATATGAATAAAAGTGGTGTGGGTATTCACATTGAAAAAGGTCAATTTCAAGAAGGTTCGGGATTACACTTAAAACACTTGAGCACAGAAGTCATTTTTGGCAATACCAACTTGGCTCTTACAAATTTGGATATTGCTATTAATAATGATTTAGTTCTTGGTGATTTGAATATGGAATATTCAGAGATTAATAGCTTCATGAATACTCCTGAAAAATCGAAAATTGACCTTGTACTTTCAAAATTCCGGTTCGATTTTAATGATATTTTTCTTTTTCAACCCGATTTAAAAAGCAATGAATATTTACAAATATTAAGTAAAAAACGGCTGTCCGGCCACGCCAAAGCATCAGGATATGTTTCAGACATTCAAATCCCAAGTTTTAATGTGTCTTGGGGTGATTCTACCAAATTAGTATTGAAAGGTCAAATTAAAAATGCGACACAAACAGACTCTTTAAAATATAAGGTTCCTAATTACCGGTTTACCACAAATAAATCAGACATTGAACGCTTTGTAGCCCTTTCAGAATCTACGATAAGCATCCCTAATAACATGATCTTATCTGGTAAAATTTCTGGTTCATTGAATGCTCTAGCAACCGATAGCAAACTAGCATCAGAACAAGGATTTGCGAGTATCGAAGGGCAGCTTGAAAACCTTAACGACATTCATTTTAAAACCCATATTACGGTTGAAGAATACGAATTAAACAAACTTTTAAATATTGAAAAACTAGGAAATTTATCCCTTACAGTTGATGCAGAAGGCAGCGGAAAAACCATCAACAATTTAAATGGCAACTTAAAAGCCGTAGTGAATAATTTCAGCTATAATGAGTATCCCATTGAAAATTTGGAAATAGATGGTAACATTATAAATGGACAAGGTGACATTACATCCGCTTATAAAGACTCAAATATTGATATCGTCCTAGATGCTTTTGTTATTCTAGATTCTATAGTCCCAGAATTAAAAATGGACCTACATTTAGCTGGCGCAAACCTCCAAGCCCTCGGCTTAACAGATCAAAGTATTAAAACAGGGTTTACGCTAAGCGGAAATTTCAAAGGAGACTCTAAAAGTTTCGACGCTGGCGCCATGTTAAGTGATGGTGTTGTGGTTTATGACAGTCAAACCTATTTGTTAGGCGATTTGAAAGCCAACGCACATGTTCGGGAAGACACCACATCTGTTCAAATTGAAAACAAAATAATAAACCTTGATTTACAATCTAACGCCACGCCCCTTGTATTTAGCAAAGCCCTTAAACATCATGTGTTAAGCTATTTTTACAGACAAGACAGAAGTGCTACTTTCGACACGCTTCAAAACCCTGTAGAACTTAAATTACATGCCCAACTCTCGGAATCGCCCGTAATAAATAACGTGTTTTTAGTAAACTTAAAAAACCTTGATACGGTTAAAATAGACATTGCTTTCTCAGAAATTGACAGACAGTTAATGGCTATAGTAGACGCACCACATATAAACTACAGTAACAATACCATTGACAGTTTATCCCTATTTATTAACACCTATAAAGATGAGTTTCTTTTTAACTTAGGATTTAAGGAAATTAACGCAGGACCATTATTACTTCCTGAAACCTATATAACCGGCGTACAAAAGAATAACGAATTGCAGTTAGATTTTAATGCCTCTTATAAAGGCACCGAACTTACAGATGTTAGAGCTGTTGTAACAGGTGTTGAAAACGATATTAAATTTCATATTTTCCCTGAAGATTTAAAGCTAAACAAAGAAAATTGGAGCATCCCTGAAGACAATGCCGTCTTGTTTACAAAGGATAAAATCTCATTTAACAACTTTAAAATCACCAAAAACGAACAGTCGGTAGAAGTCACTGCCAAATTACCCAAAGTGCAAACAGACCATATCGCGGTTGAATATAAAAACTTTAAAATAAATGAAATTTTAGAATATTTCAACCCTGAAACTCCCTTGGCTGAAGGGGTTTTAAACGGTGACTTTATTGTTGAAGACCCACTTAATAAGCCCGGAATTATTGCCGACTTAGACATCTCACAACTTAACGTTAAAAATATAAATATGGGGCGCTTAAGTTTGCATGGAAAATCGGTTGGGGCTAATAACTATACCTTAGAAAGCACACTTTCTGGAGGCGAAATTGATTTAGACCTTAGCGGAACTTATAGAGCAGAAAGCAATAAAGCCAATTTAAGCTTAGACCTCAATCTTAACACCTTCAACATGCATGCCTTAGAAGGCTTTACCGATGGAGAAGTTTCAGAAACTGAAAGCTTTTTTAAAGGTCGTTTTAAAATTAGCGGTACTACTGAAAAGCCTAATTATGATGGAACCATAAATTTCAGCAATGCAAAATTTAAGATTGTTAAATTCAATACCGCTTTTGCTCTACTAGATGAAACTTTAAAAATTGATAACAAAGGTGTTTATTTTACTGATTTCACGGTTCAAGATGAAAATAATAACACCTTCGACATTGCTGGAAATATCGGCACAGAATCCTATATTAATCCGACTTTCGATTTAAGTCTGAGTGCCAAAAACTTTCAAGTTTTAAATGCTACAGAAGCGGATAACGACATGCTTTATGGCAAAGTTGTTTTTGATGCTGATGCAAAAATTACCGGTGATATGGAAATCCCTAAAGTAGACATGAAACTTACAGTAGATTCTGAAACAGATGTGACGTACGTTATGCCGTCATCATCGGTAGATATCGAATCTCGCGATGGGATAGTACGTTTCGTAAATAAAAATAATCCCGATGCGATATTAACACAAACCACCGAACAAACATCCACGTTTACTGGTTTTGAAATTTCAAGCTATTTAAAAGTTGGAAACAATGCCGCCTTTACCATTGTTATTGACGAGCAAACCAACGACAATTTTAAAGTATTTGGTCAAGGAGAATTTGATTTTACAATGAGGCCAAACGGACAAATGAATCTGTCTGGAATATACAACGTCTCTGGTGGGCATTACCAAATGAGTTTATATCATTTAGTAAACAAGCGTTTTGAACTGGCCCCGGAAAGCCGAGTAACATGGTCAGGCAACCCTTTTGATGCCGCCATGGATATTCGTGCCATTTACAAGGTGGAAACTTCGGCCGCTGGCCTTATGGCTTCTGCTTCTTCGGGGGCAGACATTTCCGACCAAGGCAGGTACCAACAAGTTTTACCATTTTATGTATACTTGAATATTGATGGCGAATTATCGGCCCCTGCTTTATCTTTCAATTTAGACATGCCTGAAGCTAACCAAGGTACTGCTAATGGCCAAATTTATGGGCGGGTACAACAAATTAACCAAGAACCCGATGCCCTTAACAAACAAGTTTTCTCCCTATTAGTACTAAACCGTTTCTATCCAGATTCTAACAGTGATGGTAGTGCAGGTGGCTTCAACACGATCGCTAGAGACAATTTAAACAGTGCGCTCTCCGATCAACTTAATGTGTTTTCTGACAAACTATTAGGAAACTCAGGATTCGATTTGGATTTTGGTTTAAACAGCTATACCGACTACCAAGGAGATTCGCCCGAAGATCGTACAAATTTAAATATAGCTGCCCAGAAAAAACTATTTCATGACCGTCTCATTGTTAAAGTTGGTAGTGAAGTTGCCATACAAGGTAGTACAGAAAGTAGAGAACCAACACCGCTTATTGGTAACGTGAGTTTAGAGTATATACTCACAAAGGATGGTCGTTACAAACTTCGTGGTTTCAGAAAGAATGAATATGAAAATGTGATAGACGGACAAACCATTGCAACTGGAATTGCCATTCTTTTCACACAAGAGTTTAATAAATTTAAAGAGCTTTGGGATTCTATGTTTAAAGCCACCAAAGATGAAGCAGAGGATGATGATTCCAAAACCGACAACTAAACAAAATCAAAAACAAACCAAATAGAGAACCTTTAAATATGTCGTGTAAAAACTTTTTAATCTTATGTGCTATGGTGCTCCTGTGTTATGCTTGTAGCATAACACAATACATCCCAGAAGATGAGCGCTTGTACACTGGTGCTACGCTAGAGGTAGAAAGTGATTCCACCATATCCGACAAATCTAAAGATGTTATAAAAACAAACCTTAATTCGGTGCTAAACCCAGAACCGAACAGTAATATTTTAGGCATGTATTTAGGTTTGTATTTTTACTATCAAAACCAGAAAGAACACCCAGGCTTTATAAACAGATGGCTTTATAAAAATTTTGGAGAAGAGCCCATATACCAAAGTGATGTTAATCCTATAGAAGTAGAGTCTCTATTAATAAACCGTTTGGACAACCGAGGATTCTTCTACAGTTCAGCATCATCAGAATTCATTGAAGATAAAAAAAAGGCTTCCGCAGCTTATCATGTTGAAGTTGCCCAACCTTATAAAATGGAAAGTTACGCTCTAGATAGTTTGCCACAACCCATTGGTTCCAATATTAAAGCACACCTCAATAAAACAGTTTTAAAAAAGGATATGTGTTTTGATTTACCCTTAATGCAATTAGAACGTAAGCGTATCGATCAATCCCTTAAACAAAGAGGGTATTATAACTTCAATGAAAGGTTTTTACTTTTTGAAGCTGACACAAATCAATACAAAAACAAGCGCTTTGATTTGTATTTAAAATTGAAAGAGGAAACACCAAAACAAGCCATTGTTCCTTATGAAATTTCTCGCATAAACATTTATCCGCACTATAATTTAGAAACCGATTCTTTAAATGTTCCTGCAGATACTTATAATGATAAAAATTACTATCAAGATGAATTGTATTTTAAACTGAAACATCTTGACCCTTTTATAACTCTTAAAAAGGGGCAGTTGTACAACGCTGAAACCTCTAAAAACACAGCAAGGCGCCTGTCTCAAATTGGAACCTACAAATTTGTTAATATCCAGTATAAAGAAATAGACTCCACACTAAGCGACAGCTTAGGTCATTTAGAAGCTAACATTTACTTATCCCCACTAAACAAAAGATCATTACAAGCCGAATTACAAGGGGTCACCAAATCCAATAACTTTACTGGGCCAGCCATTTCAATTTCATCGATAAACCGAAATTTATTTAAAGGTGGAGAAACCTTTAAACTGAGTGCTAAATTTGGTTACGAAGCGCAATTCACAAGAGGTAGTCAGGACAGCGAAAAATTAAGCAGTACGCATCTGGGAATAAGCGGAGAATTATTTTTTCCAAGAATTATTTTCCCCGTAAAAGTTGGCCCGCATTTTTTCAAGTACAACATTCCAAAAACCAAAACCTCGTTAAGCCTTGATTATTTAAACCGTAAAGAATATTATAGTTTATTTTCGGCAACAGCCTTATTTGGCTATACCTGGGATGCCAACAAACTGGTTACTTATGAATTAAATCCCATAACCGTTAGCTACACCAAACCATCGAAAATTAGTGACGCCTTTAAGCAAATTTTAGAAGACAATCCTTATATGCGAGATAGTTTTGAGCAGGAATTTATAAGTGGTCTCACCTTTTCCTTTACCTATAATGGCTTGTTAGAAACACGTAAACGCAATCAAATCTATTTTAACGCCAAATTGGATATTGCTGGAAACACTTTAAGTTTATTAAAAAAAGAACAAGCTGATGGGAGTCCGAATGAAATTTTTGGTTTAGAGTATGCGCAATACGCCAAGGCCGATATAGATTTTTACTATCACCATAAATTTAACAAAGATAATATTTTAGCCAGTCGTATATTTGCTGGTTACGGCATTGCCTATGGCAACTCCACACTATTACCTAATGTAAAACAATATTTTGCAGGTGGCCCTTATAGTGTTCGGGCCTTTAGAATACGCTCTTTAGGACCAGGAACTTTTGATGGTTCAACCGTTAGTGATACCTACTTTGATCAAACTGGTAACATTCGTTTAGAAGCCAATTTAGAATACCGTTTCCCTATCTATTCATTTCTTAAAGGGGCGGCCTTTGTGGATGCTGGAAATATTTGGAACTCGGAAGAAAACCCATCCTTACCAGGCGGTAAATTTTCGCGCTCTTTCATGCAGGAATTAGGTATGGGTGTTGGCCTTGGGGCCCGAGTTGATTTTCAAGGATTTGTAATTCGTGTCGATTTAGCAACGCCATTTCATAACCCAGCGCTTCCTGAAGGCGAACGCTATAATTTTGATACTCAAGAATCGGTTTTAAACTTCGCCATTGGTTATCCATTCTAATAGTCTTACTTCAAAAAAAGCCGAATAAAACGAAACGGTATTCCGTTGTTATTCGGCTAAACTCAACCACTAAATTGTGAAATTATGTGGTACAAAAACAAAACGTATTTAATCTGAGTTTTACTATTCTAATAGTTTCAATTTGGCTAAATCGTGAAAGAAAAAGTTTCTATCATCATTCATGGAAACAAATAATCCGTTTGGAAATTTACCTCCTAAAGCCACGGTAGTGACATCGCAACCATCGGTTTCAACAGTTCCTAAATTAAGTTCTTTAATAAAGGCGTTGGTTTCTAAGTCAAAAATATTAAAAGTATGCGCTTGCTGGTTTGACACAATAAGGAATCCTTTATTTTCGTATTGAGCAATGGCAATGCCTTCAATATCTTTCTTAAAGTGATCGCCACCAAAGCATGAAATTTCTTCATCACCTTTTGATGGTTCTGCGTAATATTTTCGAATACAATGCATTTCATCAGCATAATAAACGATGCCATTTTTATTATCGACGGCAATAGCTTCAATTTCCTTTTTACCGCTAAATTTTCCAAATTTTCTAACCAATTTAGCATGTACCCCTATACTATCGCTATACAGTTCGTATTGATGTAAATACCCTTCTAAAGGGCCATTTTTCCTACCTACAATTGCATATATTTTATTGGATACCTGCGATTTGTAAAGTGCAATTCCCATAGGTAAATCGCCTTCTGGTTCTTGTGCATTTTTAAAAACAGAAAATCCGCCACCATCTAAAGGAATCATCTCTGGAAGGGCGTACAAACGCATTTTTTTACGCTCTCTTTCGGTAAACGCTATAATGGCTGTTTCGGTAGAATCGTTGATTTTAAAACCGTATTCCAAATCCACATTGTTCGGTCGCTTTAACCCTCTTATGGTTTTATCTTCAATAATTTTTCCTTCTAAATCGAAAGCATAAATGGCGCCATCTGTATTTTTATCGGTACCAAAAACAATGCTTTTCGATGGGTCGTTGGGGTTAATCCAAATGGCCGGATCATCAGAATCGTGCAAGGTATGTTCTGTGATAACATCGGGTGCTATTTTCGGTAAATTGTTATGACATGAACTTGCTAAGGCTAGCAAGCCTACAAAAAATAATTTCTTCATTAATTTCTTTTAAAAGAGGCCGACTAAAAATCATCCTTGTTGTTATATTGAGCGGGTAGAAATATTTTAAAAACCCATTCTTAACTTAGGTTTCGACAAGCTCAACCAGATAAATCAAATCTAATTGACTTTTTAGTCAGCCTCCAATTTATATTTTATTTCTTTCTTTTAAATAAATCGTATTTAATACCACATGTGAAGCGTCTTCCATAAAATTCAGCTTGCATGGTTCTATCTTTATGACCTTGAAAATAACGTAATGGTTGATTGGTGATGTTATTTAAATCGGCATAAACACTTAAGTTATCGGTAATATTAAAACCAGCGTTAAAATCTAAGAAAAACTGTTGATCGTAGTATCTATCTTCAAAGGCATTCCCACCAATTTCATCAATATAAGCATCAGAGAAGTTTGCCGATAATCTGGCACTAAACGTTTTATCGCTATAACCTAAAGAACCATTAAATATGTTTGGTGCTGTGTTAGGTAAATCCAAATCCGAACGCTCCTCGCCATCTTCATTTTTTATCCCTTCAGCATCCGATGCTACGTGTGTGTAGTTAGCATAAACACTAAAGTTTTTAGCAAAACCTGGCAAGAAATCTAACTGACGTTGGAAAGAGAATTCCATACCAAAAACAGAAGCTTTATCGCCATTTAAAGGCTGATAGACATCGTACCCAGTGGTTCCATTTCCAAAGCTATCGTCTTCAGTTTCATATTGTGAAGTGTAAATAAATTTTTTGATGTTTTTATAGAAGGCTCCACCTGAGATGATACCAACACTTTTAAAGTAGTGCTCTGCCATAATATCGAAGTTCATAGACGTTGTTGGATCTAAGTCTGGATTTCCAATAAAAATTTCAGAATCACTGTGAACGATATCTACCGTAGGCACAATATCTACGTAGTTAGGTCTAGCCAATGTGTTGGTCCATGCAAAACGTAAAACCGTAGCTTCGGAAGCATTAAATTTAAAGTGTAAACCAGGCAGCACATTACTATATGAACTTTTTCGAGTTACTTCGCGAATAAAAGTATCTTCATCTTCAATTTCGTTACCCGTTGCCGTTAAGTTAGTGCTTTCTAGTCTTACCCCTAAAATAACGCTTAAATTTCTCGTTAATTTCTGATTAGCCATAAGATATGCTGCATATACATCTTCTTTAACATCGAAATTTTCACGCAAATACTCATCTGGAACCGGGTCACCTCCCATTAAGTTTAAGCTACCTAGCCAAGCTTTTGAAGCGTATGAACCCGCTTTATATTTACTTCCTACTAAATAGTTGCGATCTGTTAAATCCTGCGTAGGCACATCGGCAAGTGTAGGATATTGTGCTTCTAAATCAATTTCAAAAAAGTCGTTGTTTCTGTTTTTATTCTTAAAACGGCCACGACCTCCAAATTTAATAGTTCCTTCTCCTTGTCCGAATAAATCTAAAGGCCATTCAAAGTTTAAAAAGGTATTGATATCCTGTTCTTCGGTATATTGATTTTCTTCCGTAATTTCATCATATTCGAAAGCCGATAAATCATTAGCATCACTAGGTTTCGTAGCCGTAAATAGCGGGTATCTAGAATTAGAAATATCGTTATTAATGATATATTCAGACTGGAACACTGCATAACGCTCGTTTAAGCGTTCTTCTGAAGCCTTGGCGTAAGATCCCATCCAATCAACTTTTAATTTACCCACTAAATGGTTACCACCTAAATTGTAATTTTGCATACGTTGATCTTCTAAACGCGTGTTTTTGTTACGGTTATTATCAATACCACCTTTGGTTTCTCTTTTTACTTCAACCGGGAAACGTGTAGGTATGTTATTTGTAATATCAAAATCCCCTATTTCGATATCTTCAGCATCTAAAATCTCATGTTCTAAAACATAACGGTTTTCACGATCGTCTCTCCAATTGTATATGGTTTTTAAGTAGATACTATTATTGGCATCAAAATCGTAATCAAAGTTTGCTGAAAAACTCCTTCTTACACGTTGAACGATGTAGTTACGCTGCTCATACACATTTACATACGGATCGACATCAACTTCTTCAACATCGCTACCGTTGAAATATTCAAATTCATCCGACCATTCTGCTTCCACATCATGAGACCCAAAATCGTTATCGTTAATAGAAGCCGAAAGCATCCAACCAAATTTATCATTTTTACTACGATCCCCTAACAAAAAAGAACCGTTTAAAATTCTTTTTTCTGAAATAAAGTTAACACCAGATCCCGCAGTTGCAGATAACCTGAATCCTTCTGGCGATGTTCTGGTTACTAAGTTTACAGATCCCCCTAAGGCATCGGCATCCATATCTGGAGTTACGGCTTTACTTACTTCGATAAGTTGAATCATATCGGCTGGAATTAAATCCATTTGTACATTTCGGTTATCACCTTCGGCCGATGGTATACGACTTCCGTTTAAAGTTACCGAGTTTAATTGAGGCGCTAAACCGCGTACAATAATGTTTCTAGCCTCACCTTGATCGACTTGCATAGTTATGCCAGGAATACGTTTAACCGCATCACCAATATTTGAGTCTGGAAATTTACCAATTTGGTCGGTAGACACAATGTTAGTAATGTTAGCCTTGTTTTTCTGTGCGTTTAACGCTTTAGCCTGTCCACTATTGTATCCTGTAATTAAAACACCCTCTAGAGCTACCGATGTTGGTCTAATAACAATAACAAGCTCGGCTGTTTGTCCGGCCATAACATCAACCATGGTTTCGGCGGTTGTATAACCTATATAAGTTATTTTTAAGGCATGCTGGCCAGCAGGAACATCTATAATAGTAAATTTCCCATCTTCATCCGATAAATTCCCTTTGCTTAAAGATTCAATAATTACGTTACTATAAGGAACAGAAAGCCCATTCTCATCGATCACTTTTCCTTGAATATTTCCATTTTGAGCAAAACCCCAAAACGAAAAACACATTATGGTTAATAATAATGCATACTGTTTTTTCATCATGTTAGTATTTTTTGTTTCGAACAAAACTAGATGTCAAGGATGGTTTTAATCTAAAATCTGTATTAACAAAAGGTAACTTAGAGCCCCAAATAAGCGTTATTGCATAGCAACATTAACCTACCCTTAACATGGGATTAAACTTTATGAAACATGCTTAAAGACTCAGCAAATAGGCTTGCAAATCGACCTTCGAATCGATAGGAAGTTTTTTTCGAAGCCTATAACGCGCAATACGAACACTTTCGGCTGTGATATGAAGAATAGAAGCGATCTCTTTTGACGTTAAGTTTAAACGCAATAACATACAAAGTCGCAATTCTGAGGTCGACAAGGCCGTGTTAACTTCCGATTTTAAATTTTCAAAAAAGTTAGGATGAATTTTCCCAAAGTACCCCATAAGTTCGGCCCACTCATTACCACGAGTCAAATCGAAATCGATGTCTTTGGCTAAGCTTTCAATTTTTGATTTTACAAAATCGGGATTTCTATTTTTCAAATTGTTTAAGGTTTTTGAAACATGAGAAAGCATTTTGTTTTTATGAGCGATATGGAGACTGTAATTAGTTAAGGCAGATATTTTGGATTCGATTTCACGTTTTAGTGACGCTTCTTGGGCAATTTTAATATCCAAATCGGCTTGAAGAATTTGCTGCTTATATTTCGAGATGTTTTGTTCTTGTTTTTTGCGCTTCTTTAAATACACCAACCAAACTATAAAAACAATAAACATGGCACAACTAGCTATGACAATGGCAAATTGTCGTGTTTTATTAATTTGATTTTGCTTGTTAAGCAAACCAAGCTCGGCTTCCTTTTCTTTAACATGGTATAGCACTTCCATAGCACTCACCAAATCGACATTTCTTCGTTTAAAGGCTTTATCGTTTAAAACCTTTTGTTTGTTTAGACAATGATAAGCTTCTTTGTAATTCCCCATTTCGGCATAGGCACGAGCTAAATCTTTTAATCCGCTTTCTTCTTGTTCAATATTATGCGTGCGTCTAGCAAGATTTAAGGCTTGCTGAGTATATTGTAGTGATTTTTTAATATGACCTCGTTTTCTATTAACATCGCCAAGATTGTTTAAAATATTAATTTTTAGGTCTGAGGTTTCGTTAGACTCATAATCGTAGGCTTTTTTAAAATAGCTGTACGCTTTATCGAATTGCTCCAAATCTTCATAAATACTTCCAATATTTTCGTTGGTAATAGCTAGGCCAGTACTGTCTTTTAATGCTTGAAAAATTTCCAAACTGGTATATTGGTAAGACAAGGCCTCTTGGTAATTTTCTTGTTTTTCGGCGACGCCTCCTAATAAGGTACTAGCCGTAGCAAGTCCTTTTTGATAAAACATGTTTTTAGATAGGTTAACGCTTTCGTTGAGATATAAAATAGCATCGTCAAAGTTTTTTAATTTATGATGAATGGAAGCCATATTATTATTAACGTCAATATAGAAGGTATCCTTTTTTTTATAGAGTGCTTGTGCCTCTCTATAATTTTTTAAGGCCTCACTTTCTAAACCTAAATTTTTGTAGTAATTAGCCAAATGCACATGTTCTTGAGCCATTTTAACCGAATC
This sequence comes from Tamlana carrageenivorans, assembly GCF_002893765.1. Classification (NCBI taxonomy): domain Bacteria; kingdom Pseudomonadati; phylum Bacteroidota; class Flavobacteriia; order Flavobacteriales; family Flavobacteriaceae; genus Pseudotamlana; species Pseudotamlana carrageenivorans. The sequence goes on along the minus strand of NZ_CP025938.1, from coordinate 2,040,604 downwards.
TTCCAATTGTTCGGCACGATTAAGGGCGTTTTTAATACGGTTTATTTTTGTTTCATGAGCGAGGGCATTTTTGTTTTGGGCAGGTAACAACGACGTTGTGGCAAAAACACTAATATAAAGCAGGTTTTTAATTAAGTTCACGGTATTTTTCTGATTTACAAATGGATATAAAGTAAACCTCTAGACATTAACAAAACATCACTAAAAAACTATGTTTAGATTAAAAATACTGGTAAACACAAAAAGCCCTTTCTGAAAAACAGAAAGGGCTTTTTAATATTTTAAGAAAAATTTCTTAAGCCTCGAAAGGCTCGATAGAAACGTAAGATTTATTATCTTTTTTCTTTGTAAATTTCACAAGTCCATCAACTTTAGCGTGTAAAGTATGGTCTTTTCCTTGGTATACATTTTCACCTGGGTGATGTGTATTACCACGTTGTCTTATGATAATGTTTCCAGCAATAGCAGCTTGACCACCAAAAATTTTAACGCCTAGACGTTTCGATTCTGATTCTCTACCATTTTTCGAACTTCCGACTCCTTTTTTATGTGCCATTTTATTTCGATTTTAGATTTTAAAATTAACTTAAAGCAGCAATTAATTCGGCTTTCTTCATTGAAGATATTCCTTCAACACCTTTTTCTTTTGCTAAAGTTTTTAATTCAGCAACAGTTAATTTACTCAAATCTTGAGACTCTTCAACTTTTGGTGCTTCAGCCTTAGGCTCTGCTTTCTTTTCTGCTTTAGCTGGGGCAGCTTTTTTAGCTCCAGAAGCAGTAATACTTTCAATTACAATTTCTGTTAAAGATTGACGGTGACCGTTTTTCACACGGTATCCTTTACGTCTTTTCTTCTTAAAAACTATAACTTTATCACCTTTAAGGTGCTTTAAGACTTTGGCTCCTACTTGAGCTCCGTCTATAGCTGGGGCGCCTACAGTAACATTGTCACCTTCACCTACTAAAAGAACGTTATCGAAAGAAACTTCCTTACCTTCTTCAGTTTGTAAACGGTTAACAAAAACTTTTTGGTCTTTTTCAACTTTAAATTGTTGCCCTGCTATCTCTACAATTGCGTACATAGCGTAACGTTTTTATTTATTAATTTTGTTCAAAAATGAGTGCAAATATACTTCTAATTAATTAAACTACAAATGTTTTACTTATTAATGACGAATATTTTTCGCAGCTTTTTATATAAAACCACCAATCCCTAGATAAATACAGACTTAAAAACCAAGCAACTTACTGGTTAACTTACAATTAATCATGGTGTTTTTACAAAAATATCAACCTTTATTGCGCTGCATAGGTGACACAAATCCTAATTTATTTAACACAATAAAATAGGTTAATTTAGTAGCTTTGCTGAAACATTATTTTCGAGAACTTATGAAAACTTTAAAACACTTTTTAATACTTACTTTAATTGCAACTTTTACAATTAGTTGTAAAAACAAAAATGCTGAAGTTAAAACTGTTGAAGTTGAAACAGCTACAGAAACTACAAAGGCATTAGACCCTAACGCGACTTACGCTAAAGCAGAATTTACCATTGAAGGTATGACCTGCGCTATGGGCTGCGCTGCTCAAATTCAAAAGAAAATCACTAAAATGGACGGTGTAAAATCGGCTAAAGTAGATTTTGACAACAAATTAGCCATGGTTGAGTATGATGAGGCTAAGGTAACACCAGCATCATTAGAAGAAACGGTAGTAAACGTTTCAGACACTTATTCGGTTCATGACATGAAAACTGTTGACGATTTTTCAACAGCAAAGAAAGCTTGTGGAGCCGATTGTAAAGGCAACTGTTGCAAATCCGATAAGGAAAACCCGAAAAAAATAGCTTGTAAAGAAAATTGCGACAAAGCTTGTTGCACTAAAAAAGCTGCTTAAATAGATAAAACATCTATTTAAATTTATAAAAAAAGAGGCTGTTTGAAAAGTTATAACAAGCGTCATTCTGTGCTCGACACAGCATCTCATGATTTTGAAATTCAATGTTATGAGAATCTGAAATAAATTCAGATTGACGTGAAAAAGGCTTTTAAGACAGCCTCTTTCTATTTCCATAAAAAGTAAACATTCAGCACAGAAAGCTCAAAAGCCAATCTCAAAAGTAATCAGGAAACTTCGCCTTCTTTACTTCCACTTTACGGTTTCCATAATATGACGAATATCTTTTTCAATATAATGTGCGGCAGGTAAAATAGAATCGTAATTCGGTTTGGCATAAAAATACAGCGAACCAGTTAAAAAATGCTGTACACTATCGGTCACATAAAACTGCGCTGGCGAAGCCACATCGCCTTTTACTTCCGCGAAAGCGCCATAAACTTTACGCTTAAAATTCTCGTAAGGTCTTACTGGAATTTCATCGGCCTTAATGGTATGTTTTTGGGTGAAGTTTTGGGCATCTCTAAGGAAATCCTTTAAATTCTCTTCGCTATTCTCAATCGACTTGTAGGTTAAAAACACCGTCCCTTTTAACGATGGATATTCCAAATTAACACCATAACTCTCGGTTGGGGCTTCAACTTTTTGAAATTTTATTTTTGAGGCAAGTTCGTTAATTTCAAAAGTAACCGGCATATCGAAGGTGGATGTCTTATACACGGCCTCTGGATATTCTAATCGTAAAAATCCGTTAGGCTTAGGGACATGATCTTCTTCACAAGAAAAAAAGCAAAGTACCAGAACCAAAACGTATATTATTTTCTTCATTTATAGTATTGTAAATTTTACAAGCTTGATGCGTTTTTTATCGAGCGCTTCAATAGTAAAAACGTAATTTTCGAAATTTATTTTACTGTTTAATTTTGGAAAACTTCCAGAGATCTCTAAAACAAAGCCGGCTACTGTTTCGGCTTCACCTTTGTTTGATTCGAAAACCGTTTCGTCGTCCATTTTAATAATCTTATAAAAATCTTTTAAGGCTGTTTTGCCTTCAAAAACATAATTGTTTTCGTCCAATTTCGAATAAGTCAAATCTTCATCGTCAAACTCATCACTAATATCACCAACAATTTCTTCGATGATATCTTCTAATGAAATAAGTCCCGATGTGCCGCCATACTCATCAACCACAACCGCTAAATGCACTTTCTTTTCTTGGAATTCGGTCATTAAATCATCCAACTTTTTGTTTTCTGGCACAAAAAACGGATCGCGTAACAAACTCGTCCAATCAAATTGTTTTCTATCGATATAAGGCAATAAGTCTTTTACATACAAGATGCCTTCTATGGTATCGATATTATCGCGATACACGGGAATTCGCGAGTAGCCGTTAGCAATCACTTCGGGCATAATATCGGCATATTTCTGTTCGATGTTTAAAGCAAAAATATCAATTCTTGGGCGCATCACTTGCTTGGTATCGGTATTTCCAAACGACACAATGCCTTTTAAAATTTTATGTTCTTCTTTGGTGGTATCTTCCTCGCTGGTAAGCTCTAAAGCTTGGGAAAGTTGATCGACACTAATATTCGATTTTTGCCTACCTAATTTACTATGAATTGCTAAAGTAACACTACGCATTGGTAAACTTATTGGCGACAACAAAACATCTAACACCCTTAACGGATAAGCCATAAAAACAGCAAATTTGAGGTTGTTTCTACTGGCATAAATTTTTGGTAAAATCTCACCAAACAGTAAAATTAAAAAAGTAACGACAACAACTTCTACAAAAAACTTAAGTTTTGGACTCGCTATATGCTCGAATAAAATATCCCCCAAAAAGGCAAATAGAATAACAACGGCAATATTTATAAAATTATTAGCGACCAAAATGGTGGCCAATAGTTTTTTGGGACGCTCTAAAAGCTTGGCTATAATTTGTATGGCTCGGGATTTATTTTCAAAACCCTCTTCAATATCGGTTCTAGTTAATGAAAAAAGTGCGACTTCGGCACCAGAAATTAAGGCAGAACACACTAAGAGCACAAATAACAAAACAAAGCCAAGAACTACGGGAAGATCTACGGCAACAAAAAGTGCAATAAAACTGGCAGGATCAGGATCCAATGGCTATTGGTTTGGTTAAACTTAAATCTTGAAAAATCATGGTTTTCATATTAAAAAGGAAGATCATCATCGGCACCTTCATCCCTCGAGTTAGGCTCTAGACCTGTTGGCGCTTCTGTTTTTTGTGGGGTTGCTGGGCTTGCACTAGGCTGGTTTCCGCTTTCCCCTTTTGTGATTAAAAAGGTAAAATCGGTACAGTGAATTTCGGTAGAGTAACGCTCTAGACCCTTATCATCCATCCACTTCCTAGTTTTTAAGCGGCCTTCGATATATACCTTATCACCTTTACTCAAATACTTTTCGCAAATTTCGGCAGCTTTATTTCTAACCACAATATTATGCCACTCGGTATTGGTAATACGCTCGTTAGTTTGTTTATTGGTATAGGTTTCATGGGTAGCCAACGGAAATCGCCCAATACAATTACCACCTTCAAAGTAGTGCATTTTCACTTCATCACCCAAATGCCCAATTAGCATCACTTTATTTAACGTTCCAGACATAATTTATTATAAAATTAGAAAAGCAAAAATAACCCAAATGCCTCACATGATTTTAAAATTAATAAAAAAATATAGGTGTATTCGAGTTTTGATTCGAAAATAAGAAATTCTACAACAACAACCATATATATAAATTGAACAGCATTAAATAGATTACCCTCTTAATTAAGATTTGAAACACATACTTAATTTAAACCATTCCTTATTTAATATTTTATAAATATTCTTAACTAATACATATCTTTGTTTAAGTTTATACTTAAATAAATTATGAAAACATTCAAATCTGGCAACTATATAAACCAAGGAAATCACAGAAGCTTTCAGCCTACTAAAATAAATCAGCAGTGGACAATTGATGATATGGAAGTATTAACTCTTTTAAGTCAGGCAGACAGACAACTTGGTAGACTTGATATGTATTCAGAATACATTCCAAATATCGATTTATTTATCAGTATGCACGTATTAAAAGAAGCAACTCAATCAAGTAAAATTGAAGGAACAAAAACAAACATAGAAGATGCTTTATTAGATAAAGAGGACGTAATTGATGAAAAACGAGATGATTGGGAAGAAGTACAAAATTATATTGAAGCATTAAACTCTGCTATCAAAAGTTTAGAAAAATTGCCTTTTTCATCTAGATTAATTCGAGAGACTCATAAAATACTACTTCAAGGGGTTAGAGGAAAACATAAACTTCCAGGAGCATTTAGAACCAGTCAAAACTGGATTGGAGGAGCAAGCATAAATGATGCAACCTTTATACCTCCCATTCACACAAGCGTTAACGAATATATGAGTGATTTAGAGAACTTCGCCCATAATTCCGAATCATTTTTTCCTGATTTATTAAAGATTGCTTTAATTCATTATCAATTTGAAACAATTCATCCTTTTTTAGATGGTAATGGTAGGGTGGGTAGATTGATGATTACACTGTATTTAGTTGAAAAAGGAATATTAAAAAAACCTATCTTATACCTTTCTGATTTCTTCGAAAGAAACAGAATGTTATATTATGACAACCTAACAAAAGTTAGAGAGAAAAATGACCTAAGTCAATGGTTCAAATTTTTTCTAGTTGGAGTCATTGAAACTGCAAAAAGTGGTATTAATACTTTTGATAGCATTTTAAAACTTCAAAAAGAAGTTGAGCACAAATTACAAGCCTTAGGAAGCCGCTCACACAATGCTCAATTGATTTTAAACCATCTATATCAACGCCCAATTATAAATGCTCAAAAAGCTAAGGAATTAACTAGTTTATCATCGCCTTCTGTATATAAATTAATAGAAGAACTTGAAAAACTAGAAATTTTAACTGAAATAACTGGTGGAAAAAGAGGGAAAATTTACTTATTTAAGGATTACTCCAACCTATTTAAATAAGAGTATTGAAATTCCCTAGCTTAAAAACTAAACTCCTCTATAAAATTACCAATTAATATAGGAACCGCATAATCTCTAATACTATTAATAGGTATTGTTTGAGCATTTAGTTCCTTTATATTGATAATCCAAAATCTGGTGTATAAATGTTGATGCGATAATTTATGCACAATCGCATCCTTATTATATAGACTCCATGTATAATCTTGTCCTTTTAACAAGCTATGCGCACTTAAATGTTCTTGAAAAACAGTTTCACTAATATCGCTTGGCGTTTCAATTAAGGGAAACTGATACAGGTTTTGCCAAATGCCTTTGCCTTCGCGTTGCTCTAAAATGGTTTTACCATCGTCACTAATAAACACTAAAAAATTAAAATATTTTTTTTTCGCTTTCGCGGATTTAATTTTAACGGGCAATGCATCAACGCGATTTTCATTAAATGCCACACAGGTATCCTGAAAAACACAAGCTAAACAATCGGGATTTTTAGGCTTACATTGTATGGCCCCAAACTCCATAATGGCTTGGTTATATTCGGAAGGATTATTTCCATCTATCAACTCCTGAGCTAAAGCTTTAAACGCTTTACTTCCTTTTGAAGAATTTATAGGCGTATCGATACCAAAGTAGCGCGACAATACGCGGTAAACATTCCCATCGACTACAGCAGTAGACTCGTTGAAACAAAATGATGCTATGGCGCTGGCCGTATAATCACCTACCCCTTTTAATTTTAATAACTCCTTATAATTATTCGGAAATACACCTTGCAATTCATTCGCTACATATTTTGCTGAAGCATGTAAATTTCGAGCGCGAGAATAATACCCTAATCCTTGCCATAATTTTAAAACTTCGGCTTCGTTTGCTTCGGCCAAATGAAAAACTGAAGGAAAATGATTCACAAAAGCTTCATAAAATGGTAACCCCTGGTTCACTTGTGTTTGCTGTAAAATAATTTCAGACAACCATATATGATATGGATTTTTAGTTTTACGCCACGGCAAGTCACGCTTATTATTTGAATACCAGTAGGTTATGTTTTTTGAAAAATTCATGAATAATTTAAAATAAGGGCATAAAAATAAACGTTTATAATATTAAATTTAAGTGAATTAGGTTTGAAATATTGAATATTAAATCCTTATATTTGCATCCCTTTTAGAATTTATAGTAACCCATAATAAAATATTAAAAATGACGAAGGCTGATTTAGTAGCAAAAATTTCTGAGAAGTTAGGAATTGAAAAAGGTGATGTTCAAGCAACGGTTGAAACATTCATGGAAGAAGTAAAAACTTCTTTAGAAGCTGGTGACAATGTTTATTTAAGAGGTTTTGGAAGCTTTATAATCAAAACAAGAGCTGAAAAAACAGGAAGAAACATTTCAAAAAATACAACTATTAAAATACCTGCTCATAATATCCCTGCATTTAAGCCTGCAAAAGTTTTTGTTGAGGGCGTTAAAACAAATGTGGACGTAAAATAAAAATGCATTAGCTGAATTTGATTTCAGCATTAAAACGAATTATTAATCTTAAAAGACACTATTTATGCCAAGTGGTAAAAAACGTAAAAGACATAAGGTAGCGACACACAAACGTAAGAAACGTAGACGCGCTAACCGTCACAAGAAGAAAAAATAAATCAAAAAAGTAGTTAGATTAACTACTTTTTTTGATTTAAGAAACAAAGAGTTCTTTGAAATGAGTTTTAAGACTTTAAAAAAAGCCTATAAAACTCCACGGATTTTAAAAAATCCTGTGGTCTGGTGTGCAAACATCAGATAAAAATAATGTATAATCCATCTATACCATTTGGTTGGTGGTTATTGGTTTCTGGTTACTAGTTAATGGTTGCTGGTTTTTAGTTATTGGTTTGTAAAGTATCGTGCTTTTAACCTTAAACTTCTAATCTCAAACTATTAACTTTTAACTCTTAACTTTTAACTTCTAACCAGACTGTATGGATAAAAATTAACGCAATGGATAAAGAATTGATTATTCGATCTAGTTCCGACAATGTTGATTTTGCCTTATTAAAAGATGGAAAACTTATTGAATTACAAAAGGATGAAGATAGTAACGACTTTTCTGTTGGCGATGTGTTTATAGCCAAAATAAGGAAAGCTGTTCCTGGACTAAATGCTGCATTTGTTAATGTAGGTTATGAGAAAGATGCCTTTTTGCATTATCATGATTTAGGTCCAAAATTACCTTCTCTTTTAAAATTCACAAAACGTGTAAGCACAGGTAAACTAAAAGATTTTTCTTTAAAAAATTTCCCATTTGAGAAAGATATTGAGAAAGACGGCAAAATTGTCGACGCCTTAAAATCTAATCAGTCTCTATTAGTACAAATTGTAAAAGAACCTATCTCTACCAAAGGCCCTAGGATAAGCTCAGAGCTTTCTATTGCCGGTAGATATATTGTTTTAGTCCCTTTTTCCAACCGCATTTCTATTTCTCAAAAAATAGAAGACCGCGAAGAAAAAGACCGATTAAAACGCCTGGTTAAAAGCATTACGCCTCCAGGTTTTGGGGTTATTGTTCGTACTGTAGCACAAGGCAAAAAAGTAGCAGAACTAGATAAAGATTTACAAAATTTGCTTAGTCGTTGGACGGCAATGTGTAAAAAGCTACACAAAGCACATCATCCCAGTAAAGTATTAGGTGAAATGAATAAAGCCTCTTCTATTTTAAGAGACATATTCAACGATACCTTTACAAGTATTCATGTTGATGATGAAACGCTTTTTTATCAAATTAAAGATTATTTGCAAGAAATTGCACCAAAAAAAGAATCAATAGTGAAATTGTATCAGTCTAATGTTCCGATTTTCGAGAAATTTGGAATCGAAAGACAAATTAAAACTTCCTTTGGCAAAACCGTTTCTATGGCAAAAGGCGCCTACTTGGTGATAGAACACACCGAAGCCCTGCATGTTATAGATGTAAACAGCGGAAACCGTTCTAACAAAGCCAACAACCAGGAGGACACAGCACTAGAGGTTAATCTTATTGCGGCTACAGAAATGGCGCGCCAATTACGTTTACGTGATATGGGCGGTATTATCGTAGTCGATTTTATAGATATGACCAATGCCGAAAACAGGCAAAAACTTTTTAATCATCTTCGCGATGAAATGAAAGACGATAGAGCCAAACACAAAATATTACCTCCAAGTAAATTTGGATTGATACAAATTACAAGACAGCGTGTACGTCCAGAAATGAACATTAAAACACGAGAAGAAAATCCAGATGCCATTGTCAATGGTGCCGAAGTAGAAGCGCCAATAGGCATTGTACAAAAGATAAACTTCGATCTTGAAAAACTATTTAAAAAAGACTATAAAAAGGTGACCCTAAACACACATCCTTTCATAGCAGCCTTCTTAACAAAAGGCATTCCATCTGTACGTTCTAAATGGTTTTTAGAACATAAAAAATGGGTGAAAATATTACCAAGAGATGCTTACACATATTTAGAATACCACTTTTTCGATAAAGATGGTAATCAAATTAAATAACCTAAAACCTCATACTATTCATTTAGTTTGGGGTTTTTTGGTTATATATTCTTTCTGAAACACGTAACATCGCTCTTAAATAACTTGTTTTATTTCTATTTGGGCAATTGCTAGCACCGCGCTTGATGTTTATCCTGAGCGAAGTCGAAGGGCTATATCTTTTTTGTGCAACACATAGTTTGGAAAAAACATTAAGCCTCGTTTTTAGATCCAAGTAAGCGTTTAAACAAAGTTTTCAACAAGCACAAAAAAGGATGCCGCTTCAATCCCTATTGCAGGCTTCGATTCCATTTAAGCATGTAAGTCCAATACAAACAGATTAAAAATCATAATAAGCATACCAACAATACCTCCAACAATAGCACCGTTTAAACGAATATACTGAAGATCTTCGCCTACCTTACTTTCAATTTGTTTTACCAATTCCACATTAGATAGTTTTTGCAGACTTTCGTTTACCAATTCCCCTATTTTATGATGATGTGTTTCTATAAGTTGTAAAATGGTGGTTTTTAACCAAGCATCAGTCTGCTGTAATTTTGAAGTATCGTCGTGAAAAGATGTAAGCATATCATTCACCTTATCTTTAATAAGCATGGTGTATTCGTTGTCATTTTCAAATAAATGTGTTTTTATCATGCTTTTAACTCGGGTTAATGCTTGCAACACAATTCCCGAATCGATTAAACGTTCCAAAAATTGTTCTCCAAAGGCATTAACATCGGCCTGAGCTTTTTCATCACCAGAGCTCAAACGCTCTCCGTAGTTATAAAGCTGCTCATCCAAGGCTTTAATGATTTTATGCTCTCCCGGATTGCTTTGAATTTCTTCAATAAGCTTAACCAACTGTTCCTGTATGCCTTCGGCAATGCGTTGCGGTTTTATAGCGCCCAAAACTTTACCGGCCTCCACGAGAAACCCTTTAATAACGGTACCTTGTTTTTGTTTATTAACCAAGGTATGCACTTCTGCAACTAAAAACTCTAAAGTCGATGCCGAAGCTATTTTCTCCTTTAAAACTTCTAGAAACACATGTAGAACAGCATAATGATCTTTATGAGTTACCGTTTGTTTTAATAAGTTCCCTAAAGGCACGGCCACATTATTACCTTTTACAGCTGGCCTAATAACGCCTTCTAAAGTCTGCACAACATCCTCATGATCCAACTTCAAGACCAAGGCTTCTAACTCTGGTTTTAATGTTTTTCGTATCGATTCTTGATTTTCCTGAATAAGTAAATAATCTACAATGGGTTTTGCCATAGACACCCCAGCAATCTTATCGCGAATCATGTCTTTAGACAACCATTCATTATTCACCAAATCGACAATCCCTGCCGATAATTTCTCTCTACTTTTTACAATAATGTTCGTGTGCTTTTTAACAACCGGAATAGGAATCTCCTGAAACAAAGCACGGACTGCAAACCAATCGGCAACACCCCCAACCACAGCGGCCTCGAAACCTGCAAGTAAAATTTCTAACGTATATCCTTGGTAGATATTAAAGTATTTTAAAACCAAGCCTCCTACCATACAAATGACAGCAATGGCTAACGAACGGTTTCCTAATCTATTTTTTTTCATACATTTTTTAATCTGAGTCTATCTTAAAAGCTACTGATTTAATGTGCTTACAGTTCCTTTTCGTGGACTAGTTGTTATGCAGACGAAAAATGAGGAAGAATCTCCTTAACACGAAGATATCTCGTCGCTCGTTCCGCCCTTTGTCGAAATGACGAGAAACAATTCATTCCACCTATAAAAACAAAATCTACTTTTCGGACTCATGTAATTTTAATCTAAAATACAAAAAGCATCTTAAGAACACCACTCCCATAGAATAACAGTTAATCTACAAAATTTTTGTTAAAAACCTTAAAAGCCTGTTAAACTATAAACTTTTAGGGATTTTGGGTTCGTAGCTACACCAAACGTTTAACTAAAACATTTAAAATGAAAAAACTAATTAAAACATGTAGCTTAATTGCCATCGTAACATTAATTTTCACTTCTTGTAGTAAGGATGATAACCCTGCCGATAACATTTTATTTGCTGGTACTTACCGAGGTGAGATAGGATATAACAGTGAGAATACTACAGTAAGCACAGAAAACGGAAGTGTTTTTGTGACAAAAATCGACGATAAATATGATTTTGATTTTTCCAACGACGACATCCCGAGTATTCGAGGTATAGAGTTTGAAGAAGGTGAAGAAACCAATATTAATATAGGTGGTAGCGAAACCAGTTATATTAAAATTGACGAAAGCACTTTAAATATATTTTACAACGAAAATGGCGAAACCTGGACTGCAAATTGCACTAGGTAAATTATAAAATTTTCAAAGTAAAAGAGGCTGTCTTAAATTAGAATCTACGTCAATCTGAATTTTTTACAGATTCTCATAATTATTGTATTACCATGTTATGAGATTCTGTGTCAAGCACAGAATGACGTTTGTATCAACTATTAAGACAGCCCTTTTTTTTTAATCGAATAGCTACTAAAAATTCCTTTAATATAATTCCTAAACCGCAGGATTAGGAATTTCGGCATGTACGGCATTGATTTGCTCCATGATGTCATTGGATAATGTGACATGGATACTATCGATGTTTTCCTTTAACTGCGCCATAGTTGTTGCTCCAATAATATTACTCGTTACAAAGGGTTGCTGATTTACAAAAGCCAAACTCATTTGCGCTAAAGTCATATTATTTTCTTCGGCAATTTTTAAGTACTTTTTAGTAGCCTCGGTACATGATGTACTACTATATCGTGAAAACCTAGGAAAGAGATTTAATCTCGACTTATCGGTAGCCGTGCCTTTAATATATTTTCCTGACAACACACCAAAAGCCATCGGCGAATACGCTAACAGTCCCAGATCTTCCCGCATTGAAATTTCTGCCATATCGCCTTCAAAAGCGCGATTAATTAAGCAATAGGCATTTTGAATGGTACGCATTCTAGGTAAACTATGTGCCTTAGACTCTTCCAATAAACGCATAGCTCCCCAAGCTTTTTCGTTAGACATTCCAACATAACCAATTTTACCCGCACGAATTTGATCATCTAGTTTCGTTAGAACTTCATGAAAATTATCTTTCCAAAAATCGTCTGGATTATGCTTGTAATCTCTAGTACCAAAAGTGTTAGTATCGCGTTCTGGCCAATGGATTTGATAAAGATCGATATAATCGGTTTGTAAACGTTTTAGCTCTTTATCGACGGCCTCTTGGATGGAATTTCCGCTTAAGGCCGTGGTTCTAATGTGCGCAGAATAATCGCTTGAACGTCCAATAATTTTACTGGCTATAATAACCTGGTCGCGTTTTCCTGATTTTTTCAACCAATTCCCTATAATCGTGCTTGTGGCTCCCGAAGTTTTTGGAGTTGCTGGCACCGGGTACATTTCGGCGGTATCTAAAAAATTAACCCCTTCACTTAAGGCATAATCCAACTGTTTGAAGGCCTCGGTTTCGGTATTTTGATTTCCGAAAGTCATGGTGCCCAAACATATTTTACTAACTTTTATATTGGTTTTAGGCAGAATACTGTATTTCATACGGTGTGATTTTCTGATGTATTAAGGCGAAAATTTGCCCTTAAGTATCATTTTATTTAATTAATAAAGTTAAAAAAACCTTTCAGCTATCCATGTATCTGAAAGGTTTAAATATATGATCAACTTGCGTTAGCGATTGCAGTGGAAAGCCCACAGCGAGGTACGAGCGCGGACTTGCAACCTTTCGACTACGCTCAAGATAAACTATTGCGCGACCCTTGGGTAACGCCCAAATCACTAAACTACAATTAATGCTGCTCTTGTAACAATCTGGATAATTCGTCTAATTTAGGGGTTAAAATCACTTCTATACGACGGTTTGTAGCACGACCAGATGGTGAATCGTTAGAGGCAATTGGTGCAAATTCACCACGGCCTGCTGCCGTTAAATTTTCTGGATTAATCGCTTTGTTCTCTCTAAGGATATTCACAATAGAAGTCGCTCTTTTGGTAGATAAATCCCAGTTGGTAGTTAGGGGACCATTACCTGAATAAGGTACATTATCGGTGTGACCTTCGATTAACACGGCAATATCTGGATTCTGACCTAAAACAACACCAAGTTGTTGTACGGCACGACGGCCTTCGCTACCTACAGCCCAACTTCCGGAATTGAAAAGCAATTTGTTTTCCATAGACACGTAGACTTTCCCGTCTTTTTGTTCTACAGTTAACCCTTTACCTTCAAAATCGGTTAAAGCACTAGAAATAGCGTCTTTTAATGTATTCATAGCAGCATCTTTAGCAGCAATAACACTTTCTAATTCGGCCACACGATTGGAACGATCTTCTAGCTCTTTTTTAAGACGCTCAAGACGTGTAATTTCGGCAGATAAAGCTTGTTCTTTCGCCTCTAACTGCGCCAACAATTCACGGTTTTTCTCCGAATTTGAAGCGATGGCTCTGGAACTATTTTTCTCAAGTGCCGCATACGAATCCTTTAAAGCCTCTAGATTAGCCGCAGTAGCATCGTAATCGGCTTGCAGCTTATTGCGCTCGGCAAGGGTTTCGTCGTAAGCCTTTTTGGTTTGTTTAAAATCGTTTTCGGCCTGGGCTTTCGATTTTAATAAAGATTCGTAATCTTCATTTAACTTGCGGTTTTCTTTCTTTAACTCGGCGTATTTAGCTTCTAGATCCTTGTATATTTTAGGAGATACACAAGAGGCTAAAATAGCCATTGTAAAAATGGTAAAAACACTTTTTTTAATCATGTTCATTAGGTTCTATAATTAGTAATTTAGTTAACTTTCAAGTTCTAGTAAAATCGGACAATGGTCGCTGTGTACCGCTTCGGTTAGTATAACGGCTCTTTTAATTTTTTCTTGTATGGTTTTTGACACCATCGCGTAATCTAATCGCCAACCTTTGTTATTCGCTCTGGCATTGGCACGGTAGCTCCACCAGCTATATTGTTGTAATTCGGGATTCACAAAACGGAAAGAATCTACAAATCCACTGGCTATAAAATCGCCAATCCACTCACGCTCTACCGGTAAAAATCCAGACACCCCTTTCATTTTAGGGTTATGGATATCAATTTCTTCATGGCAAATATTATAATCACCACAAATAACAAGATTCGGGTGCTCTAATTTTAACTGATCGATATAAGCTTGAAACATACTCATGTACTCTAATTTATGCTCTAATCTGGCATCATTAGTGCCTGATGGCAAATACAAACTTATGATGGAAACGTCGTCGAAATCTACTCTTATATTACGACCTTCGAAATCCATAGATTCTATTCCTGTACCATATTCCACATGATTGGGCTCTTTTTTACACAAAATAGCCACGCCACTATACCCTTTTTTTTGAGCGCTAAACCAATAGTGATAATTATATCCTGCATCTTCAAATAGCGTTACATCCAACTGTTCTTTTAAGGCTTTAATTTCTTGTAAACAAATAACATCTGGATTGGCACTTGTTAACCATTCTATAAAACCTTTATTTAAAGCGGCTCTAACCCCATTTACATTGTATGATATAATTTTCATTCGATTCTTTTTACTATTAAAATGCCCCTAAAATTGTATGAAGCCGTTAGTTTTTCGACAAAATTGTACAGATTGCCGCTAAAATAAATAATACGTTACTTTTACGCTATTATTTTACGGCAGTTTTAACAAGTTACACTTTCAAAATAAATCTTGTTTTTTTTAGTTTAAGTATCCGATGAAATTTTTTACTTCTATACTATTTGTTTTTATAGGTTTTTGTGGGTTTGCACAAAATCTACCTAACAACTATAGATCTAAAAAAGTAGCTGTAAAAGACTCTATTTTTATAGAACCTGTTAGTATTAATTCTAGCGTGTTTTCTGTTAAAACTAAGGACAGTACCATAATTGATTCAAGCTACTATACGGTAGATTTCGCCAAGGCACTTTTAACCTTTAAAAAACCCGTAGACACCGATACTATTATTATCAATTATTTAAAGTTCCCTGACTTCCTTACCAAGACCTATAAAAATTTAGATGAAAATATTATTGTAAATAACAACAACGCTCAGCGAAATTTATATAAACTAAAACAGCCTAATAGCTCGAATCAATTTATTCCGTTTGATGGCTTATCGACTTCGGGAAGTATTTCGCGAGGTGTTACCGTTGGTAACAATCAAAATTCCGTACTAAATAGTGAGTTAGACCTTCAAATTATAGGGAAATTAAACGAAAAAGTATCTTTACGTGCCTCCATTCAGGATGCTAATATTCCGTTACAAGAAAGTGGTTATTCGCAACGTTTGGATGAATTTGATCAGGTTTTTATTGAAATGTTTAGCGACCGTTGGAACATACGTGCTGGTGATATTGACCTTGTGAATACCGACTCCTATTTTGCCAAATTCTCTAAGCGTGTGCAGGGATTAAACTTTAACATAAACCTAGGCCCCGAAGAGAAGGAAACTCATCTTTTTGCAGCTGGCGCTTTGGTTCGCGGACAATTTACACGCAGCCAATTTACCGCTCAAGAAAGCAATCAAGGTCCTTATAAATTACAAGGTCCAAATGGCGAATTGTTTGTATTAATCGTATCGGGTAGTGAAACCGTGTATGTCAATGGTGTGGCCTTAAAACGTGGTGAGAACGAAGATTATATTATCGATTATAACGCTGGTGAGATTATTTTTAATTCCACCTTTCCTATAACCTCCGAAATGCGTATTACCATCGACTACCAATTTAGTGAGCGCAACTATACCCGTTTTGTAGGTTATGGCGGTGGCCGCTACGAGAGTAAAAAATTTAGTTTAGGGGTTTCTATCTACTCTGAAAATGATGCTAAAAACCAACCCCTGCAGCAAAATCTCTCGGAAGACCAAGTGGACATTTTAGCACAGGCCGGAAATGATCGAACCAAAATGGTGGCCCCATCAGAGTCCCGGGCAGAATACAACCAAAACCGCATACTTTATAAAAAAGAACTTATTAACGGCGAAGAAGCTTTCGTGTTTTCAAACGATCCGGATGACGAATTGTACAACGTAACCTTCACTTTGGTAGGCCCAAACCAAGGTGCTTATGACCTAAGTAGCATTAATGCTATTAATAATATTTATGAATATGTTGGCGACGGACTAGGATTATACGCGCCCATAATACAACTTGTGGCGCCTAAAAAATTACAAATTGCTGTTGTAAATGGAGCTTATAACCCCACCGAAAAAACAAGCATACGTTTTGAAGGTTCCGGAAGTAAAAACGATCAGAATTTATTTTCGGATATCGATGATGATCAAAATGATGGTCTGGCCGGAAAAATAACCATCAATCAAGCCCTCGTAAAAAAAGAAAATCAATGGAATGTTAACCTATTTTTAGATCATGATTACGTAAGTGCCAATTATCGAAATATTGAAGGATTGTACAACCCAGAATTTAATCGTGATTGGAACTTAGATCCCACACCATTAAACGGGATAGGCTATAATTTAGGAAATCAAAACTTATTAAATACAGGTATTAAACTCTTTCAAAAGCAAAAGGGACTTATCGATTATACCTATGAACATCTTAATTTCGCTGACGGTTTTAACGGTAACAGGCACGTAGCGCATATTAATTTACAGCTAAACAAATTCAATATAAGCTCCTACTCTAGTTTTTTAAATGCCAATGCTCTAATAAACAATTCCACCTTTTCAAGGTCATATAACCGCATGACGTACAATATGAATAAAAGCTGGGTGGGCACAAAAATAGCTTTTGAAGACAACGTGCAAAAAAACAACCGCACTCAAGAACTCACGGCTTTAAGTCAGCGATTTAAATCCTACGATGCCTTTGTTGGGGTTGGCGATAGCACCAAAGTTTTTGTTGAAGTAGGTTATATAAACCGTACAAACGACAGTATTAGAAACAACACCCTTCAAAAGGTAAACACTTCCAATACGCTTTATCTGGATTCGAAACTCATTCAAAAGCAAAATACCAATTTAAGTTTGTATGCCAATTACCGTAGTTTGAAAGATGAAGATGATACTATTGATGACGAGCATTCTTTAAACTCGAGGTTGCAGTTTAGTCAGAAATTATTCAACAATATTATTTTCTTTAGCACCATTTTTGAAACCAATTCGGGTAGTTTACCGCTTCAGGATTTCACTTACGTGGAAGTTGAGCCTGGCCAAGGTTCATACACATGGATTGACTACAATGGCAATGGCATCCAAGAGCTCGAAGAGTTTGAATTGGCTCAATTTCAAGACCAAGGCACCTATATCCGCGTGTTATTACCCAATCGTGTCTATGTAAAAACACACCAAAACCGATGGAGTCTATCCCTAACCTTAAACCCTGCCCAATGGTCGGTTTCCAATCATAAAACCAAAAAATTTTTATCGCATTTTTATAACCAAACCAGCTATTTAACCGATAGTAAATTGCGACGCGAAGGCAGCCGATTTAACTTAAATCCTTTTGAAAATAGTGAAGATAACTTATTAGGCTTACAGCTTAACTTTAGAAATGTTTTCTTTTTTAATCGCGGTAAACAACATTACACGACCTCATATACCTATCTGGAAAACAGCACCCGAAATTTACTTTCGGTGGGCTTTATTGAAAATAGTTTAAGCAGCCATCAATTAAACTTCAATCATAAAATTGCCGAAAATTGGTTAGTTAACCTGTTATCGGCATTGAACACGAATGAAAGTGAAAGTGAAAATTTCACAAGTAAAAATTACAACTTAGACGAAACGGTTTTAAATCCGAAGTTATCTTACTTATTCAACACCAATTCCAGTTTCGATATTTATTACCAAAGCACTACAAAAACCAATACGATTGGCGACCAAGAAACCTTAAAACAACAAAAGTACGGGAGTTCGTTTTCCTTGGGAAACAGTGAGAAAAGCGCAATAAACGGTGAGTTTAATTTTATTTCAAATGCGTTTAACGGTGATTCTAATACTCCAGTAGCCTATCAGATTCTAGAAGGTTTACAACCTGGGAAAAACTTTACTTGGAGCTTATTGGCTCAAAGAAAACTGACTAAATTTTTGGATTTGAATTTGAGTTACCTCGGAAGAAAAACAGAAACTAGCCGAACCATTCATTCAGGATCGGTACAATTGAAGGCTTATTTCTAGACTCAAATCATGTCCTTAATAATTGGGAAGACTCACGCTTCAGAATTAGTACCCCATAAAATTGAAGGCAAAAAATTTGGCTGGAAAAAAGAACTAATAATAGAGCCTTAAATCATCAACTTTCTCAAAATAGTTGATCATAGTTTTAACCGCATTGATATAAAATTGAGGTTGAATTTTATCAAAAGTATCTGTGGGTTCGTGATAATCATCATGATCGTCTACTCCAAAATATAGAAAAGGAATATTTTCCAAAAAGAAACTCATATGATCTGAAGCATAGGTCCAATCCTCTCGGCCATCAAGACCGTCATGACCTGCTTCCAAAATGATACCGCATGCGAGTTTATTCTTTTTATAAATCCATTTTAAACGAGCATTGTGTGAAGTTCCAACCACAAATAAGGTATTGGTTTCGCTTCGACTCACCATATCCAGGTTTAAATTAAGTACTATTTTGGTGGACTGAGCTACACCACTCTTCATAAAGTATTTGGATCCCTGTAAATTTAATTCTTCAGCATCAAAGGCAGCAAAAATCACGGAGTGTTTAGGCGGGTATTTTTTAAAGTATTCTGCAAAACTTAAAAGTGCACAGACACCAGAAGCATTATCATCGGCACCATTATAAATTTCTCCGTTTTTAATTCCTTCGTGATCGTAATGCGCACTAATAACCATATAGGAATCGGGAAAATGGGTGCCTTTAATTTCACCAAGAATATTTGTTCCTTTATAGTGAACCTTTTCTTTGTAAAAACTAAATCTTTGTTCGTAATTTTTAGTAAAAGGTAAAACGCCTAAAGCATGAAATTGATTTACAATAAACTGCTTCGCTTTTATAGCACCTGCCGTTCCGGTACGCCGACCTTCAAAAGCATCAGAAGACAATGATTTTATGTGCTTGAGTAAGGTTGCTTCAGAAAAATAACTGGATTCACAATTTGATGTTTGAGCCTTTAGGTTTACAAAAAAGCATAAACCTATAAAGTATGACATAAGATATGCTCTAAACATGGCAATTTTTTTAGACTAAGGGATTATTTACAAAAAAGCCCATATCTAAAAACGATATGGGCTAAATTTCATTATTGAATGCGTCTTATTTAAGCGCTGCTTTCATAAGTTCTCTATTCATTCTTGCGATATTGTCTAATGAAATTCCTTTAGGACATTCCACCTCACATGCTCCAGTGTTGGTACAGTTACCAAAACCTTCAAGATCCATTTGTGCTACCATGTTTTTAACACGTTCGGCAGCTTCAACCTGACCTTGTGGTAATAATGCATATTGCGATACTTTAGCACCTACGAATAACATCGCAGAAGAGTTTTTACAAGTCGCCACACAAGCACCACAACCAATACAAGTTGCAGCATCCATAGCCTCATCGGCAGCGATTTTAGATATCGGTAATGAGTTAGCATCTTGCGTATTACCCGAAGTATTAACAGAAATATACCCTCCAGCGTGTTGAATACGCTCAAAAGCCATTCTATCAACAATTAAATCTTTAATTACAGGGAAAGCTGCAGCTCTCCAAGGCTCGATAGTAATGGTATCACCATCTTTAAACATTCTCATGTGTAACTGGCAAGTAGTAACTCCTCTATCAGGACCGTGTGCTTCACCGTTAATATATAAAGAACACATACCACATATTCCTTCACGACAATCATGATCGAAAGCTACTGGCTCTTCACCAGAGTTTACCAGTTGTTCGTTTAAAACATCCATCATTTCAAGGAAAGACATATGTTCTGAAATATCAGTTACTTTATAATCGACCATTTGACCCTTTGCATTTGAGTCTTTTTGTCTCCAAATTCTAAGTGTTAAATTCATATTCATAATGTCAATCTTATTTGTATGAACGTTGTTTCAGTTCAATGTCTTTAAATTCTAATTCTTCTTTGTGTAATACCGCATCTGCAGGCTCTCCTTTATACTCCCAAGCAGCAACGTAAGCATAATTCACATCGTCACGTTTTGCTTCTCCTTCTTGTTCGCCATCAAGCTCAACAGACTCTTCTCTAAAGTGACCACCACAAGATTCAGCTCTGTTTAAAGCATCTTTAGCAAATAACTCACCTAACTCAAGAAAATCTGCTACACGTCCAGCTTTTTCTAATTCAGGATTTAACTCATTCGCATTTCCTGGAACTTTAACTTCTTTCCAGAATTCTTCACGAATCGCTTTAATTTCAGCCATAGCTTCAGTCAAGCCTTGAGCATTTCTAGACATCCCTACTTTATCCCACATTACTTTTCCAAGTTTTTTGTGGAAGTAATCTACAGATTTTGTTCCCTTGTTGTTTATGAAGAAATCTATACGATCTTTCACTTCTTTCTCAACAGCATCAAATTCTGGAGTATCGGTTGGGATTTTTCCTGTTCGAATATCGTGAGATAAATAATCACCAATCGTATAAGGTAATACGAAATAACCATCGGCTAAACCTTGCATTAAAGCCGAAGCCCCAAGTCTGTTTGCACCGTGATCGGAGAAGTTAGCTTCACCAATACAGTATAAACCTTCAACCGTTGTCATTAAGTTATAATCTACCCAAACACCACCCATGGTATAGTGTGTTGCAGGATAAATCATCATTGGCGTTTTGTATGGATTTTGATCGACGATCTTCTCATACATTTGGAATAAGTTTCCATATTTAGCCTCTACTATTGCTTGTCCTAATTCGTAGATTTTCTCTGCAGAAGGATTTGCGATGTTATGAATTTTTGCCTGCTCTTTACCATAACGCTCAATGGCCGAAGCGAAATCTAAATAAACCGCTTCACCTGTAGCATTTACACCATAACCAGCATCACAACGCTCTTTAGCGGCTCTAGACGCTACATCACGTGGTACTAAGTTACCAAAGGCAGGGTAACGTCGTTCTAAGTAATAATCGCGATCTGCTTCGGCAATTTCAGTAGGTTTTAATTTCCCTTGCTGAATGGCTTTAGCGTCTTCTAATTTTGCAGGTACCCAAATACGACCATCGTTACGTAAAGACTCCGACATCAATGTTAATTTAGACTGGTAGTCTCCCGAACGTGGAATACAAGTTGGGTGAATTTGTGTATAACAAGGGTTTGCGAAATACGCCCCTTTTTTATGAATTTTCCATGCTGCAGTAGCATTAGAACCCATGGCATTTGTTGAAAGGAAATAAACGTTTCCGTAACCCCCTGTTGCAATAACAACAGCGTGTGCCGAGTGACGCTCAATTTCACCTGTAATTAAATTACGGGCGATAATTCCTCTAGCTTTTCCGTCTATTTTAACAACGTCAAGCATTTCATGACGGTTAAACATTTCAATTTTACCACGAGCAATTTGTCTGTTCATCGCAGAGTAAGCCCCTAACAATAATTGTTGTCCGGTTTGTCCTTTTGCGTAGAATGTTCTTGATACAAGCACCCCACCAAACGAACGGTTATCTAATAATCCACCATAATCACGTGCAAAAGGCACCCCTTGAGCCACACATTGGTCGATAATATTTCCTGAAACCTCAGCTAAACGATAAACGTTAGCCTCACGAGATCGGTAATCCCCTCCTTTTACAGTATCGTAAAACAATCTGTAATTAGAATCGCCATCACCTTGGTAATTTTTTGCTGCATTAATTCCCCCTTGTGCTGCAATGGAGTGCGCACGACGCGGTGAATCTTGGTAAGCAAATGCTTTTACATTATATCCTAATTCGGCTAATGTTGCAGATGCCGAACCTCCTGCTAAACCAGTTCCAACAACAATAATATCAATATTACGCTTGTTTGCAGGGTTTACTAAATTAATATGATTTTTATAATCTGTCCATTTATCTTTAAGTGGACCTTTTGGTATTTTTGAATCTAAAGCCATTCTATGTAAGATTAATGGTTAAATAAATGATGATAAAGCGCAATAAAAATAAATCCTAAAGGAATAATTATTGAATAGGCTTTACCTATAGTTTGTAAGGTCTTTTTTCTTCCTGCCGTACCTCCCATAGATTGGAAAGCCGAAGTAAATCCGTGTAATAAGTGTAATGCTAAAAACACAAAAGCTAAAACATAAGCACCTACGCGTACAGGGTTCACGAATTTGTGAACTAGTTCTTCATAATAACGATAGCCCTCTACACCAGCCATGGTGCCAGACCAATCGCCTTTGATAAACTTCGTATTAATTTCAGGAAACCAAAAATCAATAAAGTGTAAAATGATAAAAGCTAAAATAGCTACCCCGCTCCAAATCATGTTTCTGCTTACCCATGATGAGTTTGCAGCGCCATTATTTTTAGCATAAGGGACACCATTTGCTTTTTTGTTTTTTATTTCTAATATGAATCCCATGACGAAATGAAAAATCACACCAAAAAGTAAAACAGGTTGTAACGCAAATTGTATTAATGGGTTTGTCCCCATAAAGTGAGACACTTCATTAAAAAGTTCAGGACTGAAAACCGATAAAATATTAATAGCAAAATGCTGAAGTAAGAAAAACATAAGGAAGAATGCAGAAAGCGCCATGGCTACTTTTCTTCCTATCGAAGATTTAAAAAATCCGCTCATTAGTTAAGTTATTTTTAAGATTCTAGCAAAGGTAGGTTACAACCAAATTATAGACAAGTACATTTATCGGGTTTTCCTTATTTAGAATGATTTTAAGCTACTAAGTATTTATACTTAAAAAATACGTAGACACACTACTTAATCTAGTATGATTTTTTTAGTTAATGCCCCGTCTTTACCAGAAACCTTAACAAAATAAACGCCTTTTGACATGGAAGAAAGATCGATAACTTCTTTAGAAGAAGGTATAAAATCTATTTTTTCAAAAACTGTTCTACCACTCAAATCATAAACCCATAAACTTTCTACTCTAGCTGCATCTGCGCCATGCATGTAAAGTACGCCTTTGGTAGGATTAGGAAAAAACTTTAATCCCGCCTGGCTCACGTTGTTTGAGATAACCCCAAGTGTACAATTTGCGGGACTCACACCAATCATGGCCGTTTTACCTCCAAAACAATTTGAAAAAGGAAGACTGGCTTCGCTATCTGCCTGAATAGCATTTGCCGCCATGCGATTTTCATTAGAAAGACTACGTATTTGTTCTCCAAAGGATATCGAATAATGCATCACATCGTTAAACTGGTTAATTACATGCCCCAATTGATGCGCATGGCCAATTTCATGCAAAGCCACCCCTTGAAAATCAACTAAAAAACCGGGCGATCCACTGCCAAAGTACCAATCGGCTTCATTATCAAACACCATATCAATGGCCGTTGGAAACACCTCCGAAGTATTCAAAATATCATTTTTATTACCACAAAGTGTAAAAGAATAGGAGGTATTTCCCAAGGTACCTTCTGGCAACTCTTTACCATTATCAAAACGAATAATATTAACACCATCGGTAATATCTGCCTTATCCACAGAAGACACCCCGCCAATATTAAAATTAACACCAGTTTCACAACGCCAGGTCTCTAAAGCCGTAAGAAAATTGTCTTTCGCTCCAGGATGTTCTTTATCGGCATTAAAACTGGTTTCCAATTTAAACTCATAGCCACCACTCCCGTCGTTATTAACCAATCGGGTTGGAAAAGCATAATTTTTCGATGTGCCACCAATTTCAACACTAAAAACAACATTTAGCAAAGCATAAGTTATCGTTAAATCGGCTGCCGACTCAATCACATTAGCATTTGCATCGGTTACACGTATGGTTCCTGTACCTGCTTCAGCTGGAACTTCAACAATAATAGATGTGGGCGACCAGCCTACTATTTGAGTATCAAGCGCATCAATAAAAGCAGCATTCCCCATATCGTCTTCACCTCCTGTGTCGGCATCTCTAAAACTAACTTTACCTTGTGCGCTACCAAAATTGCCTGTAGCTCCGTTAGCGAGAGATATGGTTATCGTAGAACCCGTTCCTGCTGTTGTACTTGTAGGTGCAAAAGATATTCCTGTAGGAACCATTACCTGTTTAGATTGCACTAATTTTGAAGTTTCATCTGAAACACTAAACGGTTTAACCACGACATAATCTCTTTTAGCATAAGCCGAAAGCTCCTCATAAAAACCTTTCACTATACCAGACTTGGCGGTGAGGGCATTTGCAACCACATCTTTATACAAATTATATTTGTAAAACCCTTGAATACCACTGTAAACTCTAAAAAGAGAATCGTCACTCATACCAACCTTAGCACTTTTAACTAAAACAAAAACACCTAAATCTTTAGGCTTTAATTGTAAACTATGGGTTACCAACTGGCAATCGTAGCCCACGGTACCTCCTCGAGTTATCACATTAACCGTAGCGATAGACTCTCCCTTAAACACCTTATAAACTTCAATCGTGTTTTTTGTATAAATCTGATCATCATTTCCCCAAAACGATTTTTTAGAAATGACTCTACCTTCAACAATTAACTCCGACTGTTCAACTTGCTGTTCTAAGGCGATTTCTTTGAAATAAACCTGAGAAAAAACAAATGGCCCCGTCAGAAAAATTAAAAGCCAAGTGAAGTTTATTGCTGCAAAAGTATTTTTTTTAATCCCCATAATACCATGTATATAACTAAACACGAATGTGTTAACCTCAAAAATACTAAATTATACGGTATAATTTATTTAGAATCACTACTTTTATCCTCCTTTTAAATTTCCTATAAAAATGAAATACACACCTATTAATAGTAAGCTATTTGTAAAAAATCGTGAAAATTTTAAAGCAAAAATGCTTCCAAACAGTTTAGCTGTTTTCAACTCTAACGATATTTATCCAGTAAGTGCAGACAGTACACTACCTTTTGAACAGCATCGCGACATCTTTTTCTTAAGTGGTGTAGACCAAGAAGAAAGCATTTTAGTTCTTTTTCCGGACTGCCCAAAAGAGAAACACCGTGAGATTTTATTCCTAAAAGAAACCAACGAACATATTGCGATTTGGGAAGGCGAGAAATTAACCAAAGAAAAAGCCTTTGAAACCAGTGGTATAAAAACCGTTTATTGGTTACAAGACATGGAAAAAATCATGTTTGAAATCATGACGCAGTGCGACACGGTGTACATTAACACCAACGAGCATTACCGAGCTAATGTTGATGTTGAAACTCGTGAAGATCGCTACACCAAATGGTTAAAAGACAAATACCCTGCACACCGTGTAGCTAAAAGCAATCCTATTTTACAACGCTTACGATCGGTTAAAGACCCTATTGAAATCGATTTAATCCAACAAGCCTGTAACATTACCGAAAAAGGTTTTCGTCGTATTTTAAGTTTTGTAAAACCAGGCGTTTGGGAACATGAAATAGAAGCCGAATTTATGCACGAGTTTTTACGAAACCGTTCAAAAAAATTCGCATACACCCCTATTATCGCTTCTGGAAACAATGCTAATGTTTTGCATTATGTTGAAAACAACCAACAGTGTAAAGCTGGTGAGCTTATTTTAATGGATGTAGGCGCCGAATACGCTAATTATTCTAGCGACATGACACGCAGCGTTCCTGTGTCTGGAAAATTTTCTAGTCGTCAAAAAGATGTATACAACGCCGTTTTAAACGTAAAAAAACAAGCCGAAAGCATGCTTATCCCAGGAACCGACTGGGCACAATACCATGTTGAGGTTGGCAAATTAATGACGAGCGAATTACTCGGCCTTGGATTACTAGACAAAGCTGATGTACAAAATGAAAATCCAGAATGGCCTGCATATAAAAAATACTTTATGCACGGTACTTCACATCATATTGGATTAGACACGCATGATTACGGTATTTTAACTGAGCCTATGGAAACTAACATGGTATTTACGGTTGAACCAGGCATTTATATTCCTGAGGAAGGTTTTGGTATTCGACTTGAAGATGATTTAGTTATTCAGGAAACAGGAGCACCAATTAATCTTATGAAAAATATCCCTATTGAAGTTGAAGAAATAGAGGATATTATGAATGCTTAACTCCTTATAGATCCGTATTCAATACTTTTTTCATTGAATCGAACAAAAAGAAAGAGGTTGCTTGATAAACAAGACAGCCTCTTTTTGCATACAAATACTGAGATATATTTTTAAAGAGTGACTAATTCAAATAAATAATCGTTTAGTTTTTGCAGCGTGTTAATTTTATCCTTAGAATCAATTAACAAAGAAATATTGTTTTGACTTCCTCCATAGGAAATCATTCTAATTTTCACATCCTGTAAGATTTTAAATAATCTGAAGGTATCATCATGATTTACAACTTCATGTCCTACCAAGCAAACAATACTTTGGTTTTTATCCACTTCAATAGTTGCAATTTTATCCAATTCAACTAAAATAGCATCGAGATTAGAATCATCATCAATTGTTAGTGACACAGCAACTTCAGAAGTTGTAATCATATCAATAGATGTTTTATAAGTTTCAAAAATCTCAAAGACTTTCTTTAAAAACCCGTGCGCCTGTAACATTCTGGCCGACTTAATTTTTATAGCCGTAATACCATCTTTAGCAGCAATAGCTTTTATACCATCGCCCGTTGTGATGTTAGAAATTAAAGTACCATGAGCTGAAGGTTCCATGGTATTTTTTAAACGCACTGGAATATTATCAGCTCTAACAGGAGTTACCGTTTGAGGGTGCAATATTTTAGCACCAAAATACGCTAACTCGGCAGCTTCATCGAATGACAGGTTTGAAATTGGATGTGTATTTTCAACATGTCTTGGATCATTATTATGCATCCCGTCAATGTCAGTCCAAATTTGAACTTCATCTGCAATAAAAGCAGCACCAATAATGGTAGCCGTATAATCACTTCCACCACGTTGTAAGTTTGAAATTTCCCCTTCAGTATCTAGACAAATAAAACCTTGAGTAATATAAATTTCAGAGTCTTTAGTATTTTCAAAAACCGCTTTAAAATTTTCTTTAATGTAAGCGATGTCTGGCTCTTTGTTTTCATCAATACGCATAAAACTTAACGCAGGCAATAACGCCGAACTCACACCTTCTTGGTTCAAATACGCATTAAACATATAGGTTGAAAGCAATTCACCTTGAGCCACAATTTGATTGGCTAACCCTTCAGAATATGGTTTTGACGTACATTGGTCTAAAAAACTAAAAACCTCAGCAACATATATTTTCACCTCAGCATTCAATGCTTCATTCTGCAACAAATCATCGATAACCACTTTATAATTTATATGAAGCGCAGAAACTTTTGCTGCAGCATCTGCTACATTTCCTAATTTAATATCCTGCCCAATAGCTACCAATTGATTTGTAGTTCCAGACATAGCTGAAAGCACAACTACCTTTTTCTCACCATCGTTAATAATATTTTTAACGTTGGCCATATTTTCCACCGAACCTACCGATGTCCCTCCAAATTTTAATACTTTCATGGTCATTAATTTGACAGCGAAATTATAATTCATTTGCGTAACCACGATGTTTATTAAAAAAAAAGTTTATTTTTACACATATTGTTAAATAATTAACATAAAGTACTCATGAAAACGGTATCGAATTGTGTTGAAGACATTTTAATCACACAACCTTATTTAGAAGAAGCCTTATCCAGAAACATCATAAATTTTAGTGCGCTTGCCATAGAATTAGTAGAACCTATTAGCGACATGCTTAAAAAAGAAGTGAAACCTGGAGCCATTATGATGGCTCTGAGGCGTTATAATCCACCAGCCACCTTATCGAATTCGGTAAAGATGAAAAAAGCCATTCAAAACTTAGGTGATATCACGGTGCGCTCCAATTTAACGGATTTTACAGTTAAAAACTCCGACACCCTTATTGATAACCACACTAAAATTTTGGAACGCATTAAATCGGAGTCGAAACCCTTTTACACCTTCACCAGAGGTATTCATGAAAGCAATCTTATTATTTCGAGCAGTTTAAACGATTTTATTAAAGACAAACTGGAAAAAGAAACGCTACTTGCTGTCCAGGAAGGTCTTTCGGCTATAAGCATAAATTTACCTCAAGACAACTCTAAAATAGCTGGTTTATATTACCACTTTTTCAAACGTTTAGCTTGGGATGGTGTGGTGATGTACGAAGTTATTTCTACCACCAATGAATTTACCATTTTAGTAGAAGATGAGTATGTAGATAAAGCCTTTACTGCTATTAAACGCGTAAAATCATAGTCCCTTCAAGCAAACAAACTCATTTTCCATACAAGATATAATAAAAGAGACTGCCTGAAAAGCTCGTAAACCTTGATTTATCAGGTTGAACTTGTCGAATTCAAAATTGATTATTCATTGAATAGAAATATTTCGACAAACGCAATATGACATCAAGGATACTTTTCAGGCAGCCTTAACTTACTTGCTATTAATTTTCGCCTTAAACAGCGTGATTTTTTTTAGGAAATTCAATTTGGGTGCTATACATGTTCCAAATTTTAAATCCGCCAGCAACATTGGCAATATCTTGAATTCCATTATTTCTTAAAATAGATTCGGCTAAATAACCTCTAAGCCCTTTTTGACAAAAAATGATCACTTTTTTATTTCTGTTTTTCACAGCATGAACATGATTTCTTAAATCATCAAGAGGAATATTTATGGCACCAGGAATGGTTCCTTTTTCATGTTCATTAGCTGTTCTAACATCCAATAACATATAATCATCTTGAGCTGTAGCCTTCATAAAAGCATCTAAATCTTCAACCGAAATTTGCTCACTTTTCCCAAGACGCACATTTTCAGCTACAAAACCAGTAACCACAACAGGATCTTTAGCAGGCGAAAAAGGTGGCGCATAAGCTAAATCCAACTGAGACAAGTCGGCCATCTTTAGTTTTGCATAAATTGCCGTACTTATAACGTCAATACGTTTATCAACCCCAACTTCACCAAATAATTCTGCTCCTAAAATCTCATCTGTTTTAGGATCATAATAAATTTCGGATATCAAATCCTTCTGCCCTGGATAATATCCCGGTGTTGCACCAGCTACCGTTAAAACCGTTTTAAAAGCTCTACCCATGGTTTTTAAAACCGTAGGATTCAATCCTGTTCTTGCCAAAGTATAATCAAATACCTTGACGATAGCTGTTTTATATGCCCCATTAAAAACCCTGTGATTTCCAGAAACAGCATTAGCACCTGCAGCACGACCCGCTTTATTAGAATGTGTTCCCAAAGGGAAATAATCATCACTATCTGTTTGCAAATTTTTTAAAGATATATTATCTCCGGCCGCATAAACATCTTTAATAGAGGTTTCCATATGCGCATTCACTTTTAATGCACCGTTTTCAATAGACGCTGCACCTTCAGCAATTAATAAATCTGTATTTGGTTTAATACCTGTGCTTAAAATCACAAAATCTGTGGGTATACTTTGACCTTCTTTAGTAACGACCGACAAAATTTTACCGTCTTCATCAATATTAAACTTCGAAATTAACGTATTGGTTAACACTTCAACACCCTCTGATCTTAAAATCTGCTCGGCAAAATTTCCAAATTTTTGTTGCCACATGTTTAAAACATGAGAAGACCCTTCAATAAGTGTCACCTTTTTACCAGCTTCAATTAAATTTTCGGCAACTTCAACACCAATCAACCCGGCACCTACAACTGTAATATGCTTAGACTCCTCGGTTAACCCAAGCTTCATGATTTTATCAAAATCGGGCATGGACCTACAAGTAGACCAATTATTCGCCAATTTAATATTTTCAATAGGCGGTACAATCGATTTTGCACCCGTAGCAAAAATCAGTTTATCATACGTATAAACACCTTTACTAGAAAACACTTTTTTTGCAGCGGTGTCTATTTTAATTATTTCCTCATTTAATCGTACATCAATATTAAAACGGTTTTGTAACAAAGCAGGTTTTACAACCATTAACTTATCTCTACTTTCTATAACTCCCGAAAAAGCATACGGCATACCACAAGTCGCATAACTAATGTTTGCACCTTTTTCAAATAGAATAATTTCTGCTTGTTCGTTTTCTCTTCTTGCTTTTGCGGCTGCCGAAGGCCCTGCCGACAAACCACCAATCACGATTATTTTTTTCACCTTATGTATAATTTTGATGCAAATTTCGATAAATTCAATGGTTTTGTGTGTAACCTAGATTACAAAGCATTATTAACAGCTTTAAAAGTCAAGCATAATAAAACAAAGCCATCGAAAACAATGAAACGGTTCTAAACCATAAATTTCAATAAAACAGGCTCTCATAACTTTTTACATAGCTAAACCACTTCCTTGTAAGCACTATGATGCCACATCAATTTAAAGCATCAGAGACGCTTTTAGTTCCAAACCTTAAACCTAGCCGAGAACAGTGGTTAAATCTAAACACATGCCTTATCCAATAATTATTATTTACAACTTATATTTGACCAGTATATTTAAACCATACAACTATGACCATCCCTTTTAAAGGCACAAACATTTACTTTACCGATTCTGGTAAAGGGAGCGCTTTAGTTTTGCTTCATGGCTTTTTAGAAAGCACGGAAATATGGCACCAATTACAACCAGAATTGTCTAAAAAATTTAGAGTTATTTGCATCGATTTATTGGGACACGGCCAAACGGGCTGCATCGGTTATGTACATAGCATGGAACAAATGGCCGAAGCTGTTGAGGCTGTTCTTAAACATTTACGCATTAGGCGTTCTACCATGATTGGACATTCCATGGGCGGTTATGTAGCACTCGCTTTCGCGGAAAAAAAGCCAGATGATTTAAAAGGACTTTGCTTATTAAATTCGACTGCCAGTGCCGATAGCGCCGAAAAAAAAATAAATCGAGAGCGCACCATTGAAGTGGTTAAAAAAAACCACCACACCTTTATTAAAATAGCCATAACCAACTTATTCCGCCCCAAAAACCGAATTATTTTCAAGGAAAGTATAAAAACACTGATAGCTCATGCCAAAAAAACACCACTACAGGGTATTATAGCAGCACTAGAAGGCATGAAAATTAGAGACGACCGCGAAGCACTACTTCATTTTACACCTTTTAAAAAAATGATTATTGCTGGAAAAAAAGATCCGGTATTGGACTACAATACCATTGTAAAACAAGTAGAAGGAGCCCAAGTAAAACTTGTAACCTTTCCTGATGGCCATATGAGTTTTA
Source organism: Tamlana carrageenivorans (assembly GCF_002893765.1). Lineage (NCBI taxonomy): Bacteria > Pseudomonadati > Bacteroidota > Flavobacteriia > Flavobacteriales > Flavobacteriaceae > Pseudotamlana > Pseudotamlana carrageenivorans. The sequence goes on along the minus strand of NZ_CP025938.1, from coordinate 2,008,815 downwards.
CAGAAAATGAAAGTGAATTACTACAAGCTATAATGCGTTTCATCGAAAAATAGCACCCTTTGTCGTTTTGTTTGGATTTCTTTTATACATTTAAAGCACCCCAAACCAAAAAACCATGAAAATAACGTCAAACAAACTAGCGTTAATTACTAAAATGTATTGCACTCTTTTTGGTCATGAATATCAGGTTTCTAAAAAAGTAACGTCTCATGTTAAAGAATACTGCTGCAAATATTGCAAAAAGGAATTAACCACAGATAGCAATGGAAATTTAACCGAGTTAACGCCAACTTTTAGAGAAATTAATGCCATTTTAGAACGCATCTATCAATCTAAAACAGAACGTTTAAAAGAAAAAGTCATTAATTCCTCGGCTTATCAACAAGTTTAAACAAGCAATGCTTTCCTCATAACACTTGTTTATTCATTAAAATTTTTCCAGCCTTGTGATTTTATCGGAATTCGAGTATCTGCCCTTGTTACTAGATGCAAGCCTTCTTTGGATTCCTTCATATAACCTATGACTGTTAAATTTGGATTGGCCTTAATTTTAGGGTAGTCTTCCTGAGCAATCGTGAACAACAACTCATAATCTTCGCCGCCATTTAACGCCACCGTCGTACTATCGATATTGAACTCCTCACAGGTAGAAATTACTTGAGGATCTAAAGGAATTTTTTCTTCATATAAATCGCAGCCTACATCACTTTGTTTACAAATGTGCATGATTTCTGAAGACAAACCATCACTAACATCGATCATAGCCGTTGGCTTAACGTCCAATTCTAACAATAATTTCGGAATATCTTTTCGAGCTTCAGGCTTTAACTGCCTCTCTATAATATAAGTATAGGGCTCTAAATCGGGCTGATTGTTAGGATTCACTTTATACACTTCCTTCTCTCTTTCAAGTACTTGCAAGCCCATATATGCCGCACCTAAATCACCCGAAACTACTAGCAAATCATTTGGCTTAGCGCCATTTCTATAAACTTCCTGTTCCGCTTCAACCTCACCAATAGCCGTCACAGAAATAAGCAATCCAGAAGTCGAAGAAGTAGTATCACCACCAATAACATCAACATTATAAATATTAGCCGCAGTTTCTATACCGTCATATAAGGCTTCCAAAGCCTCCAAAGGAAAACGGTTGGAAACCGCGATAGAGACCGTAATCTGAGTCGCTTTGGCATTCATCGCATAAATATCAGACAAATTTACAACGACCGACTTGTAACCTAAATGCTTCAATGGGGCATAACTTAAATCAAAATGCACCCCTTCTACCAATAAATCGGTGCTTATCACAACACGTTTATTATCAAAATTTAAAACAGCAGCATCATCACCTATGCCTTTTATTGTGGAAGTTTGCTTAATTTTGAAATTTTGAGTTAAATGCTCTATTAACCCAAATTCACCTAATGCACTTAATGGCGTCCGTTGTTGATTTTTATCTTCTATCATATTGCAAAAATAAGAAGCTATTTTTGTTTTTACTACCTTTATACTAAAACAAACCCTAATAAGTTAATTAATAAAAATATCTTGAAAATATTCTTAAAACACCTCAGCTTCGTTTTTACTCTCCTATTTCTCGTAACAGCATATTCCTGTAAAACAGAACCCATTGATGATTCGACAGAAATCACAGACAGTGATAGCGACGGCATTGAAGATGCAAACGACAACTGTCCGGAAACTGCAAATCCAGATCAAGAAGATAGCGACAACGATGGTATTGGTGATGTTTGCGACACCGATTATCCGTTTGAACCACAAGCTTATTGCGAGGATGGTTTTGCAAATATCTACCCCTGCAAGGACTACAATTTAATGGCTCATATCCCTATTGAAATACTCGCTGAAGTTGGCGCTTCGGGAACAGACTGTTGGGGATGGACCGACCCAACAACTCAAAAAGAATACGCCTTATTTTGCGCATCTAGTGGGGTTGCTTTTGTAGACATTAACATACCAAACGCTCCTATTTTACTTGGCAAACTCCCTACAGCAACCATTAATAGTTCATGGCGCGATGTAAAAGTTTATAACAACTATGCCTATATCTTGGCCGATAATGCTAACGATCATGGCATGCAAATTTTCGATCTTACCAGACTTAGAAATGTAAACAATCCTCCAGAAACATTTGCTGCCGATAGCCGTTACACAGGTTTTGGTAGCGCTCACAATATGGTTATTAACAAAGATTCTGGTTTTGCCTATGCCGTTGGCACAACGAGATCGGGTATTTATGCTGGAGGACCACTATTCATAAACATTCAAGATCCTATTAACCCTTCCGATGCTGGCGGTTTTCCTGGCTATGCACATGATGCTCAAGTGGTAACCTATAATGGTCCTGATACGCGGTATACTAATAGAGAAATCCTTATTGGTAGTAATGAAAATGAAGTCGTTATTGTTGATGTTACAAACAAATCTAACCCAACAAAAATATCATCCATAACTTACAATAACGTGGGCTACACCCATCAAGGTTGGTTTACTGAAGATATGACTTATTTTATTCTAGGAGATGAATTGGATGAGGTTAACATTGGTAACCAAACCAGAACCATTATTTTCAATTTCACCAACTTGGAAGCCCCTAAATACCACATGGACTACTTAGGCCCAACAGCGGCTATAGACCACAATGGTTATGTTAAAGAAAATGTTTATTACCAAGCAAGCTATACAGCTGGTTTTCGTGAAATCAACATTTCTAATATTGAAAGCAAAACCATTTCGGAAACTGGCTATTTCGATACTTATCCAGAAAACGACAATACCAGTTTTAACGGGGCTTGGAGTGTATATCCATTTTTTCCTAGTGGTAATATTATTGTAAGCGACATTAACCGCGGCTTGTTTGTGATAAGAAAAAAAGACCTGTAATTTAACCTATGCGTTATTTAAAACTTTTCATTGCTCTAGTTTGCTTCTACGCATCAAGCTGCTCTAATAACCACGACTCGCAAGAAAAGCCAGACTACAATCCTGGAGATATTGACTTTGTAAAAACTTTTGGCGGCACCTTAAATGACAGTGGAAAATCTATCATTAAAACCAACGATGGCGGCTATGCCGTTTTTGGGCATACCCAAAGCAACGATCTCGATATTACCAATAAGCCCGACGATTCGTTTGACTATTGGCTTCTAAAATTTAATCAAAATGATGTGCTAGAGTGGCAAAAATCATACGGCGGCAGCCTTGATGACAGAGGTACAAGCTGCATTCTAACATCAGATGGCGGCTATGCTATTTTTGGTTATAGTCAAAGTAGCGATCGCGATGTCTCGGAAAATAACAGCGCTACAAATTTCTGGATGACAAAACTTAATACAGCTGGCGATATCCTTTGGGAAAAATCTTACGGCTTTGCAGGTTCCGATAACGGCAGAAAAGTGATTCAAACAGCAGATGACGGCTACCTCCTTATTGGTGACCTAGACGTTACAGCTTCAGGCGGTGAAGGCATTAGCAAATTTGCTTTTTCAAAATTACATGCAGGAGGCGATTATTGGGCGATAAAACTAAATCCCTTAGGAGAAAAACAATGGAGTCATTATTATGGCGGTACATTTACCGATACGCCTTACGATGTGATTCAAACCGAAGATCTTGGCTATCTTATTATAGGATCCTCCGACAGTGATGATGTAGACATAACCAACAACAAAGGGTCTTACGATTTTTGGGTGGTAAAAATAAACGCCACTGGTACTTTAGTTTGGGAAAAATCTTTTGGAGGCTCTGGTATCGATGAAGCCTTTGCTATTACAGCAACTCACGATGGTGATTATATGATTGTAGGGGATACTAGAAGTGACGATTTAGACGTTACTTATAATCATGGTGCGGCCGATTTATGGGTAATTAAAATATCGCCAGACGGCACACTCATTTGGGAAAAAACTTATGGCGGAACAAGTTTCGATTCGGGTCGATCAATTTCTAAAACGCAAGACCAAGGCTTTCTTATTTCAGGAAACTCAAGAAGTATAGATGGCGATGTATCGGAAAACAAAGGCCAAAATGATGCATGGATTATAAAAATCGATGCTTCAGGAAACTTGATTTGGGAAAAAACTATTGGAGGAAGCGCTATTGATTTAGCTTTTGATGCCATCATACTTAATAACAATAACATTATCGCTGTTGGAGAATCGAACAGTTCCAACGAAGACATCCCTTCAAACAAAGGGTTTTCAGATTTACTACTTTTCAAGCTAAAACAATAACATGAATAAAACACTTGCTACAACTTGCCTCTTATGTATGATCCTGTGCTCATGCCACAAAGATTTGGACGATGACGTTTTTCCGACTTCAGTCACATTCAATTTTAACCATTCATGGGACGACACACATGTAACAGCTTCCGATTTTAACAGCTTAGAATTCACCAATGCACATGGTGAACTGCTTAGTATTTCAAAATTACGCTACCTCATTTCTAGGATTACTTTTGAAAAACCAAATGGCGAATATTTTACTTTTGACGACTATTTCCTTGTCGATCTCTCTCAAGAAAACACTCTATCACTCACCCCAAATAACACCATACCACCAGGAGAATACAGCCATGTATATTTCACTTTTGGTTTTAATAATGAAGACAATTACATGAATTACACCGATTTGAATTCGGCATCATGGAACGTTCCAGAAATGCTTGGTGGCGGCTATCATTTTATGCAACTAGAAGGCAAGTTTATAGATGCAACCAACACTGAAACTGGCTATGCGTATCACTACATAAGAGCGGTGAACAACACCCAATCGCCATTGGTTTTTGAAGACACCTTTTTTACTGTTGATATAGGAGCTATTAACCTGATTCAGAGCACAAATTTTAACATTAATATGAATATTTCCGAATGGTTTAAAAACCCAAACACCTGGGATTTAAACCAACTAAACAATAGGCTAATGCCTAACTTTGACGCTCAAATTATGATGTATCAAAACCGTCAAAACGTATTCAGTTTAGAATCTGTAAATCCGATTTAAACTTTGAAAAAATGGCCCACATACCTTTTTACCCTTATCATTTTCATAAGCACAGCTTGCTCTAAAGAAAATGAAGCCAGCTATACCCCTACTCCTAGTCCTTTAAACATTCCACCTTTATTTGAATCGCTTATTTTATCACCTGTCATACCACCAAACAATCCCCAAACGGTAGAAGGCATTGCACTTGGTAAAAAGCTTTTTTTCGATCCTATTTTATCGGTAGACAATAGTTTAGCCTGTGCCAATTGCCATGCGCCAACACTGGCATTTTCAGATGCAGAGCGCTTCAGCTCGGGTGTTAACGCAACTTTAGGTGACAGAAATGCTATGCCTCTTTTTAATTTAGCCTGGAATTACGACGAGCTTTTTTTCTGGGATGGCAAAACGTTTAGCTTAGAACACCAAGCATTTGCTCCTGTTACAGATCCCTTGGAGATGCAAAACACCTGGCAAACCGTTGAACAGCATTTGCAGCAACACGACGAATACCCAGAGCTGTTTGAGAAAGCCTTTGGAACTTCAAAAATTGATTCGGTCTTGGTTACAAAAGCCATAGCCCAATTTGAACGCAGCCTAATTTCTGCGAATTCAAAATTTGACAAATATTTGCTTGGTGAAGCCCAATTAACCCCAGAAGAACGCAACGGTTTTGATGTTTTTATGGATGAAAACCGAGGCGATTGCTTTCATTGCCACGGCAGCGACAAAAATCCGTTATGGACAGACAATGCTTTCCACAACAACGGCTTAGATGAAAAATTTACAGATTTAGGATTAGGCGCCATAACTGGGGATCCTGCCGATAATAGCAAATTTAAAACCCCTTCTCTTAGAAACCTAGCATTCACAGCGCCCTATATGCACGACGGACGCTTCCTTACTCTGGAAGACGTTATTAACCACTATAGCGAAGGCTTAAAACATTCAGCGACCATAGACCCCCTCATGAAAAAAGTAGCCAATGGCGGTGTAAATTTATCGGATAAAGACAAAGCCGATTTAAAAAAATTTCTACTTTCCTTATCTGATTATGAATTTGTTAATAATTCGGCTCTTAACGAATAATAATAAAAATTTATAAAACTATAAACTAATATAATGTTAGGTTATATGGTAATGCATGACTTATATTGTATATTTGCAATCTGTCTTTAGAATCTATCTAAACAAAAGCGAAATTAGTTTTTTAACTAACTGATTTTAAAGAAAATAAGATCGCATTTATAACTCAACTGGTTATATAATAAAATCGAAAAATAATTATGATAAAAGTTTCTGAAACTGCTAAAAAGAAAGTGATTGAGCTTATGACCGAAGATGGTTATAATCCCTCAACAGATTATGTGCGTGTTGGTGTAAAAAGCGGTGGTTGTTCTGGTTTGTCCTACGATTTAAAATTTGACAAAGAACAACAGGACGACGATAAAGTTTTTGAAGACAATGACATTAAAATTATTGTTGATAAAAAAAGCTTTTTATATTTAATTGGCACCACCTTAGAATATTCGGGTGGATTAAACGGAACAGGATTTGTTTTTAACAACCCTAACGCTAACCGTACTTGTGGTTGTGGCGAATCTTTTTCACTGTAATTTTAAAATTAAGCATTAATAACACCTCTTTTTCTAAAGATTTTAGAAGAAGAGATCAAATAAAAAGACCAAACATTTCAATTTCTTCCAAAACAACCGAAGGCGTTGAAAAGAAACAACAAAAACGTTCATTCATATTATAGTGCATCAAAACACTAACTGGAGAATTTCGTTCACCATGCTAATTAAGTTTTGATTTAAGCTATATCACAATTGAACAATTTGAAAAATTAAAGTTAAAAGTAAACGAAGTTTCAAAACTGTTAAGTGGGTTAATAAAATACCTAAACTAAACTTTATAACTTTAAACTTTAAACTTTACAAACTATATTACAAAGATATATGAGCAAGTATACCGAGGATGATTTACGCGAGGAGCTAAAAACCAAAGAATACGAATACGGATTTTATACAGATATTGAGTCTGATACGTTTCCTAATGGGTTAAACGAAGATATTGTACGCGCTATTTCTAAAAAGAAAGAGGAGCCACAATGGATGACCGATTGGAGACTTGAAGCTTTTAGAGTTTGGAAAGAAATGACAGAGCCAGAATGGGCAAACGTACATTATACAAAACCAGATTTTCAAGGGATTTCATATTATTCTGCCCCAAACAGCAAGCCTAAGTACGATAGCATTGATGAAGTAGATCCAGAATTATTAGCGACTTTCGAAAAGCTAGGTATTTCTCTTGATGAGCAAAAGAAATTAGCAGGTGTAGCCATGGATGTGGTTGTCGATTCTGTTTCTGTTGCTACAACATTCAAGAAAACTTTAGGCGAAAAGGGTATTATTTTTATGAGTATTTCTGAGGCTATTAAAGAGCATCCAGAATTAGTGAAAAAATATTTAGGGACTGTAGTGCCTCAAAAAGATAATTTCTATGCCGCTTTAAACTCGGCCGTATTTAGTGATGGTTCATTCTGTTACATTCCAAAAGGCGTAAAATGTCCTATGGAATTATCAACATATTTCAGAATTAACCAAGCAGGTACCGGACAATTTGAGCGTACGCTGGTTATTGCTGATGAAGGAAGTTACGTAAGTTACCTAGAAGGTTGTACCGCTCCAAGTAGAGATGAAAATCAATTACACGCCGCCGTTGTGGAGCTTATTGCTTTAGACGATGCAGAAATTAAATACTCCACCGTACAAAACTGGTTCCCAGGAAATGCCGAAGGTAAAGGTGGTGTTTACAACTTCGTAACCAAACGTGGTTTATGTGAGAAAAACGCAAAAATTTCATGGACACAAGTAGAAACAGGGTCGGCTGTAACGTGGAAATACCCATCTTGTATTTTAAAAGGTGATAACTCGGTAGGTGAATTTTATTCTATTGCCGTAACCAACAATTACCAACAAGCCGATACAGGAACTAAAATGATTCATTTGGGAAAAAACACCAAATCAACCATTATTTCCAAAGGAATTTCGGCAGGAAAATCACAAAACAGTTACCGTGGATTAGTGCAAATTAATTCTAGAGCAGAAAACGCCCGTAACTTTTCACAATGTGATAGTTTACTTATGGGTAACGAATGTGGTGCACACACGTTCCCATATATAGAAGCTAAAAATAAAACGGCTAAAATCGAACACGAAGCTACAACAAGTAAAATTGGTGAAGATCAAATTTTCTACTGTAACCAACGTGGTATCGATACCGAAAAGGCCATTGCTTTAATTGTAAACGGATTTAGTAAAGAGGTTTTAAATAAACTTCCAATGGAATTCGCTGTTGAAGCACAAAAATTATTAGAAATTAGTTTAGAAGGTAGTGTTGGATAAAAATTCTGGTGAAACCAGGAATCTATAGCGATTTATAATGAAAAAATTTTTATTTATCACATTAATTCTTACAGCTTTTTTTAGCTGTAAAACCGAATCGAAATCAGAAAACACCGTTTTTAACAACGACGAACTCACAACAATAAAAGGTGAATTTGTGTATTTTGACGGCGTCGGAGTTATCCAAACAAACCACCAAATTTATGGCGTATTAGGCTCGAAAAAATTAGAGGAACTCAATAGCCAAGCAGATAAAATCAAAACAGAACCAACCGATATGGTTTTAGTGGAGATTAAAGGAAAAGTTACAGATCAAAAAGACGACGTTATACTTTGGGAAAATAAGGTTGACATAGTAGAAATACTTAAAGTAGCCCCTAACCCAAAAGAAAATAACGAAGTTGTAAAAATAGGAAACGAATAGAAGTATGTTAAAAATTGAGAATTTACACGCACGTGTTGAGGATAAAAACATTTTAAAAGGTATTAACCTTGAAGTAAAACCAGGTGAAGTTCATGCCATTATGGGACCAAACGGTTCAGGAAAAAGTACACTTTCTTCTGTTATCGCAGGTAAAGAAGAGTATGAAGTTACCGAAGGTAAAATCTATTTTGAAGGTGAAGACATTGAAGAATTAGCTGCTGAAGAACGCGCACATAAAGGTGTGTTTTTATCGTTTCAGTACCCAGTTGAAATCCCTGGTGTATCGGTAACAAACTTTATCAAAACGGCTATTAACGAATCTAGAAAAGCAAAAGGTTTAGAGGAAATGCCTGCTAAAGACATGCTTAAGCTTATTCGCGAAAAGTCTGAAATGTTAGAAATCGATCGTAAATTTTTATCACGTTCGTTAAATGAAGGTTTTTCTGGTGGTGAGAAAAAACGTAATGAGATTTTTCAAATGGCGATGTTAGAACCTAAATTGGCTATTCTTGATGAAACCGATTCTGGACTAGATATCGATGCCCTTCGTATCGTTGCAAACGGTGTAAACAAATTAAAGAGTAAAGACAATGCTGTAGTTGTTATTACACACTACCAACGTTTACTTGATTATATCGTTCCAGATTTCGTACACGTTTTACACAACGGAAAAATTGTAAAATCTGGTGGTAAAGAATTAGCTCACGAGCTAGAAGCCAAAGGTTACGATTGGATTAAAGAAGAAGCCTCTTTATAGTTTTTCTGTTTAAGGTTTAATGTTTCAAGTTCATGGCAACGATAACTAAATTTGAAGATTTAGAAACATGGAAAGAAGCTAGGCGTCTTTTTAATCAAATAAAAGACATTGCTAACGAAACAGATTTAAAAAGAGATTAGCGATTAAAAGACCAAATAAAAGCGTCATCCGGATCCGTAATGGATAATATCGGTGAAGGCTTTGAAAGAGATGGAAATTTAGAATTTCGTCAATTTCTTTCAATAGCAAAAGGCTCTGCTGGAGAAACAAGGTCACAATTATATAGGGTTTTTGATTCAGAATATATTTCAGAAGAAAAACTTAGAACATTAGTTTCAGAATATGAACAATTAAGCAAGCGTTTATCTGCTTTTATTTAATATCTGAACAAAAAAGATTTTAAAGGAAACAAGTTTAAGTAATTAGGTTCGAGTAATCAACTTGAAACTTTTTAAACCTTAAACTTGAAACGATTTATAACAATGGATTTAAAAGACAAATTAGTATCATCATTTTTAGCATTTGAAAACAAGGTCGATGTAGACACTTTCGTTCATAATGTGAGATCTGAAGCTATAAAAATATTTGAAGAAAAAGGCTTTCCTACGAAAAAGGAAGAAGCTTGGAAATATACCTCTTTAAATAAATTATTAAAAGAAGATTATAGTGTTTTCCCTAAGCAAGAAAATGCGTTGGATTATAAAGATGTTAAAAAATATTTCATCCACGAAATCGACACATATCATGTGGTTTTCATCGATGGAAAATATTCTTCACATTTATCGAACACCACACATGATGGTATCGATGTGTGCTTAATGTCTTCTGCTTTAACAAATCCTAAATACCGTTTAATTATTGAAAACCATTTCAATAAAGCGGCCACTACCGATAGTTTACCATCGTTAAACACGGCATTTTCACAAGAAGGTGTTTATGTACACATTCCTAAAAATAAAATTGCCGATAAACCGATTCAGTTTATCAATTTTTCAACAGGAAACGAATCGGCAACCTTACTTCAACCTCGTAACTTAATTGTTGCTGAAGAGAATGCGCATGTTCAAATTATCGAGCGTCACCAAAGTTTAACAGAAAACCCTGTTTTAACTAATAGTGTAACCGAAATTTTCACCAAAAAACGTGCTATTGTCGATTATTACAAAATTCAAAATGATGGCGAAAATGCCTCATTAATTGATAATACCTTCATTAAGCAACAACGTGAAAGTATTGCTTCGGTACATACATTCTCATTTGGCGGAAAATTAATTAGAAATAATCTTAATTTCTTCCAAGAAGGAGAACGTATCGATTCTATATTAAAAGGCGTAACTATTCTTAGCGACAAACAACATGTCGATCACAATACTTTGGTACACCATATCGAACCTAATTGTGAGAGTCATCAAGATTACAAAGGTATTTTTGGTGATAGCTCTACAGGGGTTTTCAACGGAAAAATTATTGTAGAAAAAGAAGCCCAAAAAACCAACGCTTTCCAAGCGAACAACAATATTTTAGTAAGCGATAAAGCATCTATAAACACCAAACCACAATTGGAGATTTTTGCCGACGACGTAAAATGTTCTCACGGTTGTACCATTGGTCAGTTAGACGAAAGTGCCATGTTTTACATGCAATCGCGTGGTATTCCTAAAAAAGAAGCTAAGGCACTTTTAATGTATGCCTTTAGTAATAACGTGTTAAGTTCGGTTAAAATCCCTGAAATTAAACAACGTATCAATAAAATTATAGCTAACAAATTAGGGGTTAGCATCGGTTTCGACCTTTAAATTCTCTTAATTAAATTATTTTTTGAGCTCCTTCCCGCTTTCGGTAAAAGCACCAAAAGCGGGATCTAAGGACTTTCTGAGAGGAGCTTCAATAAACGCCTGAATCGGGGCCCAGACCAAACAAGCCATGATAAACGTAGAAGACATAAGAAAAGATTTTCCCATTCTTTCTCGCAAAGTAAATGGCAAACCTTTAGTATATTTTGATAATGCAGCAACATCACAAACCCCAAAACAGGTTATTGATGTTATTGTAGACTACTATTCAAATTACAACGCCAATATTCACCGCGGCGTTCATACTTTAAGTCAGGAGGCCACCGATTTATACGAGCAAGCCCGTTATAAAATACAAGCGCATTTTAATGCTAAGTTTTCACATGAAATTATTTTCACTTCGGGAACAACTCACGGTATCAATTTAGTCGCAAACGGATTTTCATCACTTTTAAAAAAAGGTGATGATATTATTGTGTCGGCCTTAGAGCACCACTCTAATATTGTGCCTTGGCAAATGCTTTGTGAGCGTACGGGTGCCGAGTTGAAAGTCATTCCTATGAATGACGATGGCGAATTGGTGATGAGTGCATTTGACAAGCTCCTTTCTACAAATACGAAACTCGTTTTTACAAATCACGTTTCAAACGCATTAGGAACCGTAAATCCGATTGAATACATTATTGAAAAAGCCCATGAAGTTGGAGCAGCCGTTCTTATTGACGGTGCACAATCTGCGCCACATATTAAACCTGATGTTCAAAAATTAGACGTCGATTTTTACGTGGTTTCTGCCCATAAAATGTGTGGTCCTACAGGCATTGGCGCTTTATATGGTAAAGAAGATTGGCTAAAAAAACTACCGCCATATCAAGGTGGTGGTGAAATGATTGCCGAAGTTACTTTTGAAAAAACAACCTACGCCGAATTGCCACATAAATTTGAAGCTGGCACACCAAACATCGCTGGAGGTATTGTTTTTGGTGCTGCTATCGACTATATGAATAACATTGGTTTCGAGTCCATTGCTACTTACGAAAATGAGCTTTTGGAATATGCCACTAAAAAGCTTTTAGAAATAGAAGGCTTAAAAATTTATGGTACCTCAAAACATAAAACTTCAGTGATTTCATTCAACTTAGAGGGCATTCACCCTTATGATGTAGGTACTATTTTAGACAAGCTGGGTATTGCTGTTAGAACAGGACACCACTGTGCACAGCCAATCATGGATTACTACAAAATTCCAGGAACGGTCAGAGCATCATTGGCTTTTTATAACACGAAGACTGAAATTGATCTTTTAGTAGAAGGCGTTAAAAAAGCAAAAATGATGTTGGCGTAAAACGCTTTTCAATTTCTTTTTGTAAGTTTAACCATAATTCACAATTAAGAACTTGATTATGAAACTCGTAAGCATTCTTATTTTCGCCTTAATTTCATTAAAAACCTGTAATTCAAACACTGCAAAAGCTGAAAATCAAGACCGTATATCTAAAGAACAGCAAGCAACTTCCGAAGACTTAATTACTTTTGAATATCTCGCTACCAGTAGAAATTCATACTATAAAATAAGAGTCATTAAAAATCTGGTTGTAGTGACCAAAAAACAAGGTAAACCAGGAGCGCCCGAAACACTCGACGCTTCAGAGTGGAACCATTTATTAGAAATTTTAGAAGCCATTCAAATAGAAAAAATTCCAGATTTAAAAGCACCTAGCAAGAATTACGCTTTTGACGGAGCAGCCAAAACAACCTTAAAAATCAGCGTTAACGAACATACTTACCAAACTCAAGCTTTCGATCATGGCAATCCGCCAGAAGCCCTTAAAGCACTAATAGCAAAACTGTTGGTTATTGCTGGCTATGAGGGATCAAGCACAAAAGTTGGGGAGTATTTAAAAAAAGAAGATCTTTGAATAAAAATTTTTAATGTCATCAGATTCATTATTAGCCATAGCCAATTTATTACTTCCAGAAATACTTATGAAGTATTTTGATTTGGACAAGCACGAAATTAAAGGAGAAGCACTACATTTTTATTTTACAGAACTAAACACGATTCCCGAAGAATTTAATGGAACTAAACTTCATTCCAAAGGCTTCTTTTCTGAGGCTACCGTTCAAGACTTCCCTATACGAGGTAAAAATGTTTACCTTCATATAAAACGCCGCAGATGGCTGAATAAGCAAACCAATGAAGTGGTTCATAGAGATTGGAATTTAGTAGCACAGGGAACACGGATGACCGCCGAGTTTGCTGATTTTTTAAAAGAAATTAGTCCATACTAAAGCTACGGATTGCCACACCATTGGATTTTTCTACGGTGTTAACGGCAAGAAACTGCAACGCCAGTACAAAGATCACTTAAGTGATTTTAAATCTTGGGATCAAAAAGCCCATGCAAAAGATTGGCTATTGTACCCTGAGAATCTAGGAAGCTACCTATCGCTTGACGAAACCGCTTTTTGCAATGGCGAACTCTACACCATCTTAACCAATAAAGATGCCAAAGGAAAGAAAGGCTCTATAGTAGCTATAGTTAAAGGAACTAAAGCTGAAACAGTGATAAAAATACTTCATGAAATTCCTTTAAAACAAAGAAATAAAGTTAAAGAAGTGACTCTGGATATGGCAGGAAACATGGGACTCATTGTTAAAAAATCATTCCCCAATGCCTGCTTAGTTATAGACCGTTTTCATGTGCAGAAATTAGCATTGGACGCTTTGCAAGAAATAAGAATAAAACACAGGTGGGAAGCCATCGATTTTGAAAATGATGCCATAGAAGACGCTAGAAGTAAATCTTTAAAATACACACCTGAAATACTTCCAAACGGAGATACATTAAAACAACTACTGGCAAGAGGAAGATATTTACTCTATAAGCCAAGCAATAAGTGGACTGAAAACCAAGCTAAAAGATCAGTGATACTATTTAAACACTATCCTGATATAGAAAAAGCATACAAACTATGCCAGAACTTATCTTGGATTTTTAACAATACTCAGGATAAAACTTCCGCACTAACACGATTAGCTAAATGGGATGAAAAAGTTAGACAAGCAGCCTTTAAAAGCTTTAATACTATATCCAGAACCATGTCTGTTCACTATCAAAACATTCTAAACTATTTTGATAATAGAAGTACCAACGCTTCAGCAGAAGCTTTCAATGCTAAAATTAAGGCTTTTAGAGCACAGTTCAGAGGCGTAAGAAACGTAAAATTCTTCCTCTATAGATTAACTACTATTTTTGCTTAATTCTAAAATCCCCCAACTTTTGCTCTTGATCCTGATAAAGGAAGCTTATGACTTGTCAAACCAGCTAAGAGTAATTTATAATACTTGTACAGACAAAAATATAGCAATGACTAAATTGGCACTTTGGTACAATCAAATTGAAAATAGTGGCTTTAAAAGCTTTAGAGTTGTTATGAACACAATCTCCCTAAATTACAGGGGAATATTAAACTATTTTGACAACAGAAGTACCAATGCGGCCGCTGAATCTTTTAATGCAAAGATCAAAGCCTTTAGACAACAACTTAGAGGTGTGAGAAATAAGGAATTCTTCCTCTTTAGATTAGCACAAATTTATGCCTAGTCCCCAACTTTTAGGACTGATCCCATATTTTGAAATAGCGACAGTAATAAAATCAAAAAAGCTTGATGAAAAATCATCAAGCTTTTTAATTCTGTGGGCGCGAAGGGATTCGAACCCCTGACCCCTTGGGTGTAAACCAAGTGCTCTGAACCAACTGAGCTACGCGCCCTATCACTTAGGAGCTGCAAATATACACTACTTTTTCACTTTGCAAAAACTTTTTTAAAAAAATTTTCAAATTATTTCTGCTACCACAAAAGTACTCCCTCCAACATAAATAAAATCGTTAGAATTAGCTTGATTTAAAGCAGAATTATAAGCCTCATTTACAGAATTATAAGCATCTCCCTCTAGTCCATAAGCGTAAAAAGCAGCTTTTAAGTCAGTCGCAGCTAAACCACGAGGAATATTTGGTTTGCAAAAATAATAAGTGGCATTTTTAGGTAATAAATCGACAATTGACGTCAAATCTTTATCATTAACCACTCCAAAAACAATATGCAAGTGCTCAAATTCTTCTTTTGAAAGCTGATTCATGACTTCTATTAGACCATCTTTGTTATGACCGGTATCACAAATAACCTTGGGATTAGCATTTAAAATTTGCCATCTACCTAAAAGTCCGGTATTTTTCACCACATGTGACAAGCCCTCTTTTAATTGTGTTTCGGAAATCAAAAAACCTTGTTCCCGAAGTTCTTTTACTGCTAGCATGGCCGTTTTAATATTTTTTATTTGATAACTTCCTATCAAATCGGAAGCATAAACTGCTTCAACCTCTTGATCGGCAAAAACAATTTTAGCATGACGTTCTTTAGCTAAACCTTCAAAAACAGGCGCTGTCTCTATTTGAGTTTCACCAATCACAACAGGCACCCCTTCTTTAATGATACCGCCTTTTTCAAAAGCAATAGCTTCTAAAGTATCTCCTAAAAACTGGGTGTGATCTAATCCTATATTGGTAATAACCGACAGTTCAGGAGTAATAATATTAGTAGAATCTAGTCGTCCACCCATACCTACTTCAATAACAGCGATATCAATCTTTTCTTCTGAAAAATATTGAAAAGCCATACCCACAGTCATTTCAAAAAATGACAAGGTATGAGACTTAAAAAAAGCTTTATGTTTCGCAATAAAATCGATCACAAAGTTCTCAGAAACAGGAAGACCGTTAATTTTAATACGCTCTCTAAAATCCTTTAAATGTGGTGATGTATACAAACCTACTTTATAACCTGCCTCTTGCAATATTGAAGCAAGCATGTGGCTTGTTGACCCCTTACCATTGGTTCCAGCCACATGAATTGATTTGAACGTATTATGAGGGAAATTTAAATGCTGGTCAAGCAGCACTGTATTGGTTAAGTCTTTTCTAAAAGCCGAACCACCTTGTTTTTGATACATGGGGAGTTGAGAAAACATCCACTCAAGCGTATCGTTATAGCTCATGTATTATTCAGAAATTTTAAAGTTTACACTTACAAAGCCAACCTGACGCACAGGTGCTTTAGGATCGGCTGGCCACTTATGAGAAAGGGCTATTTTTTTAGCTGGTTCTAATAAACATGGCGCTGTATTAGTAGTTCCCTTAACACCCGGTGTAGCCAAAACCACATTACCCGCTTGATTTACTTCAATTTTTACAATGACCAAGCCCGATTCATTACAGTCTTGCTTCATTCTTGTGAAGGAAGCCTTACCTCTACCGTTTAAGCCGTAACCTACGCCGCCACTTCCGAAACCTTGTCCGCCAAAATAACTAGAAGCATAAGGATTTCCATCCAATTGGCCTTTATCACCAGATTTACTATCATTACCTTCTCCGCCTGTTTCTGAGCCATCAGACTTTTTTACACCACCTATTAGGGCGTCTAACTTTTTCCTTTTTTCGTCTTGTTCGCGCTTTTCTTTAGCCCTTTTCTCTGCTTCAACCTTCGCTTTAGCTTCTGCTTTAGCTTTAGCATCAGCGATCGCTTTTGCCTTAGCTTCAGCTTCCTTTTGCTTTTTTATGGCTATTTCTTCCGAGTTGTCTGCTGTTAAAACCTCCTCTTTGGTTTCTGTAGGCTGTGCTGGTTCTGGTTCGGCTTCTTCAGGAACATCAGGTTGTCGAGGTTCTTCAACCACTCTAGGTTCGGATTTTACAGGTTTTAATGGTTGTACATCACCCTTACCGAAATCTGAATTACCAAAGTTTACAGCCACACCATATTCCTCTGGAGGATCCATATATTTAGTACCAACCACAAATAAAAGAAGCAAAATTATGATACTAATTAACGCCGTTAATTTTGCTGAATTCCGTTCGTGCTTGGTTCTTAAGTATTTCATGTTATTTAGGCTTAACAGCTAAAATGACTTTAAATTTATTTCTATTGGCTATATCCATAACCTTTACAACATTTTCAACGGGCACCGATTTTTCTGCTCGTAAAATAATGGTTGGTTTTTCTGCAGAAGATAAAGCTGCAAGCAGCTCATTTTCTAATACACTTTCGCCAACACGTTTTTGATCGATGTAATACGTTAAATCTTTTTTAATGCTTACCGCTACAGATTTTTTATTTTCAGTTTTTCCACTAGCCTTAGGCAATAATATATCAATAGCATTGGTGGTTACTAAAGTAGAAGCAATCATAAAAAAGATAAGTAGTAAAAATACAATATCCGTCATAGACGACATATTGAATTCTGGCGTTACTTTATTTCTTCCTCTAAGATTCATATTAAGTTGGCTCGTTTAAGTGATCTAAAAACTCTAAAGAATGGGCTTCCATTTGATACACCACCTTATCGGTTTTCACCACCAAGTGATTATAAGCCATATAGGCGACAATACCAACAATTAGACCTGCCACAGTAGTGGTCATGGCCGTATATAAACCACTAGCTAAAACATCCATTTGAATACTTCCTCCTGCGTTTGCCAATTCGAAAATCGCCAAAATCATCCCTACTACCGTACCAAGAAAACCAATCATTGGTGCAGCTCCAGAAATGGTGGCTAGCACACTAACGTTTTTTTCTAGTCCGTAAATTTCTAAACGTCCTGCATTTTCTATTGCCGTATTAATATCGGCCAGAGGCTTACCAATTCTCGAGATCCCTTTTCCGATTAATCGAGACACTGGCGAGTTAACTTGACTACATAATTGTTGGGCCGATTCAATTTTACCATGACTCACATGGTCTTTAATTTGATTCATAAAATTAGCATCTATAGTCGATGCCGCTTTTATAGCAAAAATACGTTCGAAATAAATGTAAATAGCAGCTACCAGCAATAAGAACAAAATGGCAATAATTACCTGTCCCGCTACGCCTCCGCTAGCAATTAATTCAATAATTGAAAGTGTTTTTTCTACCGATTCTCCCTCTGGAATCGCATCAACACCACCTGGTGTTTCTTGTAATAAAATATTCAGCATATACTTGGGGTTTAATGCAACATTATAACGCTGCTTTTTTTGTTAAAGTATAAATCTAAATGAGACTCATCCTTTTTAAATTTTTTTATTGTTTTATAGATTAGAATAAGGTTCTGGTTACCATAAACACTGCAGATCCCACTAAGAAACCGATTAGGGCTAACCATGACATCTTTTTTAAATACCAAAAGAAATCAATTTTCTCCATTCCCATAGCAACAACGCCTGCTGCCGAACCAATAACTAACATACTACCACCGGTTCCTGCTGCAAATGCAATAAAGTGCCAAAGTTCGTTATCGGTAGCTTCATGAAACATCCCTAAACTTGCTGCTACTAATGGTACGTTATCAATAACCGCCGATCCTGCACCTAGCAAAAGAACCACTAAATCTGAAACGCCCTCACCATCATGAATTTCGGTACCAATCATAGGCATTATTTCTTGTAATCCACCGGCAAAACCAAATAAAATCCCGAGCGACTCTAACGCTGCTACGGCCATTAAAATACCCAAGAAGAATAAGATACTTGGCAACTCTATTTTTGATAACGAATGGTGCACCGGACTATGGTGTGCCTCCGATTCACTTTCGGCATGATCTATATCGGTAATACTAAACTTAGACTTACTATATATTTCTGCAAAAACCGCTACTATGGCTAATGACAACATCATTCCAACATAAGGAGGCAAATGCGTTACCGTTTTAAAAATTGGCACAAAAACAATAGCTCCTAATCCTAAATATAGCATGATACTACTTAATCTTGAAGGTTTTGGATCTACCCCTTCATCCGATTGCAGCTCTCCTTTAAACACAGGTAAAAAAGAAGCAATAAACGTAGGCACAGCCATACACATTAACGATGGCACGAATAAATAACCTACTAAATGCCCTGTAGTCACTTTGTTTCCTATCCATAGCATGGTTGTTGTCACATCACCAATTGGAGACCATGCTCCACCAGCATTAGCGGCAATAATAATTAAACCAGCATAATACAAACGTACCTCTTTATCTTTAACAATTTTTTGAAGGATAGAAATCAGTACAATAGTTGCTGTAAGGTTATCAATAATCGCAGATAAAATAAAAGCTAAGATTGAAAATATCCATAATATTTTAGTCTTTTTCTTGGTGGTTATAAACCCTTTAATTGTGGAGAAACCATCAAAATAATCGATAATTTCAACAATGGTCATAGCTCCTAAAAGAAATACTAAAATTTCGGCTGTTTTACCCAAATGATGCAATAAGGTTTCCTCCATAAGATGTTTTTTCTCCTCTAGAGGAAAACTACTAAAAGCATCTATTAAAGTATGTGTAGAAGAATCAAACCAGTTAGGAAACAAATCTAAACCTAAAGCAACCAATGCCCAACAAATAGCCATCATGACCAAAGCCGGGATTAATTTATCAATCTTTATACTATGTTCCATTGTAATGGCTAAATAACCCAATACAAATACTAAAATAATTGCTGCTTCCATAAATTCTGTTTGTTAGTTTGTTGCGTGCTATTGTAATACGGCAGCACGTATTTCCGCTTTTTTAATCTTGTTTGTTTTTAAATGGTTCGTTATAAATCAATAAAAAAGGCTGCAATGGTTATTTGCATGTTCTTCCTTAAACACACATACACATGAGCCGTTTTTAAATTTAAAAAGGTAATATATAACCTGCGCTATTAATCATGGTTCTAGAAAATAGCTTCGTTTTTTAACAAGGTTTTTCAAAGAAAACTCAAAAACAACGCGATGTTATTTTTAAATTTTAAGCTTGCACCCGTTTTAGCATTACCCTTCCTCATCAATAATCTTATGCTCCAACCTACATACCTACTCATTTTCAACGCATTAACAATGCCGCAGTTTAAACTGAGTCTAAATAAAAGCTGGTAAACCTTAGATTTCATAAAATCATCAACCGAACAAATATAAAAAACAAAACACTTTGACTTTACTTTTTTAGAATTTTTAGGGAAGAAAAATTTTTCCAGAACTATGATTTTTAGACGAACCTGTTACACTTTGTAAACAATTCACTTCATTTCTTAGCTTTAGAACACCAAGAAAACCAAAAATAAGCGCCTCTTTAAAATCAATAACCTCTTTGGAAGGAACAATCAGTTCACTATCTACGTAATACTCAATTCTATGCAACAGAAAATTATGATAAGCACCGCCACCAGTAACTAAAACCGAAGCGTCGTTTAAAGCTTTAAGCTCTGTAGCTACCTGAATAGCGATATGCTCAACAAAGGTTCTTAGAGTATTTTTAACATTTAACTGATAAGCATCAATAAGCGGGAAAACAACGTCTTTAACCCACTCAAATCCTAAAGACTTAGGAAATGACTTTTTATAAAAATCTAACTCACCTAAATCGTCAAGTAATTGGACGTCAACCTCTCCTTCTGATGCGATTTTCCCGCCATCGTCATACGCTAAACCAAGGGGCTTAACATAATAATTCAGTACGATATTCATAGGACAAATATCGTAGGCGATTCGCTTATCATGTATTACCGTAGAAATATTGGCAAAGCCTCCTAAATTGAGACAAAAATCATATTCTGGAAATAAAAGTTGATCACCGATAGGTACTAAGGGCGCTCCTTGTCCGCCTAGTTCCACATCCTGAACTCTAAAATCACACACCACTTTTTCATTAAGTATTTTAGCCATTTCGGGCAGATTCCCTATTTGGAAGGTCAACTTTTTTGAAGGCTGATGTAATGCTGTATGCCCATGCGAACAAACCGCGTCAATATCTTGGATATTATGTTTTTGAATGAAGCTTTTAATAACATCAGCAAGATATTTGGTATAGGCGACATCAAGGTTATCCAAGGCTTTTTTTGAAAGCGACACCAATTCGGTCAACTGGGTTTTCCATGCCTCGGTATAAGCCATAGTTTCGGCATTAATAATTTGAAATTGCCATGTCTTATCTAATTTAAATTGCAGCTCAACCAGATCTATTCCGTCTAGTGAAGTTCCAGACATCACGCCAATAATATGGTATTGTTTCTTTAACATATGGTGGTAAAAATAGCAAAGCAAATTAAATAATTTATACTAAAAAGCTATATTTGATAAAAAAAACAACTAAATAACCTAAATAATTACGAATTATGAATTTTACACTCTCAGAAGAACACCTCATGATTCGCGATGCCGCTCGCGATTTTGCTCAAAACGAATTACTCCCTGGCGTAATTGAAAGAGACAATAACCAACATTTTCCAGATGCATTGGTCAAAAAAATGGGGGAACTTGGTTTTCTAGGCATTATGGTGAACCCAAAGTATGGTGGAAGCGGTATGGATGCCATTTCCTACGTGCTTATTATGGAAGAACTCTCTAAAATAGACGCATCAGCATCCGTAATTGTTTCGGTTAACAATTCTTTAGTATGCTATGGTATTGAATGTTATGGCACAGAAGCACAAAAACAGAAATACTTAACCAAACTGGCTACAGGTGAATTTATTGGTGCATTTTGTTTAAGCGAACCCGAAGCTGGAAGTGATGCCACCTCACAAAAAACTACGGCTATAGACAAGGGCGATCATTACCTGCTTAACGGAACAAAAAACTGGATTACAAGCGGTGGACGTGCCGATGTATATTTAGTCATAGCACAATCTGATAAAGAAAAGAGCTCCCATGGCATCAATGTTTTTATTGTTGAAAAAGGCGCTGAAGGATTTCACGTTGGTCCTAAAGAAGATAAGCTAGGTATCCGCGGAAGCGACACACACACCCTACAGTTTAATGATGTTAAAGTTCCGAAAGAAAACCGAATTGGCCCGAATGGCTCGGGATTTCGCTTTGCGATGAAAACACTCTCGGGAGGACGTATAGGCATTGCAGCTCAAGCCCTTGGTATTGCTGCTGGCGCTTATGAACTCGCACTAAAGTATTCGAAAGAACGCAAAACTTTTGGTGTTGAAATTTGCAATCATCAAGCCATCGCCTTTAAGCTTGCTGATATGGCTACCGAAATTGAAGCCGCCAGAAACCTCGTTATGAAAGCTGCCTGGGAAAAAGATCAGGGTATGAATTACGATTTTTCGAGTGCCATGGCCAAGCTTTACGCCTCAAAAGTAGCTATGACGCAAACCGTAGAAGCTGTCCAAATTCACGGCGGTAATGGTTTTGTTAAAGAATACCATGTGGAACGCCTAATGCGTGATGCAAAAATCACTCAGATTTACGAAGGCACTTCAGAAATTCAAAAAATCATCATTTCAAGAAGTATAACACGAGATTAGCACATACTTCAACTATTAAGTAATAAATCCGTTGCCACTATTTTCAAAATATTACAGCGGATTTTGTTATGTTAAAAGTAACTTATCGACTTAAAATTATAGATTTACCCCAAGACATAATAAAATATCATGCAGAAATCATATTACGACCCAGCCGATTTAAAAAAATTTGGTAAAATAAGTGAATGGAATGAAACATTAGGTGAAAAATTTTTCGATTACTACGGAAAAGTTTTTGAAGAAGGCGCGCTTACCGCACGTGAAAAAGCTTTAATCGCTTTAGCCGTTTCTCACACCGAACAATGCCCCTACTGCATCGATGCATACACCAAGGATAGCTTACAGCGCGGCATTACTAAAGAAGAAATGATGGAAGCCGTTCATGTAGGCGCTGCTATTAAAAGCGGAGCGACTTTAGTCCATGGGGTTCAAATGATGAACAAGGTGAATAAATTGGAAATGTAATTTGATTAGCAAACTACTTTTATTTCAATGCCTTTTTATAACCGACGCTAAAAATTAAACACATCAATGCCTATACAGTCTTTAAACAAAAGAGAAAGCGCTTTAAAGCAAAGTGAAGCACAGCTTAAGATTCTGTCTAACGGAATTTTCCAAAATGGTGAACTACCTACCTTTAAGGCTAAAATTTCGGAAACACAACAATATCCTCTAAAAGCAAAAAAACTAGAAATTCTACAAATTAATTTAGGCTATATGTGCAACCAAGTTTGCGCACATTGCCATGTTGATGCGGGTCCAGACCGCAAGGAAATCATGACCCGCGACACCATGCAACAGTGTTTGGATGTTATAAAAAAAACGGGGGCTCATACTTTAGATCTTACTGGTGGCGCTCCAGAAATGAATCCGAATTTTAGATGGTTTGTAGAAGAAGCTACCAAAGCAGGCATCCAAGATTTTATTGTGCGTTCCAACCTAACCATTATTCGTGCCAATAAAAAATACCACGACCTGCCTCTATTTTTTAAAAAACATAAGGTACACGTGGTAAGTTCGATGCCGCACTGGACACGAGGAAAAACAGACAAACAACGCGGTGATGGGGTTTTTGATAAATCCATTCAGGCCTTAAAAGACCTCAACGCTATAGGTTATGGTATACCTAACAGTGAACTAAAATTAGATTTGGTTTACAATCCATCAGGCGCGTTTTTACCAGGTGATCAAGCGTCGTTGGAAAAAGATTTCAAAAAGGCTTTAAAAGAAGATTTTAACATCGAATTTCATCACCTATTTGCCATTACAAATCTTCCTATTTCAAGGTTTTTAGATTACCTAGTTGCTTCTGAAAACTATGAAGATTACATGTACGCCTTAGTAGAAGCCTATAACCCATTAGCCGTTAAAAGCGTTATGTGTACCAACACAATTTCTGTTAGTTGGGACGGGGTTTTATATGATTGCGATTTTAACCAAATGCTGGAGCTTCCAGTGAATAGCCCTGTGAAGCATATTTCCGACTATAATGAAAACTTGTTAGAAGGGAGACATATTACGATTTCCCAACATTGTTATGGTTGTACAGCTGGAGCAGGAAGCAGTTGCCAAGGTGTGGTTACTTAAATTTCTGTGGAAAAAGCAACTAAAACACAAGTCTCATACACATGAAATTACCCATCATTTTTTTCGTAGGTTTTTTTAGCTGCTTACCTCTTTATGGTCAAAAAACCCTAGAAAAACTTTTAGAGAAATACCATCAAAACACCATCCCGTATTTATATGTTGATTCGCTTGCCAAGCATTACAATAAGTTTGTGCTTTTAGATTCCAGAACACCAAAAGAGTACCAAGTTAGCCACCTTGAAAACGCTATATTTATTGGCTATCATTCTTTTAGTCTAGATTCTGTGATACAAAAAATCCCAGACAAAGACACAGAATTAGTAGTATATTGCTCTTTAGGAATGCGTTCGGAAAAAATAGCCAACAAGCTTAAACAGGCCGGATACATTCATGTCAATAATCTTTACGGCGGTATTTTTCAGTGGAAAAACAACAACTTGCCAGTATATAATAACCAAAATAAAAAAACCGATAGCATTCATGCGTTTTCAAAATCATGGAGCAAATGGTTAAAAAATGGCATTAAAGTTTATGAATAAAGCACTCGTTATTGTTTTTGTTAAAAATGTAAAACCAGGAAAAGTTAAAACACGATTAGCCAAAACTATCGGAAATGAGAAGGCTGCTAAGATTTACCAAGCTTTACTAACAATTACAGAAAAGGCCACTAAAAATATTATGGCCGATGTATCAATACAGTATTCTGAAACTATAGATAACAGTCTTTGGAAAGACGCCCACAAAACCACGCAACAGGGCAAAGACTTAGGCGATCGTATGAAAAATGCTTTCGAAAATGCCTTCAAACAGGGTTACCAACCTGTGGTTTTAATTGGTTCGGATTTGCCAAGTTTAACAAAAGAGCACCTTAACAACGCTATAGAAAAACTCAAAAAAACTGAAGTTGTTTTCGGACCCGCTCAAGATGGCGGGTATTACCTTATTGGTTTGAGTCAAATGCATAATAGCATCTTCGAAAACAAACCTTGGAGTCAAACCCAGCTACTTGAAGTAACTTTAGAAGAGCTAACACAAAAATGTATACCGTTCTCAAAACTAGAAACTTTAAACGATATTGACACTTTCGAGGACTTAAAACCGCATCAGCACCTTTTAAAGCTGCTTTATTCAGAAAAGTAAAACAGTAAAGCTCACTTATTAAAACAAAAACTTAGGCTAATTCGCAAATAGTGATATGTTTACATGTATTCTGTGCTGTAAAATTTATATCTTTATTTAATTATAAATTAATTTAACTAACATAAACTCCCTTATTCGTATATGAAATTACCAACCTTCCAGAAGTTAACAACCAAACTCATGGTATTGGGTTGTCTTGGACTTAGTTCGCTTGTAACTGCTCAGGACTTACCAATTGAAAAAATTAAATCTCAAATTGAAGCTTACAAAAAAGATGTTAGAGGGCCATACCACCGCATAAAATGGTATTGCGACGATGGCACGATGCGCGAACCTAAAGATCCTTGTCCAGATAATATTGGAGGTATTCAACATGCCAGCCTTAAAACTGAAGTTGAAAAACTAGGCAACGATCATCATATATATTTTTCCAATATTCTTGCTCAAAATGAAAACGAAGCCTTTTGGGATGAAGCACACAACAATAGCCGATTAAAGCAATACCAACTTGTAAAATTTTTGCAGAATGCAGATGACGGTTGGATTTACAGACGCGGACAATTTTATCGCGGGGCTATGCAATCGGAAGACGAACAGAATTGGGGCTTGGAGTTTTACGAATGGTTATTAAAAAGCAACCAACGCACCAAAGGACATTTCTTATTATTAAAGCAGTCTTTAACAGATATTCCGCATTCAGGAGACACCAATTTGGCTCAAAAAATGCGTAGCGAATCAAAAGTTCTAGGTAACGAGGTACCTTCGTTTATGAAGCTTAGAATTAAAATTCATGGGAATCCAGAAAAAAGAGATATCGCTTCAGTAAAAGACTATGTATCTAAACACAGTTCGACACTTTCTGCAAACCAAAAAAAGGAGTTCAATACGTTGATAAACACCATGGAGGATTACTACAAACCTCTTGATATCAAGGACATTAAAAACCTAACAAATAAACTTTCTTCAACACATAAATCTAAAATTACGGAGTTATTGAATGCTTACAGCGAAAACGCTTCTGCTAAAGATCAAATTTCTGCATTAGGCTCTGTATTGATGTATATTAGAAAACACTTTGATGCATTAAGTTCAGCCAAAGACAAACTTTATGCCTTAGATATTTCTAATAAAATTGAAAAAACAGTTTTCCAAACTTCACAAGAATGGCAACCAAGCCACCTAAGTGACATGCTTGAAAAAATAGATTACTTAAGCTACATCGCCGCTGCAACTGGACTTATTGAACCTTGGGAATACGACAAAGCCAATCACAATTTAACGTTATACAAAGACAAAAACCACTTAACCATCGCCGAGTTAAATGATGTTTTAGGAACCTCTAGAAGTATTGTAGAATGGAGTGCTGGTATGGTAAAAGCTGTTTATAGTGAAACTGTTGAAACTTACTCGCAGTTTGAGCCTAAAGCTTATGGTTTTATTGATGATAGAATTCGTTCTTCTATAGCCTTAGATTTAGGAAATAGCGTGGCTATTTTAGGTAAATATATCTCTGAAAAATCATCCATTAAAAATGAAGTGATTGGTGTTTCTAAACCTGCTACCATTAGAGGATTAAACCCTGGTTATGCTTATGGTGAATTGGTAGTGGTAGAAGGATCTATTGAAAACATCGACTTTTCTAAAGATAAAATTTATGTATTTAACAGACCGCCTTCAGGCTTAAAACCTGTAGCTGGTATCATGACAGTTTCTGAAGGCAACTTGGTTTCACACGTACAGTTACTTGCAAGAAACCTAGGGGTTCCTAATGCAGCACTTTCGCAGGGTAACCTAGATGATTTAGCTAAATACAATGGTAAAAAAGTATTCTATGCTGTTTCTACAAAAGGGAATGTGCTTTTAAAAACGGAAAAACAAATGACTTCCGAAGAAAAAGCCCTTTTCAGTAAAGTGGAGCGCAGCACTAATAAAATTACAGTTCCTGTAAATCGCATTCAACTAGATCAAACCGATATTTTAAATATGCGCGAGGTGGATGCTTCCGATTCAGGAAAACTTTGCGGACCAAAAGCAGCTAATTTATCACAATTAAAACACATGTTTCCTGATCACGTTGTTGAAGGTTTTGTAATTCCTTTTGGAATTTTCAGAAAACATCTTGACAACCCTATGAAGGGACAAAATATGACCTATTGGGAATATTTAAAACAAACGTATCAAGAATGTGAAAACATGAAAAAGGCTAATAAAACTGAAAATGAAGTGGAAGCTTATCAGTTTAGTCGCCTAAGTGTTTTAAGAACAGCTATTATTAACATGGATTTAAACCGTGATTTTATTGCCCAGTTACGTGAGCATTTCAAAAAAGCCTTCAACAAGCCTATTGGAGAAACTCCTGTTTTTTTACGAAGTGACACCAACATGGAAGACTTAAAAGAGTTTACCGGTGCTGGACTCAACTTAACCTTATTTAATGTCCTTTCTGAAAAGAACATTATTGATGGCATTAAACAAGTTTGGGCATCACCATATATGGAAAGAAGCTTAAAATGGCGTCAAAAATATTTACTTAACCCAGAATATGTTTTCCCTTCAATTCTTGTTATCCCAGGTGTAAACGTAGATTATTCTGGCGTAGTAGTAACAACTGGAATTAATGCTGGTGGTAAAGATGATTTAACCATAGCCTTTAGTAAAGGTGCTGGTGGTGCTGTAGATGGGCAATCGGCAGAAACAAGAATGGTTGCCAGTCATTCGAACCAATTATTATCCCCTTCAAGGGAACCAAGTTTTTTAAGCTTACCAAAAACAGGCGGTACCAAACGTGAATACACCACATTTGAAGCGCCTATCTTATCTGAGAAAAACATGCAGTCTGTAAGAGACATGGTGGCTCAGGTTCGTGAAAAAATGCCTGAACAAACTGGCTCGGACTATAGAGGTCCGTACGATATGGAAATGGGATTCAAAGATGATAAACTTTGGTTATTTCAAATACGACCATTTGTTGAGAATAAAAAAGCATCTAGTTCTGAATACCTAAAATCAATTACACCAAAAATTGATTACAAACAACACATTGATCTCAATTCAAAAATTTAACACCATGCAAAAACTTTTATTTTTAGGCCTTGGCGTATCTCTTGGTTTTTTAAGCCTAATTTACCCAATTGACGGTTACGAATCGACAGGAATAGCCCGATTACTCTATGTGCAAAAAGCCGTAAACAGTGAAAAAGGCTATAGCCGAATTCCTAAAGGAGCGCTTTTAAAACTTGAAGATATTAAACTCAATTTGGTATCCTGTAACGGCGAGTCTGCAGAAGATATGCTTGTTGAAGATAAGGCGTTTTCGAATGAAATAAAAAAAGTGATTCCTCACGGTAATTACTCCCTTACCGCTTTAGACATGACAGATCCGAGCAATCTTAAATACGCCGCATACAACGAGAACCGTGGCTATCAGCCAGGAAGTGTGGGCAAACTTGTTGTTTTAAATGCATTCTTTTCAGAATTAAAAAAATTATATCCAGACTCATGGGATAAAAGAACCGCTTTGATGCGTGATAAACGTGTGGCTTCGGGAATTTTTGGAACTGGAGACCACCATACCATTCCGGTTTATGATATTGAAAAAGACCATCAGGTAAAACGTAAAGTAGTTGCTAGTGATGTATTTTCATTATACGAATGGCTAGATCACATGGTTTCTGTAAGTAATAACGGCGCGGCTACGGTAGTTTTTAGAGAGGTAATGCTTATGAATCATTTTGGAAAAGACTACCCCAAACTTACCGATGAAGAAGCTTTAAACTACTTTAAAGAAAACCGTCATGACACACTCACAAACCGCGCTCACCGTGTAATAAACCAACCTTTAAGAGACATTGGGATCTCTGAAAACGAATGGCGATTAGGAGGTATGTTTACACACGCATCGGCAAAATATGTAGGCCGCAAAGACGGCAGCAGTGCTACACCTAAAGGACTAATGAAATTTTTAGTCCTATTAGAACAAGGTAACATCCACGACAAGGAAAGTAGTTTAGAAATGAAACGCCTTATTTACCTTACCGATAGACGTATTAGATATGCGCAATCACCAAGATTAAAGGATGCCGCTGTTTATTTTAAATCCGGAAGTTTTTATAAATGTGATCGTGTAAAAAACCCAAGTTGTGGCGACTACCAAGGGAATGTTTTTAACTATATGAATTCTGTAATTATAGTAGAACATCCTAATGGCAAAAAGTATATGGTTTGTTTAATGACCAATGTTTTAAATAAAAATTCGGCTTGGGAACACCTTAATTTAGCTAATAAAATTGACGAGATTATAAACCCTGAGGTTTAATCTCGCCATAGCCTGTTTTACAAGATTAGTAGAGATTGCAAACTAAAACCTTCGATGCTCATACTAACAGAAAAATATAATAAAAAACCAAGTTATCAGCCTTGAGTTATAACTTAAGTTAGATTAAGACTTATTGGCTTCTAAAATCTGCAACGCCTTAGAACAAATAACGTCATCTTTATGATGGGTTAATTGTTTTAAGGCGTTTTTAAATGGCTTAATATCATCTAGATGAACCACCAAATTTAACACCGCCTTTTTCACGTCAATGGTACCATCCTTTAATAGCTTATTGATACAGTTTGTAGCACTTCCTAGGGCTTCTGTTACCTCAGCAAGAGCATTGATTTCTTGTTCTTGTATAAAATGATACTCTATTATGGGCATTAAATCAGACTTCAAACCAATGCTTAGTAAGTTGTCTAAAAATTCAATAGAATTCACTTTAACACTTTCCGATTCATCTCTTAAACCGAAATAAGCGATTTCCATATCGTCTTCACTTAGTACTAAAGCTAGCACTTCGAAAACCACATTCATACTACAGTCTAATTCCAGACGTAATAAGCCAATTAGCTGTTCTAGACTAATTTCTAATTCGGCATTATTAGGATCTGACACTAAAGTAGACTCCTGAAGTATATTTACAATAGCCAAATGTTCTAGGTAATACCCACACTCACTAAGTACCGTTTGAGTAACACGCTCTTTATCTATTTTAATACCCCCCTCTTTAAAATGCAAATCAACCATAGTTTTAGCTGCTTCATGTCTAATAAATGGATCACTAGAAAGCGCTAATCGCATTAAAACTTTTAAAGAGTCTTGTGTTCTAATAGAAGCAATAGCTTTAGGAAAATGCTTTCTTATATTAATATCGAAAGAATTATATACATCGTGTTCTATTATATATTTAGGCACATCATTTCCAAAGTTTTTTAATGCGGTAACTACAGCCGGCCTAATGGCATCAATTTTCAATAAATCTAAAAGAGTTCCTATAAAAGGTTTATACAGTGATACCCCAGCTCCCTTAACAGCATGCTTCAACAAATAATAGTTATCCGACTTTAAATAGTCAGTAATAAAATCAAAAAACTTGGGGTTACGAGCATAACCTAAGGTGACTAAAAATCCGGCAATTTCTTCTTGACTATGTTCTATATCAGGATTTTTAATGGCGATAATTCGTTTATCAATACGTTCAAACAAATTATAATTTTTAACCAATTTCTTATTGTCAATCGCTAATTCCGCCAAACATAATAAAGCAGCATCTGCTATATATGGTTTCTTATGATCCAAATATTTCTTGAACAGCTTATCTTCATCAATATGGTTATGCAACAAAAGGTATTCCACGGCTTCATAAACCACCTCGGCATCATCGTTAGTTTCAATAAGTTGAGCTACTTTATCCGCGGCAGCGCCATGTTTAAAGAAATAAATTTCTTTTATAGCTGCAGCTTTCACTTCATTGGAAGGATGATCTAGGAGCTTCACGATATGAGGCTTATGCACATCGACAATGGTATCGCCTAGGCTTTCTAACAAGGAAATGATTTCTTGATCGGTACCTTTATTTAGGATTTTTATAACCGACGCATGAAGCGATTTTTTAGTGCTTCGCAAACCATCTATGTCATGACTCCCTATGGCGCTTAAAATATTCTTTTTGAAGGTATCGAAATAAGCTCCTTTTAGTTGATAGATCAAAATGATCCAAACAAACAAAAAGAATAAAATAATGACAGTGATGTAATGCGAATGCAAATCTAATTTCTTTACAATAAAAATAAGTAAGCAACCTGCTATACCCGTAGCGATACTATCAACCACCACATCAATAAACGATTTTGCTTGTTTTTTGTCTTCATAAGGAATTGGCATAATAGAAAGCTCGACAGCAGCCTTATTAATAGACTGTTTAAAACTACCATCCATACCTTTTAGTAGGATAAGTACCCATAATTCAGGAAAGATCAAGAATAACAAACAACCTGCTGCTATCCCCAAGGGTAGTAACAACAAATTAGAGGTAACCCCTAGCCACGCTAAAAGTCGGTTGGTTAAAAACAGTTGAATAACCAAAGACAACACATTAAACGTAGAGAACCAAAAGCCGAAAAACGACGCTAACTCATCAGGGTCTGATATTTTTATTTGAGCAAAATCACTAAACTGATAATCGACCAATTTAGCCATGATTACCGATACACCAACTGTTAAAGCCAAATAGGTTAAATGTTTTGAGCTTGAAATAAGTTTTAATGCAGAATGGTGTTTTTTTGGTGTCGGTTTTTGAGTTTTACCTGTTTCTGTATCGGTAGTATTATGCAATCTATGGTTCCATACCCACATGATGATAGGAATACAAAACAACAACAATATGGAAGCTAACAGAATGACATAAATACTCCCAAAAGTTTGAGATAAAATGGTTGTTAAATACCCACCAACAATACCACCAATAATAGCTCCTGCTCCAATTAAACCAAACAAGCGTTTAGCCTCCCTAGCGTTATATATCATGTTGGCGATAATCCAAAATTGAGAGGTTACCACCACACCAAAAATAGCCACACTCAAATAATATGCATATAGAATAAAATCGTTACTTAAATTATTATATAAGATATAGGCTAGTAAAAAAAAGCATAAACTAAAACTGACTAAAGAGACTATGGCGATTTTTTTTATGCTAAAAAACTGTAAAGATTTATCATAAAAAAAGGCCGTTATAACCGCGGTAAAGGCCACTAAAAGATAGGCTTTAGGTAATTCTTCGGCACCTAAACGGGATAAAAATAAGGCATTTATTGTAGGCTTAACCAAAAGCAGCACTGTAATCACTAGAAAGATATACAGCTGCATGAACATGGATATCTTAAATTCACCTTCTCGAATATGAAAGGTTTTCTGAAACAGTCTTTTTACCATGTTATGCTAGTTTATTTTGAACAATTTAAGGTTTTCGAATTTTTTAAAACTTTTTCTACAGGCTTAACTAAATTTCTAACAATTTTTTCCCCTCTAGGATCTTCTATTAAAGCCACTAAAATATACCTTCTTTCAGGCCCCCATACGAGCACTGAATCGGAATGATAATTTTTCCATGATCCCGATTTACGATATAGTTTAGCATTAGGTGCAATATCTCTAAGGGTATACACAAATTTATGCCCCAACTCTGGATCTTTTAATATTTCTAACATTTCGGCAGAACGCTCAAAGCTTATAAGTTTACCAAAAACCAGGTGGTAATAAAAATTTGCTGCTTGATAAGAAGTCGCTGCATGACTTAGCCCTTTAATAGGATCTGGATAGCGCTTTCCTGCTGCTGCATACCGTTTTCCTACCCATAATCCGCCTCCTGTCCCTGGATCATATAAAGAGTTTCCCGCTTTACGTAATACCGCTTCAATCTTTTTATAACCTACCAAATCGATCATTCTGGTTGATGCAGCGTTATTAGACTTGGCAATCATAAGTTTTAAATCTTTACGGATTTCTGGAGTGTCTTTAACCTCTCCTTTATCGATAGCGTCAATAACCGCATATAAAACAGCAATTTTAGGCAAACTGGCGGCATACATCATGTTATTTCCATTAACTCCAGCATATTTTATGTCATGTTGACTTAAATCGACCACAGCAATAGACATTTTCTTATTGGCTATAAGTGATTTCCATTTACTATTTTTGGATAACTCTGCTTTTAAATTCTTCTCAAGAGCCTTACATTTGTTGGTGTTTAATTCTGTAACTTCAGCTTTATGGATGGGTAGGGTGTTTTGCGACCATGCTATCGTAACAACCGCGAAAAACAGGATAGATAAAACAAATTTAGATTTTAAAGTTTTCATACCAATAGGTATTTAATTAAACTATTAGCGCATCATACAATTTTTGTATCTGCACCCGTTACTAACAAATATAAAACAAAATACACCTCGAAAGGCTTTTTCGCAGTCACAAAACAAGTAGATTTAAGTTTTTCTTGAATCACAAAAGCATGAAATCGCAAAACCAAGAAACAATTAAAAAGATTATTTTATGATTAATCAAATAGAAAAAACAACCGAATATTTAATAGAAAAAGGCTTTGACAAACCAGAAATTGGCATTATTCTGGGCACAGGATTAGGCCAATTGATTAATGAAATTGACATTATTAAAGAAATAAGTTATAACCACATACCCTATTTCCCAACTGCAACGGTAGAGTTTCACAAAGGAAAATTAATTTTCGGAATGCTCGAAGGCAAAAAAGTGGTGGTTATGCAAGGACGTTTTCATTTGTATGAAGGCTATACTTTACAAGACGTAACCTATCCGGTTCGTATTATGGAAAAACTAGGCATTCATACCCTTTTAGTATCAAATGCTGCTGGAGCGATAAACTTAAACTTCAAAAAGGGAGACATTATGCTTATTGAAGACCACATCAATTTACAAGGCAGTTCACCTCTTGCTTTTAATGGGGTAGAAAAAATGGGCGAACGTTTTGTTGATATGAGCGCTCCTTATAATGCAGAAATAAACACCAAATTTAAAAATATCGCTAAGGCTCACAACATTAATCTACACCAAGGTGTTTATTCGAGTGTTGTTGGTCCGCAATTAGAAACGCGCGCCGAATACCGTATGCTAAAAATTATTGGTGCCGATGCCGTTGGAATGAGTACGGTTCCAGAAATAATTGTTGCCAATCATTTAAAATTAAAAGTAGCTGCCGTGTCAGTTTTAACCGATGAATGCGACCCAGACCACTTAGAACCTGTAAATATTGAAGACATTATTGCCATGGCACATAAAGCCGAACCAGATATGATCACCCTATTTAAGGAGCTAATAAAGAGTCTTTAGGATCTCGTTGAGTGTTGACCTTTGACTGTTGAGTGTTGAGTGTTGACCTTTGACTATTGACCTCTGACTGTTGATTATTGACTATTGATTATTAACAAGTTCAAACCAACAACTAAAAACAACAACGAAAAAATGAGTTATTTAGAAACCACCCACAACGTCTACAAAGAAGCCGCATTAACTCCAGATGTTGGTTTATGCTGTACTACAAACCCTATTTGGGAATTACCAGGATTAAAAATCCCTAAAATCATGCAGGAGATGAATTATGGTTGTGGTTCTACTGTGCATGCTCGCGATTTAACCAACAACCCAAAAATGCTTTATGTTGGTGTTGGAGGCGGTATGGAACTATTACAATTTGCCTATTTTAATCGTCAGAAAAACGGCGTTATTGGTATTGATGTTGTCGATGAAATGCTTGAAGCATCTAGAAAAAACTTTAAAGAAGCTGAAGCGCAAAATCCTTGGTTTAAAAGTGAATTTGTAGACCTTAAAAAAGGGGACGCCATGAATCTTCCGGTAGAAGATAACAGCATAGACGTTGCCGCACAAAACTGTTTGTTTAATATTTTTAAAGCTGAAGATTTAAAGCAAGCCATTGCCGAAATGTACCGCGTTTTAAAACCACATGGACGTTTGGTTATGAGTGATCCTACTTGTGAACAACCTATGAATGAAGCGTTAAGAAACGATGAAAGGTTACGAGCGTTATGCTTAAGCGGAAGTTTACCTATTGCTGAATATGTAAAAGCATTAACAGATGCTGGCTTTGGCACCATTGAAATTCGCGCTAGAAAACCTTACCGAATTCTCGATCCTAAAAATTATCCGACTAACGAATTAATTTATATCGAATCCATTGAAGTAGCCGCTATAAAAGACCCTATGCCAGAAGATGGACCATGTGTTTTTACGGGTAAAGCCGCTATTTACTATGGTGAATCCGATTATTTTGATGATAAAAAAGGTCATGTTTTACTTAAAAATCAGCCTTTAGCCATTTGCGATAAAACGGCTGCCGCTCTAGAAAGTTTAAACAGAGATGATATTTTTATTAGTCCGTCGACTTTTCATTATGATGGTGGCGGGTGTTGCTAATTCCTGCGAAAGCAGGAATCTCATAAATTGAAATGAAAAACACCATCGGAAGTACTAGGCAAACTATTTTTAAAAGCGTTTTTTGAATTAAAACAAGGTTTACTAAGTTTTTACAACCTCAACAACAATCAAAAATATCCCCGACCACGCGGGAACTGGGATGGAAAAATACATTAACATCATAAAAAAAGCCTATTCAGGATACTGGAATTACCTTAAACACGAGGTGCAATTCCCGCCTCATTGGGATAATTATTTTTATGGTTTAATCATCATTTCATTAATCGTTTGGGGTTTGGAAATGCTGTTTCCTTGGCGTAAAAATCAATCGATTTTCAGGAAAGATTTTTGGTTGGATACGTTTTATATGTTCTTCAATTTTTTTCTATTAAATCTTATTATTTTAATAGCCTTATCCAATACGGCAGCCGAACTATTTAACGATCTTTTGGGCACTTTGGGACTTTCCCTCTCCAGTTTTCAAATTTTCGATGTTAACCAATTACCAACCTGGTTAGGCTTATTAATATTCTTTCTGGTTTCCGATTTTATTCAATGGAATACCCATCGCCTACTACACCGCGTCCCATGGCTATGGAATTTTCATAAAGTACATCATTCGGTGAAAGAAATGGGCTTTGCGGCACATTTACGCTACCACTGGATGGAGCCCATTGTATATAAATCGTTGCTTTATATTCCATTGGCTCTTATAGGGAACTACAGCTCCAAAGATGTTGCTTTTGTATATTTTTTCAGTATTGTTATTGGACACTTAAATCACGCCAATCTGGGCTGGGATTATGGTGTTTTAAAATACATTTTGAACAACCCTAAAATGCACATTTGGCATCATGCGAAATCCTTACCAAAACATTTAAAATATGGTATGAACTACGGCCTCACCTTAAGCATTTGGGACTATCTTTTTAAAACGAAGTACTTACCACATAGTGGAAAAGACATTGAACTGGGTTTTGAAGGTGATGAAAATTTCCCAAAAAACTTCATCAATCAGGAGCTTTACATAAGCGATGCTTCAGCACAAAAAACAAAAAAATAAGCGTATGAAATGGTTCATTTTTTGGATTTGTTTAGTATCGACAATGGCTTGTTTTTCTTTACAAACCCCAGATATAACTTCCAAAACAAACACGGTTTCAACCGAAAATCGAAAGTATTTTAATCATCGTTTATGGCATGATTTACTTCAAAAACATGTATCAAACCAAGGTAAGGTGAATTATAAAGGCTTTATAAAGGATGAAAAAAAATTACAAGATTACATCAACCAGCTTGGTAAAAATACACCTCAGTCGGAATGGAGTCGCGAAGAAAAACTAGCCTACTGGATAAACGCTTACAATGCTTTGACCATAGATCTTATTATTAGAAACTACCCTATTGAAAGCATTAAAGACATTAAACATCCGTGGAAACAAAAACTATGGACGCTTGGTGGAGATACTTACAACCTTCATGATATTGAACATAAAATCTTAATAAAAATGGACGAGCCACGCATACATTTCGCGATTGTGTGTGCCGCAGTATCGTGTCCGAAACTACAAAATAGCGCTTTTATAGCTTCCAAATTAAAGCTTCAGCTAAATCAAGCGGCTACAGATTTCCTAAATGATTCAACAAAGAATAGCATTTCAGAAAACGACTTAGAACTTTCAAAAATATTCCAGTGGTTTACAAACGATTTCAAGCAAAACGGCACGTTAATCGATTTTATAAACCAATATACAACTGTACCCATTTCCGCGAAAGCGAAAATTCAATATAAAAGCTATATTTGGAAACTCAATGAGTAAACAAATTTCGATTATAATTCCGGCTTTAAATGAAGCGCCTTTTATCCAGAAGCTACTAAAACTGCTTTTAGATAACGCTTCCGCGGAAAACATTGCTGAAATTATAGTGGTTGATGGTGGCAGTACCGATGAAACTCCTAAGTTAGTTTCGGCATTAACTCATAAAAAAATACGCTTACTAAACTCTGAAAAAGGCCGTGCCAAGCAGATGAATTATGGAGCCAAACAGGCCACGGGCGATATTCTTTACTTCCTTCACGCCGATTCTTTTCCGCCTAAAAACTTCGACGAACTTATTATTAATGAAGTAGAAAAAGGCCATGCCGCAGGTTGTTTTAGAATGAAATTTGACAGCAACCATTGGTGGTTACAATTAGCAGGTTGGCTCACCCAATTTAACTGGCGCGCTTGTCGTGGTGGCGACCAAAGTCAGTTTATTACCAAATCCCTTTTTGATGAGATTGGTGGCTATGATGAAAATTATATCATTTACGAAGACAATATCTTGATTAATGAACTCTTTGCTCGAAAGCAGTTTGTAGTGATTAATAAACCCTTAAAAACATCGGCCCGTTGCTATAATAAACACGGTGTTTGGAAACTTCAATATTTATATTGGTCCATTTATGTAAAAAAGTGGTTTGGCGCTTCTGCCCAAGATTTACACAACTATTATAAAAAACATGTAAATATTAAAATATAATAAATTTCCTTAATAAAAAATTAAATGTTACAAAGGTGTGTGTTATTCGTTATACATTTATAAAAACGAACTTCATGAAACACCTTTATATTTTAATTTTTATAACCCCTTTTTTTCTGCAAGCCCAAGAAGCCATACAAGCTAAAATATTAGATTCGGTTTCAAAAAAACCCATTCCATACGCCACGATTTCTGTAAACGAAAAAGCGGGTGTTATTAGTAATGAAAACGGCGATTTTTTACTGTATTTAACTAAAAAACCATCAAAAACCGATTCCTTAAAAATCAGGTCTCTTGGTTATGAAACGAAACAGTATTTGATTGAAGATTTTCAAGATACCATCATTCTATTAAGTGAAAAATCCATCGAACTCGAAGAAGTATTGGTGTCTAATAAAAATTACTCTGCCGAGGAAATCATTGAAAAAATAAACGAAAACTTAGAAAGTAATTACAACCACAACCCTATTAAAAGCAGACTTTTTTATCGAGCTTCTAACTTTAATCATATTTTAAAAAACGACGTCGAGATTAAAAAATCAAGCATTCCCGAACTCAACCAACAATTTGTAGACAGCGTATTATCAGACTTACCTAAAAATGCCGATGATTACACCGAAATCTTAGCCGATATTTATGGTAAATCGGGGATTAAAAGCGAGCAGAAATTAGACATTATTAAAGCCTCCCATTTATACGACAAAAGCAATGAGGTTACTTTTGAGGCTTACGAAGAAAAGTTTAATAACATTTTAAAAAAACATATAAAACGCGATTCTTACTTTAAAATAAAATATGGCTTTTTTGGAACTAAGAGTGATATGGACACAACCTTTTTTGATACCATTGACAACGACCAAGTCGCCAAAACAGATGCCTTGCTAGAAGCAGAAAAGAAAAAAGAAAAAGAGCGTAAAGAATACTTTTTAAAATATAGAAAATCTGCCATATCCAACTTACAGCGCGAAAGCTTTATTTTTGAAGACAGCGATTTTAACTTTCTTAGCAAATCCAACCGTTACGAATTTAAACTAGAAGATTACAGCTTTTTAAACGACAATTTCGTTTATAAAATACGTTTTAATCCCAAACGCAGCGAAGATTACAAAGGTGTTATTTATGTAAACGTTGACGATTTTGCCATTGTACGCTTAGATTATGAAAATGTAAAACCTTTGAAAAAATTTAATTTACTAGGCATTTCATACAGGCATTACCTTAAAAAAGGCACCATTATTTACGCCAAAAACAACGAAGGCACTTACGATTTAAAATACGCCGATAGCGAAGATGGCTCCACATTCGAGATCGAGCGTCCGTTAAAAATCATTGAAAAAAATAAAAACACAAAAGGCAGAAGAAAGCAAAATGAATTGTCTACCGATGTGCATTTTGAGGTCTCAAATATCGAAAAAAGTGAGTTAATTATTTTTGATAACGATGCACTCACAACTGCAGATTTTGATGCCTTTACCGAAAAACCTAAAGTAAAACCGGTGTACTTACCTGCTTACGACCCTGAGTTCTGGAAAGGTTATAATGTTATTGAACCTAACCAAGCCATTAAGGATTTTAAGAGTATAGAGTAAGTCTAACTCTTGTTTCTTCCCGGTTCGTCTGGATATAAATCGGGTAAGTTATCACTTTGATAAAACGCCTTAGTATCGATATTTAAAGCCGTTACTTTACCTTTAAAAGCGGCCCCTGTATCAATATTCCAAACATTCAGTACATTCATAGGAACATCAACACCGAAATTTGTAGTAGGCGTGTGACCGATATAAATCTCTTTGTAAAGTTTTAATCGTTTAGGAAAAATGGAATCGTCTTCAGGAATATCGGTCTTCATGGTAAGTGCCATTTCCCAAAGGGTACGATCTAGGTAAAAGTATTCTGGATTAATTTCGGCTTCTACACCTTTAACAGAGGTAAATCCAGCATGAAGAAACAAGCGGTTTTCATCATCTAAATGATACAAAGGCATGTTTTCAAAAAAGTTTAAGTGAATCTGTTTCTCTTCATCTGAAAACCCTTCGTAGCTTTCCATGGTTTCTTTACCACCGTGCATGTACCAAACCGGATTCACCTCTCCAGAACGCAACCAGGCTTCAGTCCAAACATCATGATTTCCTTTTATACATACACATGTTACTTTTTCGGAAAGTTCGACTAAAAGCTGAATAACTTGAGCGGCTTCACTCCAACCATCAACATAATCGCCAACAAAAATAAGTTTATCTTCATCTTTAACCTCAACTTTATTTAACACCTGGGTTAAGGCTCTTAATCCGCCGTGAATATCTCCAATAGCAATGGTACGCTTCATGTTTATCTGTTTTCAGCAAAACTAACAGTTTCTTTTTAAAATATTAAATGCAAAGGTCAAGGAAATATTATAATTCCCGTCCTAAGTAAAAAGCATAACGCTTCATTTTTTTCACTGATGAAGAAACGAACCAAAAAAATGTGGTTTATCAATTTAAACCAGTTCTAAATTGAAGTCCACTTTTAAGTTATTACCTTTATCTACGACCCATAAATCAACTTTAGCATACTAGAGTAGGCTTTAAAAGTTTCAAAACACAAAAAACAAGCATTTTTTATCCATGGAAGAACATGTTGTAATTATAGGAAATGGCATAGCAGGCGTTACGGCGGCTAGGCATATTCGTAAATTTTCTAATAAGAAGATTACCATCATTTCTTCGGAAACCGAGTATTTTTTCTCCAGAACCGCATTAATGTACATTTATATGGGCCACATGACTTTTAAGCATACACAGCCCTATGAAAATTGGTTTTGGGAGAAAAACCGCATAGCATTAAAAAAGGCTTTTGTTGAAAAGGTTGAAAGCGACACAAAAACGCTGTATTTTGAAAATGGCGAAACTCTAAATTACGACAAACTCATTATAGCCACCGGAAGCAAGCCCAATAAATTTGGTTGGCCAGGACAAGACCTGGAAGGCGTTATGGGACTGTACCACAAACAAGATTTAGACCTTTTAGAAAAATATGCTCCCGATAATCAATCCTGTAAAAGGGCCGTTATTGTTGGAGGCGGTTTAATAGGCATTGAGCTTGCCGAAATGCTAAATTCGCGAAACATCCCGGTTACTTTTTTAGTGCGAGAACAAAGTTTCTGGAACGGTATTTTACCACAGGGCGAAAGTGACATGATTAATCGTCACATTAAAAATCACCATATCGATTTACGGCTTGGCACAAACTTAAAGGAAATTGTTTCTGATGAAAATGGCCAGGTTAAATCGGTCATTATTGAAGAAACGGGCGAAGAAATCCCTTGTAACGTCGTTGGACTTACCGCTGGTGTTTCACCGAATATCAATTTTGTTAAAGATTCTGATATTGAAACCAACAAAGGCATTAAAGTGAATCGTTTTTTAGAAACCAATATTCCTGATATTTATGCTATTGGCGATTGTGCCGAACAAATAGAACCTGTAGGCCAACGCCCTCCAGTTGAAGCGGTTTGGTACACAGGGCGTATGATGGGTGAAGCTTTAGCCCAAACCATTTGCGGTAATCGTATGGCTTACAATCCCGGACATTGGTTTAACTCAGCCAAATTTCTAGATATTGAATATCAAACTTATGGTTGGGTTCATGGTAAAAAAGGCAAACCAGATTACGAAAAGCATTTCCACTGGAAACA
Organism: Tamlana carrageenivorans; assembly: GCF_002893765.1. Lineage (NCBI taxonomy): Bacteria > Pseudomonadati > Bacteroidota > Flavobacteriia > Flavobacteriales > Flavobacteriaceae > Pseudotamlana > Pseudotamlana carrageenivorans. Next base: position 1,966,899 of record NZ_CP025938.1, on the reverse strand, counting down.
TGACGATGACACCAAATGCATCACGGTAGCTTATCATGAAAATACCAATCAATTTTTAGGCATCAATACTTTTGGTATTCGTATGCGACACGAAACCTTTGACAAATGGCTCACCGAAAAGCGAGATGTTCATTTTGTTATTAATCACTTAGCTGAAGCCAATTTCGACCCCGAATTTTATAAAACCTACGAAGGTGACATTCTTTCAGCTTATAACCAGACCTTGCAAACAGTATAAAATCCCTACATGAACGACAAACAACACCATAGCATTTCGTTAACACCTTCTGAAACGTTCAGCCTTTCTACAAAGGAAAAAATCGCCGTATTTATAGGCGTTGTTGGACTGTTCATTTTAGCACTAGCGCTTTTTAATACCGATTTTCCTTATAAAACGTTGGGTTTAAGTCTGTCGTTGGGTTTAATCACTGCAGGCACCCTACTTTTTTCACACAGTTTATACACCACCAAATTAGAAGGTATAAAAAATGATCGTGTTTGGTTTAAATCTTTAACCTCTCGTGGTGTAACTGCTTGGATTTTAGGCATCGTGTTAACCGGATTTTATTTGGTGTTGTATTTTTTTCCGCAGTATTTAGGACAAGGAAGTTCGGGAGAAGCTAATACCGGACTCATAGCCCTTTTCGATCCTTTAAGCTTTCTGTTAAGCGGTCGACCAGCGAGTCAATGGTTTGTTTATGGCACCCTTTACACACTCGCTATTTTAATATTCGGATATAAGTTTATTTTAAAATACCGTCATAATCGGTATCAACAACTGCGTACGGTTTCTGTGATGTTTTTTCAGTTGGGCTTCGCCTTTTTAATTCCTGAATTTATGGCCCGATTAAACGAAAGCCCAGAATACAACTTACCTTACTATGATATAAAAAGTATGTGGCCGCTTAACTATTATTTATTTGACCGCTGGTCGGTAAACGGCTTTATAAATTCAGGAAACCTTGGGCTAGCACTTTTAATTTTTGGTATACTTTCCATATTTATCATTTCGCCTTTTCTTACTTATAAATATGGAAAACGTTGGTACTGCTCATGGGTTTGTGGTTGCGGCGGATTAGCAGAAACTGCTGGAGATCCCTTCAGACAATTAAGCAGTAAAAAATTATCGGCTTGGAAATTGGAACGCTGGTTAATTCATGTTGTTTTAGTTTTTTCTGTAATTATGACAACAGCTGTTATTTACAGTTATTTAGGTCATGACTCCACAAAATATTGGCTAACCAAATCTACGTTCCTATTAGGAGTTGGCGGCTTATTAACCCTTGTATTTGCCCTAACTTTGATTTTTAAGCGCCATGAATTGGGTAAAGACGCTAATTATGGAGCATTAGGCTTCTTTGTTATTATCGCTGCGCTGTTTATCATGCATTACACAGGTACGAGTGAACGTCTGTTCTTTGTAAAATCTAGCGTCCTACGCTCTGCCTACGGCTTGTATATTGGATCTATTTTTTCGGGGGTCATTGGTACGGGCTTCTACCCTATTCTAGGAAACCGTGTTTGGTGCCGATTTGGTTGCCCGATGGCGGCTGTATTAGGATTTCAGCAACGGATGTTCTCAAAATTTAGAATTACCACCAATGGCGGACAATGTATATCCTGCGGAAATTGCTCCACCTATTGTGAGATGGGTATTGATGTACGTGCCTATGCCCAAAAAGGCGAAAACATTGTACGTTCAAGTTGTGTGGGCTGCGGTATTTGCGCTGCTGTTTGTCCGAGAGGTGTTTTAAAACTTGAAAACGACAGCATGAAGGAACGTATCAATTCTAATGATGTTTTACTCGGGAATGATGTGGATTTGATGGATTATGTGAATAGTAAGTCATTCTAGTTGGTTGTTATACTCGTGATTTTTGCAACACAACTATTATTACACGGAAACACACTGAGATACACAAAGACACACAGAGGAGTTACTCCTTAAATATCTCTGTGAAATCTCTGCGAAAACTCTGTGATTCTCTGTATTAAACCTATTATTACACGAAGTTGCTCGGAGATACACAGGGACACACAGAGAAGCTTCTTCTTAAATATCTCTGTGAAAACTCTATGAATCTCTGTTTTAAAACTATTATTACACGGAGAAACACAGAGACTCACAAAGGCACACTGAGTAATGCCTCCCTAAATTACCCTGTGAATCTCTAAAAAAAACCGCTATAAACCTATGCACCACGTAAAAAATCCTACACAAAAATCAACTAGAATTTAGGAATTTAACAAATAATTAAATTAAAAAATTACCTTTGCGGCAAACTTAACCCAAAACCCAAATCACAACCCTGCAAATGACTCATATTAAAGTCATTATTCCTGCGTACAATGAAGCTGACTCTATCGGCCTTGTTGTGAATGCTATTCCATCTTTAGTTGATGAAATTATTGTGGTAAGCAATAACTCTACAGATAATACTGAAATTAATGCAAAAAAGGCTGGAGCCACGGTATTAACAGAATCCAACAAAGGTTATGGATATGCCTGTTTAAAGGGCATGCAGTACATTGCAGAACAGCCTAGCAAACCAGATATTATAGTTTTTTTAGATGGCGACTACAGTGATTTCCCCGAAGAATTAGTTAAAATTGTAGCACCAATTATTAATGACAATATTGATTTTGTTATTGGTGCACGCGATAAAAAGCTTAGAGAAAAAGGCGCTATGACCACACCTCAAATTTTTGGAAACTGGCTAGCCACATCACTAATGCGCTTATTTTTCAATGCCAAATTCACCGACTTAGGTCCGTTTAGAGCTATTAAGTACGATAAACTACTGGCGCTCAACATGGAAGACAAAACCTATGGCTGGACGGTAGAAATGCAACTTAAAGCATTGAAGTACGATTTTTCATATACAGAAGTCCCTCTAAATTACAGAAATAGAATTGGCGTTTCAAAGGTGTCTGGTACGATAAAAGGTGCTATATTTGCAGGCGCAAAAATTCTTGGTTGGATTTTTAAATACAGTATAAAAAAATGATTTTAGAAACCTCAATAATAGTTATTTATAGCATTTCGTTACTGCTTATTTTCATGTATGCATTAGCTCAGCTAAATTTACTTTTTAATTATTTATCATCTAAGAAAAAAGAAGACACCTCGCCTTTACTTGATTTATCAAATCCAGATGAAGTGCCTTTCATTACCATACAACTACCGGTTTACAACGAAATGTATGTGATGGAGCGCTTACTTGACAATATTGTGGAACTTGAATACCCTAAAAATAAACTTGAAATTCAGGTTTTAGACGATTCTACCGACGAAACCGTAATTAGCACCAGAAAGCAAATTGAGAGGCTTCATGCCACGGGTATTGACATCACTCACATTACGCGAACCGACAGAAAAGGATTTAAAGCTGGAGCCCTAAAAGAAGGCTTAGAAATAGCTAAGGGTGAGATTATTGCCATTTTTGATTCTGATTTCCTTCCTAAAAAAGACTGGTTAAAACGTACCGTGCCTTACTTTAAAGATGAAGCCATAGGTGTTGTACAAACGCGATGGGGACACATCAATAGAAATTACTCCATTTTAACTAAAATACAAGCCTTTGCTTTAGACGCCCATTTTACTCTAGAACAAGTAGGACGAAATAGTAAAGGACATTTTATCAACTTTAACGGTACCGCTGGATTATGGCGTAAAACCTGTATTATTGATGCTGGAAACTGGGAAGGTGATACGCTTACCGAAGATTTAGATTTAAGTTACCGTGCACAGTTAAAACACTGGAAATTTAAATATTTAGAAGACGTTGAAACGCCTGCAGAATTGCCTATAGTGATTAGTGCAGCACGTTCGCAGCAGTTTAGATGGAATAAAGGTGGCGCTGAAAACTTTAGAAAAATGTTAGGTCGCGTTATTAAAAACTCTGAAATTTCGGCTAAAACTAAAGTACATGGCTTACTACATTTACTTAATAGCACCATGTTTTTAAACGTGCTTATTGTTGGGATTTTAAGTATTCCTATGCTATACATTAAAAACGAATATGCCCACTTAAGACCTTACTTTTATGTGATGAGTTTCTTTGTGATGAGTACCATCATCTTTTTTATATGCTATTGGTTTATGTATAAAAACACTTATGGCAGTGGCTTTAAGAACTTTATACGCTATATTGGTATGTTTTTCGTCTTTTTCTCAATAGCTATGGGCTTTTCATTACATAACTCCATTGCCGTTTTAGAAGGGCATATTGGAAAAAAATCGGAATTTGTACGTACCCCTAAATTCAACATAAGTAAGTATAAGGATAGTTGGAAAAGCAATAAGTATCTTGCCAAAAATCTTTCTATAAACGTGATTTTTGAAGGTTTATTAATGCTTTATTTCGCTTTTGGCATGTACAGTGCGTTTGTGGTAGGTAATCAAGGCGGTGATTTCGGATTATTCCCTTTCCACACGATGCTTTTTGTAGGTTTTGGCTATGTCTTCTTTAAATCTTTACGATCTAAAGTTTAGTGGGTGGTTGATTTTGTCAACTTGTTAGCTTTTACCTCTTTATCATATACATCAAAAAATGTACGATTATGATAATTACCAGATTTAATCAACCGGTGGAAATAAGGAATAAGCTTTTCTTGATACAGGGTATCTTTCAACAAATCGTTACCTTTTTCATCAAAAGCCATAAACGAGGCATACAACGTTTCTATAGTTTCTTCTCCTAATGCAGCGATGGTATAGCGCGTGGCATCATCTTCAAAAAGCTTTAAATCCTTCCAAAGCAACAAATCTCCTCTTTCATAATCATAAAAAATCATTTGATCCCACTTCCCAAACTTATCAAACATCACTTTTTGACTATAAAAAGCCGTGTGGTGAACGCGATAAAAACGAACCTCAGTATAGGATAAGGTGTCACCATTTTTTAGATACTCGAACTTATCTATTTTTATACTTTTTCTAGTTTTGCTTATTCCCTTTTCATTACCATGTTCTGAAGACTTACATGACCACATACTAACCACAACTACTAAAAAAAGAATAACTTTTAACAACCTCATATTTATCATAATTACGTTTCCCTTGTGAAGGTAATTAACTAACTTTAATCTACCAAAGTCCGTTTAACAGGAAAACCATCCAATTAAGCATATATTTATCACATGCCTTTAACGACGAACATTTTTAAAACCTACAAAATACCGATACTTTTAACTGTAACTACATTGATATTTTACTGGGCTTTTGCTTATCGTCTCATACGTACCGATTACATCAAACTCATTTCGCTTTATACTGCACTTTTCTTTCTGTTTTATAAGCTGATGCAGATACTGAGGCATAACGAAAATGCCTTAACCTATTTGGCCTTCGGATGTAGAGCCGTTTTTATTTTGGCACTCCCTAATTTATCACAAGATTTCTATCGTTTTATTTGGGATGGCCGATTGATTTTAGAAGGCTACAATCCGTATCTTAATACGGTAGATTTTTTTATGAAGCAGGCCGAATTCCCCATTACTGAAGCTTTAGAGCTTCGCAAAGGCATGGGCGAATTGAATGCTAGCCATTTTTCGAATTACCCACCTTTAAACCAACTGTGCTTTGCCATAGCAGCACTTTTTTCAAGCAAAAGTATTTTAGGTTCTGTTGTGGTGTTACGCCTCATTATTATTGCTGCAGATTTAGGAACCCTTTACTTCGGAAAAAAAATATTACTTAAATTACAAAAACCCACCTATCTTATATTTTGGTATGTATTAAATCCGTTTATCATCATCGAACTTACTGGAAATTTACACTTTGAAGGGGTAATGATTTTCTTTTTAATTTGGAGTTTATACTTGCTATTAAATCAAAAATGGATGTGTGCCGCAGTGGTGTTTTCATTATCCATTTCAGTGAAATTAATGCCACTACTTTTTCTGCCTTTATTTTTTCAATGGTTTTTAAAAGGTAATTTTGAAAAGAAACACCATACTCTAGAATCTTCCAATAACCCAGAAAACCAGAGAACTTCAAGAAGTAAAAACATAGTAAAACTGCTGTGTTTTTATAGTATAATAGGTCTATGTACCATTTTATTATTCCTGCCTTTTTATAATAGTCAATTTATCAGTAATTACGCGACTACCGTGGCACTGTGGTTTCAAAAATTTGAATTCAACGCCAGTTTATATTATATCGCTAGAACGATCGGCTACACGTGCCGAGGTTATAATGAAATTGCTTTTATAGGAAAAGCTATAGCGATACTTGTTTTTGCAGTTGTTATGGGCATGGCTTTGTTCAGAAAAAACAAAACTTCAGTGCAACTTATTACTGCCATGCTTTTTGCGCTTTCCTTTTATTATTTCACAGCCACTACTGTGCACCCTTGGTATGTCGCCACATTACTTATACTCTCGGTTTTCACAAAATACAAATTCCCTTTGGTATGGAGTTTTGTTATTATTTTAAGCTATTTGGCTTATGTAAACGTAAATCAATCTGACAAATCGGAGAACTTATGGGTTATTTCCTTAGAATACCTTGTAGTGTACAGTGTTTTTATTTGGGAAGTTTTCCTGAAGACAAACAAAAAGCCCGCCATATGATGGGCGAGCTTTCTTCTTAACTAATAAAATAATTATAAGTCTATCGACTTATGACAATACGTTTTGTAATAACTTCCTCTTCGGCTGTAGTAACCTGTAAAAGGTATAAGCCATTGGCAAGCTCACGAACATCCAAAGCCCCGTTATAGCCCTTTTGCTGTAAAACTACAGCGCCGGTAATATTATAAACTTGTATTTTTTGGATGGTTTCACTGGTTGAAATATTCAAGACATCGGAAGCTGGATTTGGATAAAACACAAACTGATTCGACTTTTCGGTAGATGCACTTCGTTTCGAATCTTCATTTTGTTTTGATGTCGCTCCAGAACTTAAAATGATTTTATCTAAATTCCATTGCCAAGCATTACTACCACTAGCCACAATTTTCAACGTATGTGTTCCTGGCTGTAAACTTACGGTTGAAGCAGCATTTAATGTTTGATAATCATCCCAAGCACCATTATTAGAAACCGCATTGGTAGCCACCAAAGTATTATTCACATAAACAGAAATCTGCGCTTGATTAACGGGTGTTGATATCAAATACTGAATGTTATATACTCCCGAATTTTGTACAAAAAAACTATAAACCGCTTCATCATTTGAATTCACATAGTTAATGCCGACACTAGATTGGTTAACTCCGTAAGGCACAAAGCCATCATTATAAGTTCCTGTCGTGCTCATAAAGTTTTCAGCTTCAATAATGATATTACTTGGTGTTGTACCTCCAGATACCGATTTGGTTAGAGTTATTTTATCTAAATTCCACTGCCAGGCATTGGAACCACTAGCTACAATTTTTATGGTATGATCTCCCGCACTCAAATACACTTGATGTCCTGAATTTAAGTTTTGATAGGCATCCCACTGACCGTTATTTACAACATTGGTCGCACCAACGAGCACATTGTCGGCATAAAAACTAATAGCAGCATTAGCCACTGGAGTTGAAATCGCATAAGATATCTCATAGTTTCCAGCTTCAGACACTTGAATATTATATGTAGCACTGTCATTGCTATTCACATAATTAATTTTTGTTGTTCCGGCATTCACCCCATAAGGCACGAATCCATCATTATAAGTCCCTGTAGTACTTGCGAAATTTTCAGCTTCAATAACAATCGTATCCTCGTTACCCGAATTTGAATTATCTGTAACGGTAACACTACTCGTATCAGTGTAACCGCCATCAGTAGTGGTTGCTGTGATTACAGCATTTCCAATGGAAACGGCTGTTACCACACCACTTTGAGTGACTGTAGCTACCGCCGTATTACTAGAAGAAAAAGTCATCGTTTTAATGGTTGCTGTACTAGGAATAACAGCTCCAGTTAAGTTGGCTGTAGCACCTTGTTCGATACTTAAAGTAGCAGGACTCAAAGTTACTCCAGTCACAGCGACATCAGCGTTTCCAGAATTCACAGGTTTATAAACACGAACCCAATCAACTTTCATGGTATTTTTAGTCGGATCGTTCAAATCACTTGCAGAAGGTGTAGAACCCGCCAACCAACTTTGTGATTCCATATTGATGATAATATCCATCTCTTTGGTAAAACCCCTAGCTTCAACGGTTACACCGTTTCCATCAAGGTCTTGATCATCGCCACCTTGAAACCAAGCAGGATCAATCACATTATACCCATTAGATGCATTTGAAGCCTCTTGAAGTTTTTCAAAACTATAGGCTACGGTTGTGGCATACACGGTTACATCTGTGTAACCAGCACCATTATTTGTAGGCA